>JAHRVG010000056.1 GCA_019090795.1 Paracoccaceae bacterium | reverse complement strand
TTGCTGTGGTCTGTGTTTGTGTGCTTGCTCCTGGCGTGACCGCTGACGAGGCTCTGATCAAAACCCTCAAGGACCGCGTCGGCGAAGAAGTCTCCAAACCTTTCCGCCCCCGCGAAATTTATTTCGTTGATGGCCTGCCTAAAACCCGTACCATGAAAACCATGCGGCGTGTTGTGCGTGCGGCATTTTTGGGCGAAGATATGGGTGACCTGTCACCGGTATCAAATCCCGAAACCATCGCCCCCATTCAAGCGCTATGTAAGGAAACAAAATGATTGTCGTATTTGGTGCCACCGGAACCATCGGAAAACCGCTTGTAACTGCTTTGTTGGCCAAGGGCGCGCAAGTGCGTGCTGTCACCAGCAACGCCGCGAACATTCAGGCGTTGCAAGCACTGGGATGCGAAGCCGTTGTTGCAGGATTTGACGACGCCGCCGCACTGGAGCAGGCTTGCGTAGGGGCCGACAAGGCATTTCTGGTCACCCCTGCCCATCTCGACATGCGCAGCTGGAAAGCAAACGTTATCAAAGCTGCGGCAAAGGCTGGAGTAAAGCACATGGCGGTTTCAACTGGATTGGGCGCAAATCCCAAGGCACGGTTGACCTTTGGTGTCTGGCATTCCGAAAGTCAGGAATTGCTGAAAGAAAGCGGTATGGACTGGACCCTGATCCAGCCAACATATTTCATCCAGAACCTGTTGTGGCAGGCAGATAGCATCGCAAATGGTGTTTATCTTGACGATCTGGGTGGCCCCATCTCATGGGTAGACGCCCGCGACATCGCGGATGTTGCCGCTGAGGCGCTGACAGGCACTGGCCACGCGGGCAAAGCCTATGGCCTGACCGGCAGCGAGGCCTTGAGCGGTGCAGATATTGCCGCATTGTTGAGCAAAGCGACTGGTCGCGAGATCACTGTGCAGGCTGTTTCAGCTACAGATTCCCGCGCTGCAATGGTCACTGGTGGCATGGACGGCGAAACGGCAGATGCAATGGTGGAGCTTTCCGGCCTCGCGCCCAAGGGTTATCTGGCCGGGATTGAGAATACAGTGCAGCAAGTTCTGGGTCGTCCTGCGCGGAACTTTGGCAATTTTATTGCCGAAAATACAGCAGCCTTTGCGCGATAACAGCCCCTAAAAGCGCCTCGCCTAAAACCTGAATCGTTAAAGGCGAGGCGCTCTAAATGCGACCGACCCGTTCAATCTACCAGCGGGCACGGTGTTCTTCGGCAAACCCGACCAGATCACGGATTTCCAACCTGTCCCCGTTGTCTAAGGTGACGGTCCCATTGTAGCGCCCGAATATCTGGTGAACTTCGCTGAAGATAATACCCAGATTCGTGCGCGCAGTGCGATCCTTGAACGGTGTAAAAACCAGATCAAGCCTGTTTTCGTTATCTCTGAAACGCCAAGGCTGCATGTAGTCGGTTGCATCATATTCAAAGGGCACCTGATCCAGCTTGTGGATTTTTCCATCCAGAATAACGGCATTTTCAGTTGCGGCACCGGTATCGCCAAACCCGCAGCCGAAATTCAGGCCAATCCGGCGCCCGTCAGGCTGAAAACCCGAGGCGCTGCCCCAATTCCAGAAACTGCTGTATTCCCAGATGCCGCGCCCCCAATCAAGCAAGCCAAGTGTGTTCTCAGGCAGCAACTCCTCGCGGTTATTGCCGTATTGAATATAGCCGGAAGCCGGTTGGCAGTTGATCTTGCTGTTCAAATAAAAACGCTTGCGGGGCATCGGAATAACCAAATTCATCGATTCATCCCCCGTAGGCTGGGTTAGGCTAATTTCGGCTTTGATACCGCGCCCGCCATCGAAACCGGGCCAATCAACGAACAGGCTTCGGCTTCCGTTATGGGTGGAAAACTTTAAGGTAACGCCCTTTCCGATGAAAGAAGCCTCCCCCTCTGTGCAGTTGCGCGGCAGGCTGATTCCCTTGCCCAGAGGAATAACCAGTTCTTCTTCATGAAGTTCCCCCGTTGAGAAATCCACCGTGTAGACGAAAACACTACCCGCATATCCAAGATTGGCAATTGTTGCCGAAAAGAATCGTGTTGGTGTGAAAATCGCATAGTAATCCCAGCGTTTCACCCGCATGGATTGCAAGGGTTTGAACGCATAAATCTGTGCATCTTCCAAATTGCAATCCCAAACCGGATGCGGCGACCAGCCTACCTTGTCCAAGCTTCCGTCGGAAGACAGGAGGGGACCGTTCTGACCAATCTTCTTTTGCATGGAACATGTCTCCTCAAGGGGTTGTTGGACCCTTTTTTACTACAGCACCAAAGGCCATTCTAAAACGCTTCGGGCTGGATTTGAAAGACAAATCCAGCCCGCATATTTTATGCTAACCCAATCAATAGAGGGTTATTTAGAACGTCTGTGCCAATCGGACCCCTTCGCTGATCGCGCGCAGGGCGTCCAGCTCTGATGCTTCCTTGGCGCCGCCGATCATCGTTGCCGTGATGCCCTGACCTGCGAGCGCTTCGTTCAGATCACGCACTGGCTCCTGTCCGCTGCACAGCACGATTGTATCTGCCGCGATCACCTGTGGTTTGCCGTCCAGCATGATGTGCAGGCCCGCATCGTCTATCCGCTCGTAGGAAACCCCTGCCAGCATTTCCACCCCGTGTTTGCGTAGGGCATTGCGCAGGATCCAGCCGGTGGATACGCCTAGCGACTTGCCCGGTTTGCCCGGTTTGCGTTGCAGAACCGTCACATCGCGGGCACCGGCCACAGGGGCCAGTGGATCACCGCTCAGGGCACCGGGGGCTGTGAAACTTCTGTCTACGCCCCAGGTTTCGAAAAACGAATCGCCGGTTTCGTCTGTGGGTGTAACAAGATATTCGGCGACATCAAAACCAATGCCCCCCGCGCCGATCACAGCAACAGTTTTGCCTGCAGTAACTTCGCCCGACAGGATTTGCGCATAAGTTGCCACTTTGGGATGATCAACACCGGATATTTCAGGGATGCGCGGGGTAACACCTGTGGCGATTACCACATGGTCAAAGCCCGCCAAATCATCTGTTGAGGCACGTGTGGACAGCTTCACTGTCACCGCGTGTTTGGCCATTTTGTTTTTGAAAAACCTCAAGGTTTCATCAAATTCATCCTTGCCCGGTGCTGCACTTGCCAAATTGAGCTGGCCGCCCAGTTTATCGCCAGCTTCAAACAGCGTGACCTCATGGCCAAGCGCGCCGGCTTCGGCGGCTGTTGCCATACCTGCCGCGCCGCCGCCAACGACAGCGACGCGTTTGGATGCCTCTGCGGGGGTGTTGCGGAATTCAGTTTCGTGACTTGCACGCGGGTTCACCAGGCACCCGGCGACGCGCTCGGAAAAGATGTAATCCAGACAGGCCTGATTACAGGCAATGCAGGTGTTGATCTCATCCGCGCGACCCTCGCGGGCTTTGCGCACGAAATGGGGGTCGGCCAACATAGGGCGCGCCATGGAAATCAGATCAGCATCGCCACTGGTCAAAATATCCTCAGCCATTTCGGGTGTGTTGATTCGGTTTGAGGCCACTACGGGAATCGAAACTGCCTGTTTGATATTTGCCGGCGCCGCTCGCCACGCGCCACGGGGGACGGGATAAGCAATTGTGGGCACGCGGGCCTCGTGCCAGCCGATGCCGGTGTTCAGCATATCCGCACCTGCGGCTTCGATCTGTTGGGCCAAGGCAATGATTTCTTCCTTCGGCGCACCGGTTTCGATCAGGTCAGCAGCGGAAATGCGGTATATAATCATGAAATCCGGCCCGCAGCGTTCCCGCACCGCGCGCACGATCTCAATCGAGAAGCGGTGGCGGTTTTCCATGCTGCCGCCCCATTCATCGGTGCGTTTATTGGTATGGTGAACGGTAAATTCATTTAGCAAATAGCCCTCAGAGGCCATGATTTCGACCCCGTCAAACCCGGCTGCCTGCGCATTGGCAGAAGCAGTTGCGAACTCTTTAATCGTGCGCAGAATGTCGTCACCCGTCATTTCACGGGGTACGAATCGGTTGATCGGTGCGCGAATCGGTGAGGGCGCGACACAGTTCTCGACTTTGGCATAACGCCCGGTGTGCAGGATTTGGGCGCAAATCAGCGCGCCCTCGGCGTGAACGGCATCGCAGATTGGACGTAATTTCAGGGTTTCCTTGGCGTCATCCATGCGTGGGCCGTCTTTTTCCAACAACCCTTCGCTATTGGGTGAAAACCCGCCTGTAATGACCAAAGCCACCTCTCCGCGCGCCCGTTCGGCGTAAAAAGCGGCTTGTTTCGCAATTGGATCGCTCTGCGATTCTAGGCGCGTATGCATGGAGCCCATGATTACGCGATTTCGCAATTCATGCGCTCCGACACGCAAAGGCGAAAGTAATGTATCGTAATTTGCTGGCATATTTTCGGCGTTAAGCTGGTGTTCCATGAAGTTCTCCGTTTCTTGCTTGCTTCGCTTTCTAACATTTGTTAGGTTTTTTGCAAAGAAGAAATCCACGCTATGGGAGGAAACCAAATTATGCAATTTCAACCAACAGAAGATCAACAGGCCTTTCGTGATGCTGCTGGGCGTTTTGCCCGCGAGAAATTGGCCCCCAGCTATTTGGAGCGGGCTGCTAGTCACACTTTTGACCGCGACTTAATCCGCGAGATGGGCAGCCTTGGCCTGATTGGTATTGACCTGCCTGTCGAATTCGGCGGCATGGGAGAAAGCGCTGTAACCGCTGGGTTGATTACGGAACAGATCGCCTATTCGGATTTCAACGCCAGCTATGTGCAGCTGTTAGGTTCTTTGATGGGTGGCATGGTGGCAAAACACGCCAGCAAAGATATTGCTATGGAGTGGGTGCCCAAGGTTATCGCCGGTGAAGCGGTAGTCGGGCTGGGCCTGACTGAGCCGCGTGGCGGTTCTGATGCGGCCAATCTGATCCTCAAGGCTACCAAAGATGGCAAAGGCTGGCGCTTGAACGGCGAGAAAACATCAATGAGTTTCGCCGCACAAGCGGACGTCGCAGTAATCTTTGCCCGCACTGGCGACAATCCGGGTGGTGGCGCACGCGGAGTTTCCGCATTCTTTGTTGATCTGACGTCCGAGGGTATCAGCCGCACCCATTTCGACGACATAGGCACCAAGCCTGTTGGCCGTGGGTCAGTATTTTTCGACGATGTCTACGTGCCTGATGAAAACATGATGGCGGAACAAGATCGTGCATTTGGCACCATCATGGCGGGCTTTGATTACAGCCGTGCCTTGATCGGGCTGGAATGTTTAGGTGCTGCGCAGGCATCGGTTGACGAGACATGGGAATACGTGAAGGAACGCGAGGCTTTCGGCGCACCTCTGGTGGAATATCAGGGCGTCAGCTTTCCTTTGGCCGAGGCCGAAACCCAACTGACCATGATGCGCCAGCTGTGCTACTATACGCTGAGCTTGCGCGATCAGGGCATGCCGCACACCTCGCAGGCGGCCATGTGCAAATGGTATCTGCCCAAAACCTCTTGTGAGATCATTCACCAATGTCTGATCCTGCACGGCCACTATGGTTACACCAGCGATCTGCCGCATCATATGCGCTATAACGATGTGCTTGGCCTTCAAATCGGTGATGGCACCGCGCAAATCCAGAAACTGGTAATTGCCCGTGAGAAAGTTGGCCGTATGGCCCTGCAATACGATCCAAAGAAGGGCGCAAAATAATGAGTGATCCGGTAATCTCCTTTGTCGAGGGAAATGTCGGCATCATAGAGCTGGCGCGCCCAGAGAAATTCAACTGCCTGTCTTTGGAGGTGCATGAATGCATCTCCAAAGCCCGTATTGAATTCGAAGCCAACCGCGAGGTGCGTTCGATCCTGATCCGCGCGCAGGGCAAGCATTTTTGCACTGGCGCTGATCTGACAGAGGTCAAAGGCAAGCTGTACAAGCCCGAAGAGCTGGACCATTTCATCGGCTTCGGTATGGACAATTTGCGTGCGCTTGAACAAAGCCCCCTGCCTGTGATTGTTGCAGTGCAGGGCCTGTGTCTGGCGGGTGGCATCGAATTGATGCTGTCGGCAGATGTGTGTTTTGCCGCCGAAGCTGCGCAGTTTGGTGATCAACATGCGCAATTCGGTTTGATTCCCGGTTGGGGCGGCAGCCAACGTTTGACCCGCTTGATGGGCCAGCGCCGCGCGCTCGATCTGATGTTCTCTGCCCGTTGGCTGAATGCGGACGAGGCCAAGGATGCAGGTCTGGTAAACTATGTTGTGGGTGACGGCGAGTTGCATACTGCAGCGCAGGAATACTGCCAGAAAATCGCGACACGCTCGCGTCCAGGCATCGCCGAGATGAAACGTTTGGCGCGAGAAGGGGCGGATTTAACCATCGACCAGCAAATGCGTTTGGAACGTGATGCTGCTGTGCGTGCCCTGCCCTCTGCGGATGTATCCGAAGGACTGGATGCTTTTGAAAATCGCCGTGCCCCGGATTTCAAGTCATAGGAGATAATCATGGATTTTGACCTAAACGATGAACAACGCCAGATTTACGAATATGGTGGTCAGTTGGCGCAAAGCTACGACAATAATTACTGGCTGGAACATGCTCGCAAGCACACGTTCCCCCAGGAAATGTTCCAGCAAATCGCCGATGACGGCTTTCTGGGCATCATGGTTCCCGAAGAATACGGCGGGGCCGGCCTTGGCATGACAGAAATGGCGCTGTTCATGGAGGGGACTTCCAACCACGGCATTCCCCTGCTGATGATGGTCGTTGGCCCGACTATGTCGATGGCCCATCTGGGCAGCCATGGCACTGATTTCCACAAGAAAGAGCTGCTGCCTGCCGCCTGTAAGGGCGATATCCAGTTCTGTTTTGCAATCACCGAACCGGGCGCTGGCTCGAACTCGATGAAAACCAAAACATTCGCCAAGCCAGACGGGAAAGGCTTTCGTCTGAGCGGTGAAAAGACCTTTATCACCGGTGTGGATGTATCGGATTACTGCCTCGTTGTGGCGCGTACCACGCCCCACGATCAGGTTCAGAAAAAGACGGATGGTTTCACCATGTTCGTGGTTGACCTAAAGAAAAAGGGCGTTGAGTTACAACGGGTTAAGATCGCGATTCCTCTGCCTGAAGAACAGTTCACCATCTTTTTTGACGATGTAGAACTGAGTGTTGATGACGTTGTTGGAGAGGTCGGCAAAGGCTTTGAAATTCTGTTTGATTCCCTGAATCCTGAACGGATTATACTGGGCGCACTTTGTTGTGGTGTAGGTCGGTTTGCCCTGACCAAAGCGGTTGGGTATGCCAATGAACGCGAAGTTTTCGGCCAACCGATCGGTGCCCACCAAGGCGTGCAGCATCCGCTGGCAAAGGCTCACACAAATATCGAGATGGCCAGCCTGATGACCCGCCGTGCCGCTTGGCAGTTTGACAATAAATTGCCTGCCGGAGAAAGCTCCAACATGGCGAAATACGCTGCTGCCGAGGCCGGAATCGAGGCGCTCGATGCTGCGCTGCAAACCCACGGCGGTTCTGGATTTACCGAGGATACAGGCATCTATGAGATGTATCCGCTGATGCGCTTGCTACGCACCGCCCCTGTGAACCGTGAATTATGCCTCAGCTATATCGGGGCATCGGTCATGGGCTTGCCACGTTCTTACTAATCGGCCTTTCCAGAAGGGAGCACAGAAATGGAATACGGAATGCAATATCGCCGCGCGGACGCCTTTGACAAGCTTGACGCAGATTGCTGGCATGAAATCGAAGTGGCCCCTCTGGAGGAAGTAAAGCGCATCCAGGAGAAAAATCTGGTTGCACAGATGGCCTACCTCAAGGCTAACTCGGAATTTTATCAGAATGTTATGGCCGAAGCTGGCGTTGATTTTGATGATATCCGTACAATAGAAGACCTGCAAAAGGTACCCTATACCTTTAAAACCGACATCCGCGAGAGCCTGGCGGCCAGCAAGCCCTTTGGCTTGCATCTGGCTGCCAATCCTCGCGATGTTATTCAAATGCAGGCTTCTTCGGGCACTACGGGCAACCCGTCCTATGTGGCGATGACCCAATCGGATGCCGAGATGTGGCATGAAATGTCGGCGCGCTGTTTTTTTGCCAATGGCATTCGTCCCGGTGATCTGGTGTTGCACGGGTTTTCACTGGCCAAGGGGTTTGTTGGTGGTATTCCGGTGGTTCAGGCGCTGCAATACATGGGCGCGGTTGATGTGCCGATCGGCGCGGATGGCGGTGCAGACCGTTTGCTGCGGGCTTGTGCCGATACCCGACCCCGCGCCATTGTTGGCGCGCCGAATTTTGTTCTACATCTGGGCGAAAAAGCTGAGGAAATCCTGGGTGTAAAGGCAACCGAACTGGGCGTTGAGCGCGTCATTGTTGGTGGTGAACCGGGCGGTGGCATTCCAGCTATCCGCAATCGGATTGAACAGCTCTGGGGGGCTAAATGCACGGAAATGCTGGGCGGCACCGATCTAGGTGTGACCTATTGGGCCGAATGTGATGCGCAAACCGGTATGCATATGGTCAACATGGATCACATCATTACTGAACTTCTGGATCCTGACAGTGGTAAAATCATCCCGTTTGAAGAAGGCGCGAAAGGCGAAATGATCTACACCGCCCTTGGGCGGCAGGCCAGCCCCGTGCTGCGCTTTCGTTCGGGTGATTTCATCGAAGTGCTGGGCACGTCCTGTTCTTGCGGACGTACCGGCCCGAAAATTCGCTGTATCGGGCGCACCGATGATATGTTGATCGTGCGCGGGGCAAATGTTTTTCCCTCTGCCATTCATAGCATTGTTAATGACATGATGCCTGATACCAACGGGATCATGCGGGTTGTTGCTGATTTCGACGGCCACACCACTCAGGGTGCGCTTAAGGTGATTGTCGAGCGTGGCCCGGAGCGGGATGCCAGTGATGACGCGGCGCTAAAGGCGAAACTCGAAACCCGTCTGCGCGATTCGCTGGTGTTCAAGGCTGACATCACCATCGTTGCCGCCGACACTTTTGAAAAACCAGGGGTTGCCAAGGTTGCCCTTACCCTCAGAGAATTTCCGGACCTGCCATGACCCAGCTCAAATCTATGATCAACACCGGTGCGGATGATTTCCGTGCCAATGAAGCGCATTACCGTGAGAAGTTGGACGAGCTGCACGAATTGCGACGTTCACAACGGATTGGGGGGCCGAAGAAGGCCCGAGATCGCCATACTGGCAAAGGTAAAATGCTGCCGCGCGAACGCGTAGAACGCCTGATTGATCCGGGAACACCGTTTCTGGAACTGGGCGATTTTGCCGGTCTCGGAAAATATGATGGTGTACCGCCGGGGGCCAGCATCATCACCGGAATCGGGGTGGTTGAGGGGCGCCAATGCATGATCATTGCCAATGATGCGACCGTAAAAGGTGGCACATATTTTGGCATGACCTGCAAAAAACACGTGCGCGCGCAGCGCATGGCGTGGCAAAATCGCCTGCCGGTGATTACGCTGGTTGATAGCGGCGGTGCCTTCTTGCCTGAAATCGCCAGCATCTTTCCCGATGAGGGCCAATTCGGGTCTATTTTCCATAATCAGGTTGGCATGTCCGGTGACGGCGTGCCGCAAATTGCGGTTGTTATGGGGCCATGTACAGCCGGTGGTGCCTATATTCCCGCGCTTTGTGACGAAGTGGTTATCGTGCGTGGTCAGGGGTTTATGTACCTTGGCGGGCCGGAACTGACCTTTGCCGCCACGGGTGAAAAGATTGACGCGGAAACACTGGGCGGGGGGAAAATGCACTCTTCCCTTTCCGGCGTGACCGATCATCTGGCCGAGGACGATGCCCACGCGCTGGCCATCACCCGCCAGATCGTTTCGCATTTGGGCGAAAAGGCCGAACCACGCAAAACGCCTGCGGCCTCACTGCCCCCTGCCTATCCGCTAGAGGAAATTCACGGCATCGTCAGCCGCGATGCCAAGGTGCCAACGGACAACCGCGAAATAGTGGCCCGTTTGGTGGATGACAGCGATTTTCATGAATTCAAGCCCCTGTTTGGCGATACCTTGATGACAGGCTGGGCGCGTATAGATGGACATGAGGTTGGTATTCTGGCCAACACCGGTGTGCTGTTTGTCGAAGCCGCACTGAAGGCCACGCATTTTATTAACCTTTGTGTGCAGCGCGACATTCCCCTGTTGTTCTTGGCGGATGTGAACGGCTTTATGGTGGGCCGAGAGGCCGAGCAGGCCGGTATTGCCAAGGCTGGTGCCAAGATGATTACCGCCATGTCCTCGGCTCGTGTGCCGAAATATACCATCATTACGGGCGGATCATATGGCGCGGGTTATCTGGCTATGCTGGGGCGCCCGTTCCAGCCGGATGCTATGTTTGCCTGGCCTACTGGCCGTGCCGCGATCATGGGGCCAGAGCAGGCCGCAAGTGTGATGTCGCAAGTGAAGGTGCAAATTCTGGAACGTGAAGGCAAGAGCTGGACACCAGAGGAAGAAGAGGCCTTCAAGGCCCCTGTGCGCAAAGAATACGAAGATTTTCAGGGCTGCTACAATTTCGCATCGAACCTGTGGATCGACAATGTGATTGCGCCAAGTGAAACCCGTGATGTGCTGTCCCTGTTGCTGGATTTGGCATCACGTCGGCCCAAAGTAGAAACCAATTTCGGCGTGTTCCGGTTCTAAGGAGAGCATCATGCAAATCAAGACATTGCTTATCGCCAACCGCGGTGAAATCGCCTGCCGGATCGCGCGTACTGCGCGTTTGCTAGGCATCACACCTGTTGGTGTTCACTCCGAAGCGGACGCTAACGCGCTGCATGTGCGTGATATTGGCCGCTCGATCCTGATCGGTGCGGGTCCGGCCAGCGAGAGTTATCTGAAAATCGACGCGGTGATTGATGCGGCCAAGCGCGTTGGCGCGGATGCCATCCACCCTGGGTACGGGTTTCTGGCGGAGAACCCGGATTTTGCCAATGCGGTAGAGGCCGCGGGTATGATCTTTGTTGGTCCAACCGCCGAGACGCTGGATCGTTTTGGGGACAAAGCCAGCGCCAAAGAGGCTGCGATTGCCGCGGGTGTGCCGGTGGTTTCCGGTGCGGCTGGTGCCAAATCCGACCCTGACGAAATCGCCGCCGGGGTGTGCGAAATGGGCTTTCCGGTGCTGCTCAAAGCTGTAGGCGGCGGCGGCGGGCGTGGTCAGCGCCTTGTAGAAAATGAGGCCACCTTGATGGCCGATATCGAGGGCGCGCTGCGCGAGGCGAAATCGACCTTTGGCTCTGAGGGTATGTTGCTGGAACGCTTCTTGCCTGCCGCGCGCCATGTCGAGGTGCAAATCGCTGGTGACGGTGCGGGCCATGTGGTGCACTTGTTTGAGCGCGATTGCACCTTGCAACGGCGCCACCAGAAGGTGATCGAGGAAGCCCCCGCCTGGGGTCTGCCGCGTGATCTGCTGGACCGGATCGCCACAGATGCAGTGAAATTGGGTGAGAGCCTGAAATATCGCGGTTTGGGAACAGTTGAGTTTCTGGTCGCGAACGGCGAATATTTCTTCCTTGAGGTAAACCCCCGCATTCAGGTGGAGCACCCCGTGACCGAGGCCATCACTGGCCTTGATCTGGTAGCGCTGCATCTGGGAATTGCTGAAGGTTCCGGCCTTGGTCTGACCCAAGACGATATCACCTGTACCGGTCATGCGGTCGAGGCGCGGCTCTATGCCGAAGACCCTGCAAACCAGTTTGCGCCCTCAACAGGCCAAATCACTACCCTGTCCCTGCCCGATGGTGTGCGTATTGACAGTGGTGTCGAGGCAGGCGACGAGGTTAGCCCGTTCTATGATCCGATGATTTCCAAGATCATCGTCCACGGCGATGACCGTGAAACAGCACTGGCGAAACTGGCCGAGGCGCTGGATCATTGCATCGTTGCAGGGGTTGAAACCAACCGTGATTTCCTGACCGCGCTGACCCGCGATCCGGAGTTTGCGAAAATGAACGTGCACACTCGCTGGATCGACACCCGTCTTGATGCCCTGACAACGCCGCCTGTGGACGAGATGGCTGATCTTTGGCGCGCGGTCGCGGCCGTGCTGTTCGTCTCTAACGGGCGCTGTGATGGTACCACCAATCCTTGGGTTAAACGCAGTGCCTTTACCGGCTGGCGTCTGAATGTGGGCGATGCTCTGGTGGATGCTGGCCAGCGTGTCACCTTAATGAGCACAGGGCGCGATTCTGAGGAATTGAGGGTTGGTCCGATTGGGTCAGGCGGTGAGTTTACTGTATTTGACGCCGATGAAACTCCCCTGTCCCTTACTTGCGAAGAACTGGAAACCGGACGCTGGCGTGTTAACCACAATGGCGAAACGCTGATGCTGGATGCGCGAGTCAATGGCGACGCAATTGAGCTCAGCGCGTCAGATGCACGCCGCTTGTTTCATGCGGCTCCTCCTCTTGCCTTTGCGGGTGCTGCCGCATCGGCGGAACGGGTGGTTGAATCACCACTTACGGGTTTGATCGTTGATGTTGTCGTCTCGGACGGTGATGAAATTGCAGAGGGTGATGTGATCGCCATTCTGGAATCAATGAAGCTCGAAATTTCGATCAAAGCGGCAGCTTCCGGCATTGCCAGCAATATTTCTGTAACAAAGGGCATGATGGTTGACCGTGGTCAGGCTATTGCCGAAATCATTTCTAATGAAAGTGAAGAAGAATGAGTGACTTTCCAAAATTCGTCGAGATCCGCGAAGAAGGCCCGCGCGAGGGTTTTCAGATCGAAAAGAAGATCTACCCTATTGAGGAGCGCATCGAACTGATCGACCTGCTGTCCGATACGGGCCTGAAACGCATTCAGGTAGGTAGTTTTGTCAGCCCGAAATACGTTCCGCAAATGGCTGACACAGGTGAATTGTTTCAGCGCATCAAACGCGCACCGGGTGTGGATTACACCGCACTTTGGCTGAACGACAAAGGCTTTCGCAAAGCCTTGACCGCGCATGAAGTCGATATCGACCCGCGCCTACTGTTCTATCCATCTGACACATTTTCGCGCCAGAATAATAACGCGTCCTCAATGGAAATGCGCGAAAAGCAGCGCGAATGGGTGAAGCTGTACAAAGAGGAAAACCTCACCGTTGATGCCGCCTATGTGATGACTGCTTTTGGCTGCAACTTTGAGGGCGAGATCCCGCAAGAACGGGTGCTGGATGATTTCCGTTTTATCATTGATCTGTGCGAAGAAGAAAATACCCCGCTGCCTATCCTTGTGATTGCCGACACCATGGGCTGGGGCAATCCCGAAGCCGTGAAACGTATGATCGGCAGTTTGCGCGAAATGGCCCCGACTGCGCGTATCGGTATGCACATTCATGACACACGTGGTATGGGGATCGCAAATATGTATGCGGCGCTGTCCATGGGTGTGGACATGTTTGAAAGCTCGATCGCTGGGTTGGGTGGCTGCCCGTTTGCCGGTCACGGCCACGCCCGTGCGGCTGGTAATGTCTGCACCGAGGATGCGGTGTTCATGTGCCACGAACTGGGCATTGAAACTGGTATTGATCTGGACAAAATGATCCTCGCCGCGCAGAAAACTGAAGAAATCATTGGCGTACCTTTGATGGGACGGGTTATGCACACTGGCGGTTTGGATAAATACCGCAACAAGAAATAGGGAGATACGATTATGGGTAAGACACTCGAAGGCAAGGTAATTCTGGTCACGGGCGCTGGCGGCGGTATTGGCCGCGACATCGCACTAACCTGTGCCGCTGAGGGCGCCGCTGTTGTGGTAAATGATTTGGGGGCATCGTTAAAAGGGTCTGGCCAAAGTGTTACCGCGGCGCAAAAAGTGGTTGATGAAATCAAAGCTGCCGGTGGTGATGCCGTTGCCGATGGCGGCAGTGTTTCCGATGCTGATGCAGCCCGCAATATGGTTGAGGTTGCAGTCAAGGAATTTGGCCGCATTGACGGTGTGGTTAACAACGCCGGCATTCTTCGCGACACTTTCTTTCACAAGATGACTTACGAAGAATTCGATGCGGTGGTGAAGGTTCACCTTTACGGTGCGTTCAACACCTCTCGCGCTGCCGCCGATTATTTCCGTGAACAGGGCAATGGCGCGCTGGTGCATATGACTTCGACTTCCGGTTTGATTGGCAATCTGGCACAAGCGAATTATTCTGCTGCCAAGCTGGGCATCGCAGCCCTGTCAAAATCCATTGCACTGGACATGCAGCGCTGGAACGTGCGTTCGAACTGTATCGCTCCCTTTGCCTGGAGCCGGATGATTGCCTCAATCAAGGTGGATAGCCCGGAACAAGAGGCCCGCGTTGCCAAGATCAAACAAATGACCCCCGCCAAAGTGGCCGTGATGGCAGCGTTCCTTGCCTCTGATGCCGCAAATGATGTAACGGGGCAAATCTTTGCCGTGCGCAAGAATGAAATCCTGTTGATCAACCAACCCCGCCCGATCCGTTCGGTGCATCGTGACGAGGGCTGGACCCCGACAACAATCGCGGAACATGCCATTCCCGCACTTAAAGCCAGCTTCCTGCCTTTGGAAGTTTCTGCAGACGTATTTTCATGGGATCCTGTATAATGGGTAGACGCAAAGATAAACTGACCTCCGATATTGCCTGGAGCAATGCCGACACGATCAATGTACGCGGGCTGGACCTGCCGAGTGAAATTCTGGGGCATATGAACCTTGGCGACTTGGCGTTCCTGCAACTGACAGGGCGCAAGGCCACAGCTGAGGAATCCAAGGTATTCAATGCCATCGTTATTACGCTGGTTGAGCACGGCATCACCCCATCGGCGATTGCCGCGCGCATGACCTATATGGGTGCGCCAGAATCACTACAGGCAGCGGTTGCTGCGGGGCTTTGCGGCCTTGGCACGGTGTTTGTCGGCTCGATGGAAGGGGCATCCAAGATGCTCTATGAAGCACTCCCAATGGATAAAGTTGGCACGGGCGTTGATCTGGACGCTCTGGCGATTGAAACCGTTGATTCGTTCCGCGCGCGCAAGGCCATCGTGCCGGGCTTGGGCCATCCGGTGCATAAACCGATTGATCCCCGTTCCCCGCGCCTGTTTGAAATCGCTGCTGAAAATGGCAAATCGGGTGAATACATCGCCTTGATGCAGAAAATCCATGCGGTTGCCGAGGAAAAATCCGGCAAAATGCTGCCAATCAATGCCACCGGTGCAGTTGGTGCGATTTGCTGCGAATTCGGGTTCCCTTGGAAAATTGTTCGCGGCTTTGGGGTGATGGCGCGGGCCATTGGCCTTGTTGGGCATATTCTGGAAGAAAGCGAAAATCCGATTTCCTTTGATATCTGGCAGCGTCTGGAAGAGGAAATTCTTGAAACTAGCGGACCAAAATCATGAGTCAGCTCGTAACCACAGCCGGTGGTAACCATGAAGATCTTCGCGATGCCTTGCGGGGTCTTTTCGCGGAGTTCCCGCCGGAATATCACCGCAAGCACGGTGCCGATGAGAGCTATCCCGAAGAATTTGTTGATGCCTTAACCAAAGCAGGTTGGCTGGCGGCAATGATCCCCGAGGAATACGGCGGCTCTGGTCTTGGTCTGGCCGAGGCTTCCATCATAATGGAAGAAATTTGCCGTTCGGGCGGTAACGCAGGGCACTGCCATGGTCAGATGTACAACATGGGCACCCTGCTGCGTCATGGTTCTGACGAGCAGAAACAGAAATATCTGCCCGGCATTGCCTCGGGTGAATTGCGTCTGCAAACGATGGCCGTGACCGAACCCACAACTGGCACTGACACCACCAAGATCAAGACGACCGCCGTAAAAAAGGGCGATAAATATGTGGTCAATGGTCAAAAGGTCTGGATCAGCCGGATACAGCATTCCGATTTGATGATCCTGCTGGCGCGCACCACACCTTTGGCCGAGGTAAAGAGCAAGGGGCTCGGCATGTCGATCTTTATGGTTGATCTGCGCGATGCGATTGGCAATGGCATGGAAATTCAGCCGATTGACAATCTGGCAGGTCATGAAACCAATGAAGTGTTTTTCGACAACCTTGAAATCCCTGCCGAAAACTTGATCGGTACGGAGGGGCGCGGGTTCTATCATATCCTTGACGGGCTAAACGCGGAGCGCACGCTGATTGCGGCCGAATGCATTGGCGATGGTTATTGGTTCGTGGACAAGGCGCGCAGTTATGCCAGTGAACGGGTCGTTTTTGACCGTCCGATCGGCCAAAATCAAGGTGTGCAATTCCCAATTGCGAAATCCTTTGTGGCGCTTGAGGCGGCCAATCTGATGCGCTTTGAATCCTGTCGACGTTTTGACGCTGGCGAGGACTGCGGCGCGCAGGCCAATATGGCTAAACTGCTGGCAGCAGATGCCAGTTGGGAGGCCGCAAACGCCTGTATCCAGACACACGGCGGCTTTGGCTTTGCCCGTGAATACGATATTGAGCGCAAGTTCCGCGAAACACGTCTGTATCAGGTGGCCCCGATTTCAACCAACCTGATCCTGTCTTATGTCGGTGAACATATCCTTGGTATGCCTCGCTCGTTCTAGGAAGATTGCCATGGTAGATAAATTGAATATCGAACCGCTGAAAGCTTGGGTCGGTAAAACTGAGACAAAGCTGGATTACCTAACCGAGTCATTGATTGACAGGTTTCGCGCCACGCTTGATCCACATCTCTGGGCTAGTGATGTGCCTTTGGGTCTGCATTGGTGCCTTGCACTGGCAACTGTACCGACAAATGATTTGTCCGAAGACGGGCACACAAAAAAGGGTGGCTTTTTGCCACCCGTCCCCCTGCCCTCTCGGATGTGGGCGGGCGGTGAAGTGGAGCATCACCACAGCCTTTCCGTGAATATGCCAGTGACACGGGTTTCCAAGGTCTCAGACATTTATGCAAAGCAGGGCAAAAGTGGAGATCTGGTTTTTGTCACGGTTGATTCCGAGTTTTATTCGGGCGACAAGCTGTGTATCTCTGAGCGCCAGGATCTTGTCTTTCGCGGGCTTTCCACCCTTGGAAAACCTGCCCCGCCCAAGACCTCAAAAACTGCATTGGGCAGCCTAGAGTTCTGCCTGACACCGAATCCGGTTCTGTTGTTCCGTTATTCGGCTCTGACCTTCAATTCGCACCGCATTCATTATGACGGGGATTACGCACGAAATTCCGAGGGCTATCCCAGTCTTGTGATACATGGGCCTTTGCAGGCAACACTGCTGCTCAATCAGGCCGCAAAAACTACGAATAATGCGCCGAAAAGGTTTTCTTTTCGTGGGCTTGCCCCTGTCACACTTGGAAATTCAATCGAAATCCACCGAAAAGATGACGCTGTGTGGTGCCAGAACACCGATGGTATTAGGAGTTTTGTTGCCACGTTTTCCGATACCTAAGGTGCTGCTTTCTATTGTTGTTGATCTAAGTCAACGCAAATTACACTAATTCTTCACACTCTGGACGTGTATAATTGGAATCATGTAATTGGAGAACAGGTATGGGACGACTTCAAGGTAAGACTGCATTGATTAGTGGTGCGGCGAGCGGCATGGGCGCTGTCGAAGCACGGATTTTTGCAGAGCAAGGGGCGCAGGTTATCGTTGCGGATGTTGATGATGCAGGCGCAAGAGCAGTGGTGCAAACGATCACCGAAGCAGGTGGTAGCGCCATTGCCGTGCATCTGGATGTAAGTGACGCTGCAAACTGGGATAAGGCGATTGCGGAAGGTGTCGAGGCTTTTGGCAATATTAACGTTCTGGTCAATAATGCAGGTATTTTGATCATGAAGCCGGTTCAGGATACTTCCGAGGAAGAATGGGACAAAATCTTTTCGATCAATGCCAAAGGCGTCTTTCTGGGAACCAAGGCTGTTCTAAATAGCATGAAGGCGTCGGGAAGCGGTTCCATTATCAATATTTCTTCGATCTACGGCCTTGTTGGCGCACCTTCAGCGGCGGCCTATCAGGCGACAAAAGGGGCTGTACGGCTTTTGACCAAGGGAACGGCGGTGGACTACGCACCTTTCAATATCCGGGTCAACTCGATCCATCCGGGCGTAATTGCCACAGCCATGACCGATGATTTGCTAAAAGATCCGGAGGTCGCCAAAGCACTGCTTGGTACCACCATAATGGAGCGTTCGGCACAGCCGGAAGAAGTGGCTAATGCAGTGCTGTTCCTAGCCTCGGACGAGGCATCGTTCATGACGGGTTCGGAAGTGGTCGTCGATGGTGGCTATACCGCACAATAAACTCAGCTATAGGACGGGCAGCGTTTGACCGCCTTGTTAGCTATCCTTGTTATTGACCAGAAATTCTGCACCATCGGGTAGCGAATCGACAAACTCGATACTGTCGGCACGGATGCGCGCGGTTTTCTGGAAGGCTTCGGCGGCTATTTGACTGGCGACCTCACGATCGGTGCCCGCTTCCAACACCAAAGACAGACGCAGGCAATCGCGGTCGTTTTCACGGGTCACAACGGCCTGTGCGGCGCTGGCACCAGAAACGGCAATCACGACGTCCTCGATTGCTCGTGGATAGATAAAAATCTCGCGTACCTTAATGGCCGCTCCAACGCGACCTTGAATCGCGGAAATCCGTGTAACCCTGCCATCCTCGTCCGCTTCCAACGAAAGAGCACTATCGCCAGTACCAAAACGGATCATTGGCCAACCGGCATCAAGTGTAGTCACAACGATTTCGCCAATCTCGCCTTTGGCCAAGGCATCACCTGTTACAGGATCGCAAATTTGTACAATCCTGTCGGCTGGTACCAGATAGCCCTCGCGGCCGTCTTCATAACCGACAAGCCCCAGATCAGCGGTGGCATAAGCGGCCCATGTGGAGACGCCGTAATCAGTCTCGATCTGGCGGCGTTTTGCCATCCAATCGCCCATTTCGCCGCCCAAAAACGCGGTTTTCACTTTCCACGCCTCTCGGCCATAATTCTCAATTACTGTATCAGCCAGTGCCAGAAAAAATGCAGTGCTGGCGCAAATTGCGGTGACACCGGTCTCAACGATAATCTGGGCCTGCAATTCACGATTGCCAATGCCGCCAGGAATAACAGTCGCACCAACAGCCTGCGCTGCTTCGTCGAATAACAATCCCGCAGGCACCAGATGATAGGCCCAAGTATTCAGCATAATGTCGTCTGGAGAAATGTCAGCAGATCTAAACAATAAATCCAACCCGTGACCGCCACCACCCGCCAGTGAGGGCTCAAAAATTGGCCCCGGAGACACATAAATCCGCGACAGTTTACGCGGATCAGTAGCGAGGAACCCACCAAATGGCGGGTTCGCTCTCTGGAGCATTAACAGCTCCTCTTTTTTCATCACCGGCAGTTGGGAGAGCCCCGCCAGAGATGAAATTCCAGCTGGATCGAAATCCGCCGCATCAAACCGAGCTTTTAGCCCCGATGCAACTTGAGAAGCATCCGAATAGGCTTTGCCGACTTCTCGGTACACTCGATCTGACATGGCAGAGTTCCTTGGTTTAGCTGCCTAGATTGGGCAGTTCGGATTGAATTTAGGCGCACGTTTTTCACGGTGTGACAGAACGCCTTCTTTAACGTCGTCACTCATGAAGCCCAGCATTTCCAGCGCAGTAGAGGCATCAAAGATTGGCCCAGCCTGACGTAGCCAGTTGTTCAGGGAATACTTGGTCCAACGGGTCGCGCTTTGCGATGCTGTGGCCATTTCTGTCGCTGTATCAATCGAAATCTGTTCCAGCTCGTCATCTTCAACGCACATAGAGACCATGCCGATTTGATCAGCAACTTCACCCGTGATTGGTTTACATGTCAGCAGGTAATATTTGGCCTTGGCCATACCACACAGCAGTGGCCAGATGATTGCCGCACAATCGCCCGCAGCAACACCCAGACGCGGGTGGCCGTCAACGATTTTGGCACGTTTACCAGCGATGGAAATATCAGCCAGCATAGCAACAACCAGACCAGCACCAGCGGCCGGGCCGTTGATTGCGGAAATGATAACCTTGTTGCAGTTGATGATGTTGTAAACCAGATCTTTGGCTTCTTTCCATGTCTTCATGATCTCGGTTGGATTGCCGATCATGTTTTCGATCAGGCTGAAAT
>JAHRVG010000055.1 GCA_019090795.1 Paracoccaceae bacterium | reverse complement strand
GTCTTTGACGATCTTCTCGCCACGGCTTTTGGTTGTCTTTCTCATCATCCACTCCTCAGTGGTTACAATGAGCCAGAAACACTCTCTTATCAAATTGCCCTAGTTGGAACCACAAGCGCTGACGTCACACACGGTAAATTCGCTGTTGTTCCCATCCCCCACGGTCTTTTTCAGGCGAGTGCCGTCAGCGGCGTAGACATATTCGGTCCTCTGGACGGTTTTCGGCGTCGTAGGTCATGATCTTGCCCTCATAACCAACTGTCATATTGCCATTGCCATCATAGATTTGCGCTGTGCCATCCACCGAATTTGGCGCATGTGAATGCGGGGACCCACCAAATGCCGCCTGATAAACGGTAACTGTCAGACCATATCTGAACTACTACAATTAAATGCAATCAAAGATGATTTCCATCGCGCTGATGCAAAGCGGTTTCGCATGGACAATCTTAAAATTCTTGTCAATGAAGTTTGGTTGAAGATGAACAGTTCCAGCCGCTATTCATCCCGCACCTTGCCACGCAGCACCTTCACTTGTCCTCGCTGGGTTTTAGTATCCATACGGCGGCGTTTTGATCCTAATGTGGGGCGGGTTTTGACCCGGCGCTTGGGTACAAACAACGCCTTGCGGATCAGCTCTACCAGCTTTTCGCGCGCTGTTTCGCGGTTGCGCATCTGGGTGCGGTGCGCCTCGGCAGTGATGATCAATGCACCGTCTTTGGTCCAGCGCCGTCCGGCCAGTTTTTTCAGACGGGTTTTGACTGCAGGCTCCAAACTGGGCGAGCGGGCGGCCTCAAAACGCAACTCTACCGCAGTTGAAACCTTGTTGACGTTCTGCCCACCAGGTCCAGAGGCACGCTGAAAGGTCTCGGAATATTCCCAGTCCTGAATTTCGATTTCGTCATTGATGCGGATCATTTGTCTGCGCCCGAGGTTGTTCTTAGCGGTCACTATAACGGACGTTTATCGGGCTGTCTCTTACCTTGGTGATTTCTGTTTTCGGTTGGCCTATTTCCAGTTTTCACTGGAACAGGTCGGCCGCTAAACGTGAAAGAGCCCCGGCACCGGATGCCGAGGCTCTCCTCGAGATATGGAGGTGGCAAGCAGGGTTTTATACGCCCCGATGCCGGATGAAATATAAACGGGGGCTGCCCCCTAAATACTCACCCCGCAAAAATCCTTAACCAGCTGCTCCTGTTTCCCAATAATCATAGGCACCTCCTCTCGTTTTGTTTCCGATAAGGGCAGCGTGCCATGGGTTGTGGAAAACACCAAGCTTTATTTGCAAAAACCACAATATTTAGCGGTTGGTCAAAATCAAAAAGGATGTCAACAGCCCCTAGACTGCGCCTTTCACCGTGAAGGAACGGGCCAATATGCGGAAAGGGATCAGCGCGATCAATGCGAGCGAGAGTTTCACCAGCCAATCGGCAACGCCAAGGCTGACCCAAAGCGGTGCTGTTGGTCCCATGCCAAGGATGGGCAGAATACCCCCGGCCCAGCTGATGTCGTTTGCCGGTTCGATGAATGTCAGACTGGCAGAAAAGGCAATGGAGAAAAATATCGCCGTATCGAGAGACGAGCCGATCAGCGTGGATGCCAAGGGAGCGCGCCACCAAGCCTCGTTGCGCAAGCGGTCGAACACAAACACATCAACAAATTGGGCAATTAGAAAGGCCGTTCCCGAGCCAATGGCGATACGCAGGGTGACCAGCGGGCCGAACTCGCCCATGATCTGCGTACCGATGAAAGAGCACAGAATGCCGATGACAAAACCGGCGAGCACAACTTTGCGCGCGGTTTTTGCCCCGTAGAGACGGTTCATCAGGTCTGTGACGAGGAATGCAAACGGATAGGTAAACGCCCCCCAAGTCAGCCAGTTGCCGAACAAAAATTGTACAAGGATATTTGAGGCGACAACAACTGTCGCCATGGCGATAACGCCGATGATCAGACCACGGTTCATGGTTTACTCCGTTTTGAAAAGGTAGCGGACACTTTTGCAGCGGCACTATCCGGTTGACGAGGGCTTGGCAAGTATCATGCAACAGGATTCTATACCTCTGGCGGGAATAGCTTGGGCAGTGCCTACCCTTAATGGGCAAAGATTTTGAAAGAGGCTTGGCGTGGGCCGACAATCCACTATGATTGCCAAAAAACCTGTGAGGTAAAAGTGGAAAACTGGAAGGTTCATTGGCTTACGGCAGCCGGGGATCTGGCCGACTGGAAGGCTTCGATATCCCGGCAGATCACTGCAGCGCGTAAAGCGATGGCACCGTTTGTTGCTGTGCAGCCGCTTGATATTCTGGTGGAACGCGGCAGCGAGGGTCTTATTCCGGAAATCGGCATGCGGGCGCGGGCCGGGCGTAGTTCTGCAATTACGTTGGTTTTCGACCCCTACAATGACAATTTTGAGCGCGCCTTAGCCAAGCGGGCCGGGACACGGCAAATCCTGCGCGCGGCGCATCAAGCGATGCGGCTGGCTGGCCCGGGCTATGGTTTCACGCTGGGCGGCGCGATGGTCAGTGAGGGGCTGGCGGGGCAATTTGTGCGGCTGGTACCTGTCTCTTATACACATCTGAC
>JAHRVG010000054.1 GCA_019090795.1 Paracoccaceae bacterium | reverse complement strand
CTCATCTTCCACTCCTTGGTGGTCACGATGAGCCAGAAACACTCTCTTAGCAAATACGACTATTTGGACCCATAGGCGCTGACGTCAGACATTCTAAAGGCTCACTTGCAATTGTTAGGCAAGGACAGAAATGAACTGGCCCAGACAGAACCAGTCTTTGATGCAGACGGGAAGGCCCGAATCGTAGACCTGATGCTTTCACAACGCCTCCCCACTTCAACCGATGAAGAACGCAAACATCTTGTCATCGAATTGAAGCGTCCGTCACAACCCATTAATGAAGATGTAATAAATCAAATCAAGAAATATGCAAAAGCGGTTGCGCTGGACGATCGCTTCAAAAACTCGTCTGTTGAATGGGATTTCCTAGCCATTTCCAATAGCTTTACGCGAGATGCCGAACTTGAGGCTAAGCAAACTGGAAAGCCTCGTGGTCTTGTTTTAGAGATAGATGAACCGAAAATTCGTGTTTGGGCCAAAACATGGGGCCAGATCATCGATGAATCCCAAGGTCGGTTGACATTCTTCAAGCGTGGGTTGGAATATGAAGCTAACGATGTGCATGCACTAGAATACTTGAAAGGTATAAGCGACGAGTATCTAAGCGACGAGGTGCGCCAGAAAATATCTGAAATGGCCGCCCAGTAATCTTCCCTCATGCAGGTCAATATTTTGATTTTATTGTATAATTTGGTGCGGGCGGTGGGACTCGAACCCACACGGCCTAGGGCCCAGAGATTTTAAGTCTCTTATGTCTACCATTCCATCACGCCCGCAACTGGCGTTATCTCTAAACTTCTGCATCGGACCTATATCGGGCCTGAAAATGTGTCAATCTCCTTAACGCCTTGTTTTGTATACGTTTAACCGCACGAAACAAAGGATTTTAAGCCTCTTATGTCTACCATTCCATCACGCCCGCAAGGTACCATGCTGTTCGGATTGCGCGCACATTCGCTGCAAATTGCAGAAATGTAAACGCTGTTTTCCGGTATTGGTTTCAGAAAAATCCGTCACCCATGCGGTCGCGCAACCAGACGGCCATTTCGGCACCTATTGCGGCAGCTTGTGTGGCGGGGCCGGTCATCTTGTGGGAGACTTGCTCCGAACCGTCCGGGCGCAGAACTTGCCCGCGCAGGTGCAGCTGGTCTCCGGATAATTCTGCCAAGCCGCCAATCGGGGTTTGGCAGGATCCGTCCAAACCTTTCAGCAAGGCGCGTTCGGCGGCCAGCCTTGTGGCGGTGTCGGCGTCATTGATCAGGGCCAAGGCAGCGGAAACTTCGGCATCCTCTCCGCGCCACTCAATGCCGATGGCCCCCTGGGCGATGGCGGGCAGCATATCTTCAACAGGTACGGCGGCTGTGATCAGTTCACTGCGCCCCAAACGGTTCAGGCCTGCAACCGCCAAAAACGTAGCATCAGCCACGCCCTCACTCAGTTTGCGCAGGCGAGTTTGCACGTTGCCGCGGAATTCCACCACTTTCAAATCGGGGCGGCTGGAAATCAGTTGGGCACGGCGGCGCAGGCTTGAGGTGCCGACAACTGCGCCACTTGGCAGATCCGCCAAAGAGGCGGCTTTGGTCGAGATAAACGCATCGCGCACATCCTCGCGGGGCAGGAAACAATCCAGCACAAGCCCCTCGGGGCAATCGACCGGCATGTCTTTCATCGAATGCACGGCGATGTCGATGTCATGCGCCAGCATCGCCTCCTCGATCTCTTTGGTAAACAGGCCTTTGCCGCCGATTTCAGACAGGGGCCTGTCCTGCACACGATCGCCGGTCGTCTTGATAACGACAACCTCAAACGCTGTTTCAGGCAGGCCCAAAGCTTTGCCAAGACGACTGCGTGTTTCATAGGCCTGCGCCAGCGCAAGCGGCGATCCGCGGGTGCCGATTTTCATCGGGTTTTGTTCTGTAAATCTCATGGCGCGGACCCTAGCCCCTTTCGATGTGAAGGAAAAGTAACAAACGTGTAGATTGCGACATCATCTCTTTCCCTAAGGCGTTTGAACGGATAAAAGACGCCAACTCAAGAACAATTCGGGGCCGACATGAAAACCCAAGATAAACTGATCCTGCGCGCGCTTGCGGGCGAAACACTGCCCGTACCGCCTGCGTGGATGATGCGCCAAGCAGGGCGTTACTTACCTGAATATATGGCCACGCGGGCGCAAGCCGGGGATTTTCTATCGCTGTGTTACAACCCCGATCTAGCGACCGAGGTAACGTTGCAACCCATCCGCCGCTTTGGTTTCGACGCGGCGATCCTGTTTGCGGATATCCTACTGGTGCCACAGGCCCTCGGGGCTGATCTGTGGTTTGTGACTGGCGAAGGCCCGCGTCTCTCGACCATCCAGAATTTAGATGATTTTGGCAAGCTGGGGCCAGCCGCCGATATTCACGAGACATTGAACCCGATCTACCAAACCCTACGCAACCTGCGCGAAAGCTTGCCACCTGAGACCGCGCTAATCGGTTTTGCAGGCGCGCCGTGGACAGTTGCGACCTACATGATCGCAGGTCGCGGCACACCGGATCAGGCACCGGCACATGCCTTGATGCAAAATGATGTGGCTGTTTTTGACGCGTTGATGGACAGGATTACCGAGGCGACGATTATCTATCTGTCCGCCCAGATTGATGCAGGTGCCGAAGTGGTGAAACTGTTCGACAGTTGGGCCGGATCCCTGAAAGGCGAGGCCTTCGCCAAATACGCGTTGGCCCCAGCCAAGCGGATCATCAAGGCGCTGAAAGAAAAACACCCGGATACGCCAGTGATTGCCTTCCCGCGCGAGGCGGGCGACAACTACATCGGCTTCGCCAAGGCTACAGGTGCCGATTGTGTGGCACTTGATAATTCGGTGACGCCAGAATGGGGCGCCGCCAACGTGCAGGTGGATGGCTGCGTGCAGGGCAACCTTGCCTCGCGCCACATGGTTACGGGCGGGCAAGAATTGGTGGACGCCACTAAACGCACGGTCGATGCGTTCCGCGAAGGCCCGTATATTTTCAACCTAGGCCACGGGATTACACCGGATGCAGATCCCGCCAATGTGGAGCTGATGTTGAAGACAGTGCGGGGGTAGGGTTCTTTTGCCTTTTAGCAATTGTTGCGCTCCCGTTTTAACTGGCGCGACTGCCCGCACCGCCTGATTGCCTCCCCCCCCTTCAAACCCACTTCGCCATAGGAGGCAGGCTCATTAGAACGGCATCCGCGTTGTGGCCTGTTTCCAAGCCAAATTTGGTGCCCCGATCATAAACAAGATTGTACTCTGCATAGAGACCGCGGTGCACTAGTTGGGCGTCTTTGTCGGCCTCGGTCCACGGCTGGTTTCGACGTTTTTCGGTGACAGGAAGGAAGGCCGGTAAGAACGCGCGGCCTGCGTCTTGGGTGAAGGCGAAATCGGCCTCCCAGTCGCCGGTGTTCAGATCGTCAAAGAAGATGCCACCAACACCGCGGGCGCGCCCCCTGTGGGGAACATAGAAATACTCATCCGCCCATTTCTTGAAACGGTCATAATAGGCGGGGTTGTGCGGGTCGCAGTGGTTTTGCAAGGCTTGATGAAACGCTGCCGTATCCTCGGCGTATTCCAAGCAGGGGTTCAAGTCTGCCCCGCCACCGAACCACCCCGCATGGGGTGTCCAGAACATGCGTGTATTCATGTGAACTGCGGGGGAGTGCGGATTTTGCATGTGCGCAACCAGCGAAATACCGGAGGCCCAGAAACGCGGATCATCAGCCATTCCGGGTATCCCCTTGCGTGCCGCCATTGCCTGTTGCGCCCGTTCGCCCAGCGTGCCGTGCACGGTTGAAATATTCACCCCGACTTTTTCAAACACCCGCCCGCCGCGCATCACAGACATTAGGCCACCACCACCCGCGCCGTTGTCGCGTGTAGTCTCGCTAACCTCGAACCGTCCGGCCGGTAAATCGGCAAACGGACCGCTGGTCTGGCTGTCTTCCAGCGCCTCGAACGCGGTAACAATCTGGTTGCGCAACGCGCGGAACCACGCAGAGGCGCGGTTTTTGTGGTCTTGGGTGAATTTATCGTCTGCGGGCATCATAGCAATCCAATCACAATTTAACACGGTTGTAGAACAATCACCCGCAAGGGGCTACAGCAATTGCGTTTGCTGTTTCTCAGGCGTAGTATCGACGTTTACTTTTAGGGTGATTACCCATGTCCCAACCTCGATCCAGCCTTGTAAACCCCGGTCCCGGGGGGGATCCCTTGCCGATTCCACGTGCTCCGGAACGGGACAATCAGCTCGGGATGATATGGATTACGATCTCGGTCATCGGGGCCAGCGCCATGGCCATCGCCGCACGTCAACTGACGCTGGAATTTGATTTCCGCCTGATCGTTGTTTACCGCTCGGGGATTACTGTTCTGGTGCTCGTGCCGTTGCTGATCCTGATCACCCCTTTGCGCAAGCAACTGCGATTTTCGCGCCCCTGGCTGCATGTCATACGCGGCATTTGCATCGGGGTTGCAACCCAGTTTGGGTTTTACACTTTCGCCAGCATCCCGCTCAGCACCGCGACGGTTCTGATGTTCACCGCACCGGTTTTTGCCACCTTGATGAGCATCGTATTTCACGGCGAAAAGGTGGGGCCAAGACGCAGCGTCGCCATCGCACTTGGGTTTTGCGGAGCTTTGGTCATCCTGCGACCGGGCATGGGCACCATGGAGTTGGGCATGCTGGCTGCGTTGGCCAATTCACTGCTCTTTGCCGCCGCCCTGACCATGTCGCGGGGGTTGGCCGAGGCAGACGGGCCGCTCAGCACTTTTTTCTCCTCCTCCATTGCGATCACCATTATCGCCATCCCGATCAGCCTGCCAGTCTGGCGCCTGCCCACGACCTCCAGTGCCTGGATCGTCATTGCGATCCTGATCATCACCGGAGCAGTGCGCAACATTGCCGATATTCAGGCCTATCGCCACGCCGATTCTGCCGTTCTAACTCCTTTGATCTATCTGCGTCTGGTCTTTATCGGCGCCGCAGCCTATCTGATTTTTGGCGAAGTTCCCGACCGACAAACTCTGGTTGGGGCCGTCATAATAATCAGTGCCACGCTCTATGTGGCACGGCGCGAGACACTGGCGAAACGGGCGCGGTCCAAACCTTAGCTGCCCGGTTGCAGGTGCAGATTTAGCCTGATAGCAAGGCGTTATCTTGTAAAGCAGGTACCCAATGACACGTATTATCACCCATTTCGACGAAGTATCTGACGGCTATGAAGTGGCCTATGTTGATCTTTGGGGGTGCCTGCACAATGGCGTTGCCCCCTTTCCTGATGCGGTCAGCGCGCTAGAGAAATTCCGCGACAAGGGCGGGATTGTGCTGTTGCTGACCAACTCTCCGCGCCCAAAATCATCGGTAGAAATGCAGCTCGACGGGCTGGGAGTATCACGGGATCTGTATCACGAGGTTGCAACCTCGGGCGATTCAGCCCGCGCGGCGCTGGCCTCAGGCAGTTTCGGACAAAAGGTGTATCACATCGGGCCAGAACGGGATTTGCCGTTCTTTGAACCCTCCGAATTCATCCCCGGCCTTGCGAATATTTCACGGGTATCGCTGGCAGAGGCCGAAAGCGTGGTTTGCACCGGTTTGTTTGACGACCAGACGGAAACCCCCGAGGATTACGCCGCCATTTTACTGGGCGCCAAAAATCGCGGGTTGCGAATGCTTTGCGCCAATCCTGACCTTATGGTCGACCTTGGGCATAAACGAATTTACTGCGCCGGTGCCATTGCCGCCGCCTATACCCAACGGGGCGGCGAAAGCCTGTATTTTGGCAAACCACATCCGCCAATTTACGATTTAGCCCGCAACCGCCTGACCGCACTGGCGGGCCGTGTGATCCCCGACAAACGTATCATCTGCATTGGCGACGGCATCAACACCGACATTCGCGGTGCATTGGGCGAAGACCTCGACAGCCTGTTCATCACTGGCGGATTGGCCGCACAGGAAACAGCCACCGATGGCCAACCGAACCCTGAAAAACTGAAATCATTTCTAAACAGCGCACAGCTCTCCGCGACCTATTCCATGGGGCACCTGCGATAGCGAGCGGGCAATATAATTACAAACTTCTAGGCGTTCGCGCACCTTTATTGCGCGATGGATATTGACGCCTGCGCCGCACACTCTTAAAAACCACAAAACCACCCCAGCAAAGGTTACAACTATGCCCCGTTCCAATATTGAAGTCGGCACCATTTATATTGAAGACATGGAAATCGGCCTTTCCCGATCCATATCCAAAACCATGGGCGACGCGGAAATCCAGATGTTTGCGCAGGTTAGCGAGGATTATAACCCTTTGCACATGGACGATGACGCGGCCAATGCAAGCGTGTTCAAGGGGCGTATTGCCCACGGTATGCTAACAAGTTCCCTTCTCTCCGCAATCATCGGTGAGCAGCTCCCCGGCCACGGTGCGATCTACCTTAGCCAGAGCATGAAGTTCCTCGCCCCCGTGCGCCCCGGTGATCATGTGACCGCCACAGTAACGGTTGCCGAAATTTTTCCCGAGAAAAACCGGGTGCTGCTTGATTGCACCTGCACAGTTGGTGATAAGATGGTTCTGAAAGGTGAAGCGCTGGTTCTGGCGCTCAGCCGCAACGACTAAGGAAAACCATGGAACGCCACGTCAGCTATACCGACCTGAAACCAACTGATCAGGGCGCTGCCGTGGCAATGGGCAATTTCGACGGGGTGCATCTGGGGCATCAATCGGTGCTGGCGCTGGCCCGAGTGGCCGCTGCCGATCTATCGGCCCCCCTCGGCGTTGTCACCTTCGAACCGCACCCCCGCGCCCTTTTTCAACCGGACGCACCGGCCTTTCGCCTGATGTCATCCGACGCCCGCGCCACCCGCTTTGAAAAACTGGGGGTGGATCAATTGTACGAACTGCCGTTTGACAAAGACCTCGCTGCCAAAACCGCCGAAAACTTTGTGCGCAACGTACTGCGCGACGGGCTGGGTATTCGCCACCTCGTGGTGGGTGCCGATTTCCGCTTTGGTAAGGGCCGTACCGGAGATGTAGAGTTGCTGCGCAAGATGGGCCAGACCCACGGCTTTGGCGTCACCATCGCGCCTTTGGTGACGGACACACAGGGCGATTACTCCTCCACCGCGATCAGGACCGCGCTGCGCGAAGGCAGGCCTGAAAACGCCGCCCGTATCCTAGGCCACTGGCACCGGATCGAGGCTATTGTTGAAAAGGGCGACCAGAGAGGCCGCGACCTCGGCTTTCCCACCGCCAACTTGCCGATGACGGGCCTGCACCTGCCCAAATTCGGCGTCTACGCGGTGTTTTTTGACGTGCTGACAGGGCCACATAAGGGCGTCCACCTTGGAGCTGCCTCCTTGGGGGAACGCCCAACCTTTGGCATTAACGTACCTAATCTAGAGGTACATGTGTTGGATTTTGAGGGCAATTTATACGGTGAGCACGTATCCGTTGCGCTGGTGGAGTATTTGCGCCCAGAGATCAAATTTAACGATATTGATGCGCTGATTGTGCAGATGAAAGATGATTGCAAAAAATGCCGTGTGATTTTGGAAGCGACTGGGTAACCGCAATATTTCTGTCAAATCACTTCCGCACGCTCCAACGGGCGTACAGGGCAACTATTCACGGCATCAAGACGATCAAAACAATCATCCTCGCCCCAATCCTTCCAAAATAGGGCAATCAGGCCGGTCGTCACCCGCGCATTCCTTGACCAGATGCGACAGCGTGTCGTGCATGGCACCGAGCGCTGCAACCTTCTGTTCGATCTGCATCAGCTGCTCTTTGGCGATGCGTTTCACATCGGCGCTGGCGCGGGTTTCGTCCTCATAGAGCGCCAGCAGGGAGCGGCAATCCTCAATGGTGAAACCTAGCGCACGCGCACGGCTCAAGAAGATTAGCTTATGCAGTTCCTTATCCTGAAACGCGCGGTATCCGTTGGCGTCGCGCAGGGGTTTGACAAGGCCGATATCCTCATAATACCGGATTGTTTTGGCGGTCAGGCCGGATCTCTCAGCGACTGTTCCAATATTCATCTTTCGCCCCTATTCTGCAGCTGCGATTTGCAGCTCAGTTGTGGATTTAACGGGTGTAGCAGCCTCGGACGCTGCGGGTTTTACCCAGCGCAGGCGCAAGGCATTGGTGAGCACGAACACGCTGGAGAGCGACATCGCGCCTGCCGCCAGAATAGGCGACAACATCACGCCCCAAATCGGATAGAGCGCCCCCGCAGCCACAGGGATCAGCAGGGTGTTATAGCTAAAGGCCCAGAACAGATTTTGCCGGATATTGGCCATCGTGCGGTGCGAGATGTGAAAAGCATTCACCACCCCGTTCAGATCACCCGACATCAGCACCACATCAGCCGCCTCGATCGCCACATCGGTTCCGGTGCCAATCGCAATACCCACATCTGCTGCCGCCAGTGCCGGAGCATCGTTGATGCCATCCCCGACAAAGGCCAGTTTATCCCCACCGCGCAGGGCATCCAATGCTACGACCTTGCCTTCGGGCAGAACCTCAGCCACCACATGATCAATGCCCAATTCTCTGGCAATCGCTTCTGCGGTGCCTTTGTTGTCACCGGTGATCATCGCGACCTTCAAGCCCAAGGCGTGCAGCGCAGCAATCGCTGCGGGGGTGCCAGCCTTGATCGGGTCGGATACCGCAATTACTGCTGCCGCTTGTCCGTCAATCGCCGCATAGAGCGGGGTTTTGCCTCTCAACCCCAGCGCGGTACCAACAGCGGCTAGCTCACCCAGATCGACCCCATCGCGGGTCATCAAACGATCCGCACCAATCAGAACCGCCTTGCCATCAACAAACGCCTGCACCCCATATCCAGTGATTGATTTGAAACCCTCAATCGCAGGCAGTTCCAGCCCTTTGGCCTTGGCGCTGCGTACAATCGCTTCGGCAATCGGATGCTCCGAAGTTGCCTCGACAGCAGCTACCAGCCGCAAAACCTCTGAGGTGTCAAAGCCGTCGGCAACATCCAGATCCGTCAACTCCGGTCGGCCCTCGGTCAGGGTTCCGGTCTTGTCTACAGCCACAACGCGGGCCTCTTGCAACATCTGCAAGGCATCACCGCGCCGAAACAGCACGCCCATTTCAGCCGCGCGCCCAGTGCCCACCATAATTGAGGTGGGCGTCGCCAGCCCCATGGCGCAAGGGCAGGCAATGATCAGCACCGACACCCCCGCAACCAGCGCAAAGCTAAACGCCGGGTCCGGCCCGAACAGCAGCCAGATCAGAACCGTGAGCGCCGCCGCTGCCATCACCGCAGGCACAAACCATGCGGTGATCTTGTCAACCATGCCCTGAATCGGCAGCTTGGCCCCTTGCGCCTGTTCCACCATCGCGATGATCTGCGCCAGCATGGTATCACCACCAACGGCTGTAGCCCGAAACGTCAGGGCACCCGTACCATTGACGGTACCGCCGACCACTGACGCGCCGGCAACCTTCTCCACCGGAACCGGCTCGCCGCTGATCATGCTTTCGTCCACATAAGATGCACCACCGAGCACCGCGCCATCGACCGCCAGCTTTTCGCCGGGGCGCACGTGGATCACATCACCCTCGACGATCTCGGCTATGGGCACTTCGAGCACATCATTGCCCCGTTCCACCCGCGCGACCTTGGCTTGCAAGCCCACCAGTTTTCGAATGGCCTCACCCGTGCGCCCTTTGGCCCGTGCCTCCAGAAAACGCCCCAGGAGGATCAGCACCACAATCACTGCGGCGGCCTCATAATACACATTCGCTGTGCCAGTGGGCAGCAGCTGCGGCGTAAATGTTGCGACAATCGAAAAACCATAGGCGGCACTAGTGCCCAGTGCCACCAGTGAATTCATGTCGGGTGCTGCCTTAAACAGTGCCGGATAGCCCTTAGTGTAGAACTGCAAACCGGGACCAAAAAGCACTATCGTGGTCAGGATAAATTGCAGATAATAGCTGTTCTGCATCCCGATGGTGGCGTGAACCCAAGCATGCAGCGCCGGAATAAAATGCCCCCCCATCTCGATCACGAACACAGGCAGCGCAAACAGCGCCGCGAACAGCACCATGCGGCCCAGGCGGGTAATTTCATGGGCCTTTTTATCCACATCCTGCGGCTGATCAGCGGTTTTCACCTTTGCGGGATACCCAGCCTTGGTGACGATCTGCGCAATCTCGCCCACAGTGGTGGCCTTGGCAGCATAGCGCACCAACGCGGTTTCAGTGGCCAGATTTATTGAGGCATCCAGCACCCCGTCGCCCGCCTTTAAAGCCTTTTCCACACGCCCCACGCAAGAGGCACAGCTCATGCCTTCGATGTTCAGCGTCACCTCTTGGCTGGCCGCCGGATACCCTGCGTCCGCCAACGCATCTACCAGCGCCTCAAGCGTGGCTGGTGCTGTAAATTCCACCTGCGCAGTTTCTGTGGCCAAATTAATCGAGGCCACCGAGACCCCGGTCACTTTGGCCAGCGCCTTTTCCGCGCGCCCCACGCAAGACGCGCAGTTCAGGTTTTCAACGAGGAAGGCTGTTGTGTGTTGCGTTTCCATGGAATCGCCCATTTGTAAATTCGTGTTTCATCACATTAAATGGGGGTTCCAGTAAGGGGAAGGTCAAGGGGTTTCTGAAAATATCATCCCTCCCCCGTAAATGCTATTCAGATGCAGGACGCGCATTCTGCGTCTGCTCTTTTTGCACAGCTTGTATTTGTTTCGGCCAGGTCGATTTGATATAGGCAAGCACATGCCAGATTTCCAAATCGGACATAGTCTCTGCAAAGCCGGGCATCCCGCTGTTGAAATCGGCAACACCCCTTATTGCAAGCGTTTTTGCACCGCCAAGCTTGATGTAATCAAACAACATCCCATCATCATGGTGCCATGTGTGGCCTGTTTTATCATGGGGTGGAGCCGGCAAAATTCCGTTTTCATCCGGTCGTTGCCAGTTTTTCTGCCCCTGCAAACCCGCCCCATGGCACACAGCGCAGTTTTGGCCGTACAGCGGCTTGCCAAGGCTGGCATCCGCGGTTTGTGGTTGCTGCAGACTCTGGGCATTTGGTGCCGATGCAACCATTAATGCGGAAAACAAAACCGCCAGACCCTTAACCTTTACTGTTACCACTTCAGCCTCCTTCTTTCGTTGAATCCATAATATAGGTGGCAATCGCTTCCAGATCTTCACTGCTCAAAAAGCTGGTGCCGTTCTGAACAACTTCCCCCATAGAGCCGCCAAAACTATCGCCATCAGGCAGAATGCCTGTCTCAAGCGCATAGGCGAGGTTCGCCACATCCCAGCGCAAGCTCCCGGTTCCACCTGTCGCATTTGTCGGCAACTGGCACCGTTTGAGGGGAGGTTAAAAACGAAGCAAGGCGTAACCCAGAAGGGCAAGCCAAAACCCGATTGCGTGCCATGCGTCAGTTAATCCCGTTTTCCCGTTGTAATTCGCGGATATAGCTGACGATACCGACAACATCGCCCCGCGTCACCCCTGCAACAGGCGGCATATTTCCAAAAGGCCAGTGGTGCGCGCGCACTCCGTTCTGTGCTGCCAGTAGAAACGACATGTCTCCGTGATGGCTGGGTTCATAGATTTTATGGACCAATGGCGGGGCCAGACCGTCGCGCCCGCCAGCATTATCGCCGT
>JAHRVG010000053.1 GCA_019090795.1 Paracoccaceae bacterium | reverse complement strand
GACCATCAATGAATCGATTACCAAACTGTTCATGGCGGGCATCTTCCCCGGCCTCGTGCTGGCAAGCCTATTCGCCGCCTACATCATGGCTTGGGATTTCTTCACCAAAGGCCCGCGCCCAACACCTGAACCCAAAATGAGTTTTGGGGAAATGATTGCCGAGAGCCGTTTTTTGATTCCGGTGCTAATGCTTGTCACCGTAGTGATCGGCTCGATGTATCTGGGCTACGCCACCGCAACCGAGGCTGCGGCTGTTGGTGTTGTCGGCGCTTTAGTTCTGGCCGGGTTTCAAGGTTCCTTAAGCTTTGGCACATTCACCCGATCGTTAATGGGGGCAACGCGCACCTCGGCCATGATCGCGCTGATCCTGATGGGGGCGTTTTTCCTGTCGCTGTCCATGGGTTTTACCGGCCTGCCCCGCGCATTGGCCGCCTGGATTGACAGCCTGCAACTGTCCCCCCTGACCCTGATCGTCGCGCTAACGATTTTCTATGTGGTGTTGGGTATGTTCCTTGACGGAATTTCCTCAGTCGTTCTGACCATGGCAATTGTAGAGCCGATGATCCGGCAAGCAGGTATTGACGTGATCTGGTTCGGTATCTTCATTGTGGTGGTTGTGGAAATGGCGCAGGTCACTCCGCCCATCGGGTTCAACCTGTTTGTGTTGCAAGGCATGACCCATCACGAGATGTCCTACATCGCCAAAACCGCAATCCCGATGGTGGGCCTGATGCTGTTGATGGTGGTTATTCTGGTAGTCTTCCCGGAACTGGCCACATGGTTACCGGAAAACATCCGCACGGTGCCGAGCGGCTAATTTTGCGAATCCTCACAAATTCGAAAGGCGCGCGGGAAATATCTGGCGCGCCTTTTTCCTTGCCGGTATAAAAAACCGGAAAACAAAGGATACCCCCATGCAAACAGTGATCGGCGTTATCGGCGGCAGTGGCGTTTATGAAATTGACGGGCTGGAGGATACCCAGTGGATCAGCGTGGAAAGCCCCTTTGGCGATCCCTCTGATGATCTGCTGGTCGGCACCTTGAACGGCATTAAAATGGTGTTCCTGCCGCGTCACGGACGCGGCCATGTGCAAACACCCTCCTCGATCAACTACCGTGCCAACATTGACGCGCTTAAACGAGCGGGTGTTACCGATGTGATATCAGTTTCCGCCTGTGGATCCTTCCGCGAGGAAATGGCACCCGGTGATTTTGTCGTCGTCGACCAGTTTGTTGACCGTACATTCGCACGGGAGAAATCCTTTTTTGGGCCGGGCTGCGTGGCCCATGTATCCGTCGCCCACCCCACCTGTTCACGCCTAGGCCAAGCCTGCCTGCAAGCTGCCCGCGCACAGCGCGTTACCGCACATGACGGCGGCACCTATCTGGCGATGGAAGGACCGCAATTTTCCACATTAGCCGAAAGCAAATTATATCGCGAGGTCTGGGGCTGCGATGTGATCGGCATGACCAACATGCCCGAGGCCAAGCTGGCACGTGAGGCAGAGCTTTGTTATGCCTCTATTGCGATGATCACCGATTACGACAGCTGGCATCCGGATCACGGAGAGGTGGACGTAAATCAGATCATCCAGACGCTGATGGGCAATTCCGTCAACGCCAAGGGGCTAGTGGCACATCTGCCCAAGCTGCTCGGCGAACAACGCCACGCCTGCACAAACGGCTGTGACAAAGCGCTGGAGTTTGCTATTTTGACCCAACCCGACAAGCGTGATCCTGAACTGCTGGCCAAGCTGGATGCTATTGCTGGGCGGGTGCTTTGGGCAGCGCCATCTCAAACCCGATAGATCGCAAACAGCGTACTGTTGTATCCGCACAAATTTTGTCTAGCTGGGTGTGATCCATCCGCGCACCTGATTGCGCCAGATCAGCCGCGCCGTGGGTCGCAGACCAAATAAAGCGGATATCGCTCATGTCCGGTTCTTTTTCCAACAGCCCCAGCGTGAACAAATCGCGCGTCACCTCTAGCGATACATCAAACGGCGTATAGCGCGACAAGTCCGAATTTTGCATGGTTTCATTGCGGCACAACATGCCAATACGCCCAAACATCATATGCCAAAGGGCTGTGTTTTCATTGGCCCAGCAGATATAGGTCTGCGACAACATAAAGCAACGCTTCAGGGCCTGCTCTCGGCTCGTTGCCTTGTCACCTTCGGCGCGAATTGCCACAAACCGTTCCCGTAGGTCAGAAAAGCCGATTTTCACAACCTCATAAAACAATGCATCCTTGTCGGCAAAATGCCGGTACACCGCACCGGAAGACACGCCCAGATCACGCGCGGCTTTTCGCAATGACATCACTTCGATGTGGCCATCCTTGCAGGCCTGCATTGCGTATTCGACCAGTGCATCGCGCAGATCACCGCGTTTGAGTTTAGAAATCTTTCCCATGGCAGTTATGTAAGCGGTGATAACTTATGGGTCAATCCTACGCTGTCACTTTTCCAAGATCAGGACAAAAGGCGCTGGACAACCGCACCCCAAAGGGTTTGTGTTTATACAAACACGCATAAGGGGGTCAAAATGGCGCATTTGGGATTGGTAGGCATCGGCGTCATGGGGAGCGCATTTGCCCAAAACCTTGCGGAAAATGGCCACAATGTCAGTCTGCTGGACCGGTCCATTGAGCAGCCCCAAAAGGTTGCAAAAGCCGGTGCCGCACAAGGCTTGAAGGGAAAGTTACTGCCCTTTGACAGGGCCGAGGCCTTTGTTGCGTCTCTGACCAGACCGCGCTCTATTCTAGTGTTGGTGCCCTCCGGTGGGCCGCTGGACGCGGTTATCGGCACGTTATCACCCCTTTTGGACACGAGCGATTTGATTGCCGATCTCGGGAACTCCTATTACCATGAAACCGAACGTCGAGTGGAGGAACTAGAGGCCAAGGGACTACAGTTTCTCGGCATGGGTATTTCCGGCGGGGCCGAGGGCGCGCGCCATGGTCCTTCAATCATGGCAGGTGGATCAGCCGCCAGTTGGGCACAAGTCAAAACACCGCTGCAAGACGCAGCTGCGAAATTTGGTGAAACCCCCTGTTGCGACTGGTTTGGACCCGGTGGCTCCGGCCATTTCATCAAGATGCTGCACAACGGGATCGAATACGCCGACATGCAGCAAATCGCCGAAGCCTATGGCTTTATGCGCGATGGCTTGGGGCTGACAGCACCCGAAATTGCAGAAGTGTTCAAAGGCTGGATGACAGGCCCGCTGAATTCCTACCTGATAGAAATCGCAGGCGAAGTCGCTGCTGCTTCCGACCCAAAGGGCGGGGGTGCGATGCTGGATATGATCCTCGACAAAGCTGGCCAGAAAGGCACTGGCCGCTGGTCGGTGATTGAAGCGCTGCATCTGGGCAGCCCAGCCAGCATGATGCAGGCCGCCGTCGAGGCCCGCAATATTTCTGCTGATTTGGAGGGGCGCAAAGAAATGGAAGCCATTTTTGGTGCGGCCCCCAAGCCGATTACCGGCGACAAGGCACAGATGCTTGCTCAACTCGAGCAAGCGATGATCGCCGCAAAGGTTTGCGTTTATGTGCAGGGGTTCGAGGTGCTGGAAAAGGCATCAACCGCGTTTGAGTGGTCCCTTGATCTGGCGGCAATCGCGCGGGTCTGGCGTGCCGGCTGCATCATCCGCTCGGTGTTTCTGGACGAAATCGCCGCGATGTTCGACACAGGCGGCAGCACCAACCTCAGCCTTGCGCCCGTATTCCGCGACCGTCTGATTGAAAACACCCCTGCCCTGCGCCAATTAGTCGCCACGGCTATTGCGCACGGACAATCCGTTCCCGCCCTATTCGCCGCTTTGGGATTCTTTGATATGCGCCGCACCGGGCGTTCTACCGCCAATATGATACAGGGGTTACGCGATTATTTCGGTGCGCATGGTTTTGAGCGGCTAGATACGCTGGGCCAAAATGCTAACGGCCCGTGGCATGGGAAGAATTAATTCTTCCCTTCATCATTCTCAAAATGCTTGGTGGTTTGTACAATCCGGGTTTCACCAAAGCTTGCCATTAGTTTTGCCGGGAAATAAGTCTGCTTGATCGTGTCAAACCCCGGCAGTTCCCTTAATAAAGAAGAAACATTCTGAGCACATAGCGCATCTGGTGACGGGCCTTTGGCAAAGGCCAGTTGCATGGCTTTCTGGGCCACCTCTGGTGACACAAATACTTTCTGCGTTACAACATGATGGGTGTCGCGGGCATGAAAACTGTCGTATTGCGCCATCAGTTCGGGGCGCATGCCAAACAGTACATCATTGCGTTCCGGTGCCCAGCTGTGAAACCAACGGCCAGCGGGGTCATACATAACCAACTGGGTTGGGCCATTTATCACCAGCGAAGCGTGCCCACCGGCACCCGTGCGGTTGCTGATCATGGTCTTGAGCATCAAATACGGCGCTTCATTGGCGTGGTAAACGCGCTTGGCTATTGCCTCATCTGGGGCCCAAACTGATTTCCCGCCGCAGGCACCCAGTGCAAAAACTGTAAGTACCAGAAATATTACGCGCAATATCACTATGCGTTCCCCCAAACCTGAATTAGGAAATCCAGACGATTACGAATTGAAAATCGCAAGAAATACCAAAACGCTGATCGACAGAATCGAAATGCGTTTGATCCAGCGCAAAAAGCCATCAAATGTTTCTTCTTGAGTGGTAGTGTCGGCGGAACCGTGTACGTAGTTGCTCATTTGTAGCTTCCCTCTTTCATTGCTTAAGGGGTTTTAAGCCAAAGCCTTAAGCGATTGCAATTGTTCTTTCATCCCTGCGGCCTTGTGCAGCGTGTCAGACTTTGGTCTGTGTTTTCTTCTGCGTTGCAAGTTTGAACCCAATCCGGTTCGGATCTTTGGCACCAGCTTCTTTGGGGGCCGCGACCAGCATCACGCTCAACTGGTTAACATGTTGAACCAATTGCGTTTTAGCACCATTCGGATCGGTTCCGTAAAAAGTGATCAGATCGGGCGCAAAATATCCCATGCCCTGAATACGCAAAGAACCCTCGTCACCGCCGGTAAAGCCCATACCTACTTCGTGATCTTTATCCAATTGTTTTTCAAACTCATGAATGTAAAGAACCATCCGGTCATAGGCCCATTCCGCTGGAGATTTCTCTTCAATCGACTTTTTCGCCAGCACCTCGGGCAGTGGTTGATTCTGCTCAATGGTCTCGCCTGCTTCGGTAACCTGAACGGAATAGGCCTCTGGCAGAGCCGATTCCTCATACGCCTCCGCTGTGGTTTTGATCTTGTTACCCATGGCCCCGCCTTAACATCGCTGGTACAACCAAACCCCATTGTCTCCACGCTGACGGGTCACGTCGCCTTGTTGATGGAGGTGATTCAAATGGCCCACAGATTCAACCAACGCCAACCCGTATTCCCCGTCGCTTATCTTTCTTTTGAACAGCGGCAGAAAACAATCGCCGGCACTAAGCGGCTGATCAAGATGGTCGAGCAGGCGTTGCAGCGCCGAATGGTGGTTATCCACCAATTGCCGCATCCGATCAGGCAGGCCGGTAAACGGCAGCTTGTGGCCCGGAAGTACAAAGTGTTTTTCATGAGCAATTGATCGGAACCGTTCACAGGAAACCAGCCAATCCTTTACCGGGTCGGCCTCGGGTTCCGTGGCATAGACCCCAAGATTAGAGGAAATCCCCGGAATAATCTGATCACCCGCAAGCACCAGATCATCGTCTTTACTCCACAGCGTCGCGTGTTCGGGTGCATGGCCGTTACCAATCAGCACATCCCAGCGGCGCCCGCCGATTTCCAGCACGTCGCCCTCTTTGATCCGCTTGAAACCCAACGGCATCGGATGCACCACATCGGAAAAGTTGAACGGCCGTTCTTTAATCCGCCCCTCCAGCACCCTTTCGGTCATGCCAGCGCTGCGGTAAAAAGCAATGGTTTCGTCCACCAAACCGTCTTGTACGTCCAGCGTTAACATGCGCGAAAACAGCCAGGCGGTGCGGGTGGTCAGCAGTTCGGCGCCGTAATGTTTTTGGAACCAGCCAGCCATACCAATATGATCGGGGTGGTGATGGGTGGCTAACACACGTTTCACCGGCTTGCCTTTTAGCGGCCCTGCCAACAGAGCTTCCCAAACTTCTATGCTGCGCGTGGAATGAAACCCACTGTCGATAATGCACCAGCCGTCACCATCATCCAGCGCGTAGACATTCACATGGTTCAGTCGCATTGGCAGCGGCAAGCGTATCCACAGGACACCTTCGGCAATCTCGGTGGCCTCACCCTCGGCGGGCAGGGTTTCAAAGGGAAATCTGATTGTCACGTTTCTATCCTAACTTGCGTCCGCTACGGGATCAAAAGCATAGAGGCTCGCAGCCCCTTCGCGTGCCTGTGTACATAACCCATCCACCACTGTCATCAACTGGCGAATGTGAAACCGCGCCACGGCATAGCGCGGGCCGTCAATACCCTCAGCCATCGCTGCCTTGAGCAAGTAATGCCCGCCCAGCGTCAGCCCGAAAGCGCGCAGATAGGGTACTGCTCCGGCAAAGCGCTGGTTCAAATCCTCCTGCTCCAGCATCCATGTCGTTGTTGCTGACAGGCAGTTTTCCGCAGCACTCAGGAAGGCCGCCAAATCAGGCATATCTGCCTCGGCCTGAGCGGCGGTGCCACTGATCTCAGACAGTACAGAAAAAGCCGCAAGGCCTCCGTCCATCAGTTTACGCGCCACAAGATCCATCGACTGAATGCCATTGGTGCCCTCATAAATCCGCGTCACCCGCACATCGCGGGCATATTGCGCGGCTCCGGTTTCCTCGACAAAGCCCATGCCGCCGTGGACCTGAATGCCCAGATCAGCAACCTCGCTGCCGATATCAGTGCTAAAGGCCTTGGCAATCGGCGTCAGGAAAGCAGCCCGCGCCAATTGTGCCGCGTCCCCGTTTGCCTTGCCCAGATCAATGCTTATCGCCGTGTCCAGAATAATCGCCCGTGCCGTTTGGCTCAGTGCTTTCATCGTTATTAGCATCCGACGCACATCCGCATGATCCGCAATTGTGCCGCTACCGCCCGCCACGGGTACATTGCCTTGCGTGCGCTCCAGCGAGAACTCCAGCGCCTTTTGATAAGCTGCCTCGGCCACGCCCAGACCCTCGGTTCCGACGCCAAGGCGGGCGTTATTCATCATGGTGAACATGGCCTTCATGCCAGCGTGGGGTTCCCCCACCAGCCAGCCGGTGGATTCCTCAAATGCCATAATCGCGGTGGGAGAGCCGTGCAGCCCCAGTTTGTGTTCCAGTGAAACCACGCTCAAGCTATTCGCCACGCCCGGATTGCCATTCGCATCGGGGATGTATTTGGGCACCAAAAACAGGCTGATCCCCTTGGTTCCAGCCACCCCGTCAGGCAAGCGCGCCAGTACCAGATGGCAAACATTCTCCGCCACATCGTGATCGCCCCAACTGATAAATATCTTCTGCCCCGTAACACGATAGGTTCCATCGCCATTATCCACCGCCCTAGAGCGCAGCGCCCCCACGTCAGACCCTGCCGAAGCTTCTGTCAGGTTCATTGTGCCAGTCCACTCGCCCGAAATCAGCTTGGGCAAATATATTTCCTTGAGCATGTCGCTACCGTGCTTTTCCAAAGCCTCGATCTGGCCCTGCGTCATCAGCGGGTTTAGCGACAATGCCAGACAGGAGGACGACATCATTTCACCGACAATTGTCGCCAAAGTCAGCGGCAACCCCATGCCGCCGTGTTCTGGATCAGCGGTGACGCCAACCCAGCCCCCGTCAGAGATCGCCCGATAACCCTCTTTATATCCGGGCGATGTGCGGACCACACCGTTTTCCAGCACGGCAGGGTGCAAATCGCCATTGGTTTGCAAAGGGGCAAGCACATTATCCGCCATTTTGGCGGCCTCGGTCAGGATCGCCTCGACCATTTCCAGCCCGGCCTCTTCAAACTTTTCTGTTTCCGAGATACGGGAATAGCCCAGCACATTGTTAAGCAAAAACAGGTGTTCGTCGGTCGGGGCATGATAGGGCATTATGGAAACTCCATTCCTCGGGTTTGCATCAGCTGGGTGGTGCGTTAAGAAACACCCATTCTAGCGCCCGCATACGGGCGGCACAATACGGACACAGCGTCATAATGGATCGCAAAACAGAAATACTTTCGCCAGATCAGGAAGGTATCACCAGCGCCAGCGCCCTATTGGCTGCTGGCGGTTTGGTGGCGTTTCCAACTGAAACCGTTTATGGCCTAGGTGCCGATGCCCGCAACGGGCGCGCAGTTGCCACTGTTTATCAGGCCAAAGGCCGCCCCAGTTTCAACCCGTTAATCGTGCATGTTGCTGACCTGACAGAGGCGCGGAAATACGCTGAGTTTTCCCAAACCGCTTTGCAACTGGCCACCGCGTTCTGGCCCGGCCCCCTATCACTGGTGTTGCCGTTAAAACAAAATGCGGGTCTATCCGAACTGGTTACCGCCGGTCTGAACACCGTTGCAATCCGCGTCCCCGCCCATCCGATTGGCAGCGCCCTGCTGCAAGCCTTTGGCGGCCCCATCGCCGCCCCATCCGCCAATATTTCCGGCCGTGTCAGCCCGACAACAACTGCACATGTGCTGGAAGGGTTGCGCGGGCGTATTGATGCGGTGATCGACGGGCCTGCTTGCAAAGTGGGGCTGGAATCTACAATCCTCGCGGTTAGTGGTTCGACCGTCAGCGTCCTGCGTTCCGGCGGCGTCGAGGTTGAACGCATTGAAATCTGCCTTGGCCATGAAATCGCCCAGCCACAAGATCCGGAAACACCACAATCACCCGGCCAGTTGTTATCCCATTACGCCCCGAAGGCATTGATCCGGCTGAATGCACTACATCCACAAGCAGATGAAATACTGTTGGGGTTCGGGGGGCAACCGGATGCAGCCTTGAACTTGTCACCCAGTAAAAACCTGCAAGAAGCCGCCACCAACCTGTTTGCCTATCTGCGCCAGATCGACGAAATCGCCACCCAGCATGGTAACTCCATCGCCGTTTCACCAATTCCCTTTGTGGGCCTCGGTCTTGCCATTAACGACCGGCTGAGCCGCGCAGCGGCCCCGCGCCACTAGCGCCCTTCATAACGCCAGGCGGCAACCATCAGCAACCCGGCCAGCATCAGCAGCAGCCAGCCCGGCAGTAGCGGCGTTTGGCGAATATCCTTTGCCAGAAATGCCTCGCGCGGGGTCAGCCCGATCCAGTTACGCCCCGCCGCAACCCGCCCGCCGCGCACCAGCCGCAGGTTTGGCTCTGGTGTTTCCTGCAACCGTAACCGCCCGCCGTGTGTTGCGATGCTTAATGGGCGCAATAAGGTGTCATTTGCGATGGTTTGCTCAAATTCGCGCGGGGCAATCGGGCCAATGGCCACAACCGACTCCAGCTCACCGTCGCTCATTCGGTACAACCCGTTTTCCTCGCCGCTAAACTCCGTTTGCCAGCGGCCTGGGCTGATTTTTTCTGGTTGTAACACCATCACAGTCCCGTCCGGCCCCTCGACACGGATCGCCGGATTGTCTTCTTTCAATGACCGCCGTGTCACCAGAACCTGCCGCCCCGAAACGCTGGCGGAAATTTGCTCTTCTTCCAGTTCCGGCTCTTTCATCATCCAATGTGCAAGGCGGCGCAGCAGTTCAAGCTGTGGGCCACCGCCTTCAAATCCACGCGACCACAGCCACGCGTGATCCGACAAAAGCATCGCAATACGCCCGCGCCCGACACGATCCAGCACCAACAACGGCCTCCTTTCCGGCCCCTCCATCACCGTATTCCCCGAGGTCGCCTGCGCATCCACCAAGCGGAACCAACGCCCCCAGCCAGGGGTGCCATCCTGCGCCACCCCACGCGGCGCAAGCTGCGTCAGGGCCTCGGTTACCGGATGGCGATTACCCAATTCGGAAATGCGCGGCACAAAGCCCTCTTCTAACAACCGTGCTGTCGGGCGAGCGGGCAAAATATCGGCAAGCGGCGTGCGCCACAGGCTATCGACACCGCCAAATGCGGGGCCAGAAGCCACCAATACCGCCCCCCCCGCACGCACATAATTGGCAACATTTTCCAGATAGGCCGATGGCAGAATTCCCCGCCTGCGGTAGCGGTCAAAAATAATCAGATCGAATTCGTCAATCTTGTCCAGAAACAGCTCGCGTGTCGGGAAAGCAATCAGCGACAATTCCCGCACCGGAACCCCGTCCTGTTTTTCCGGAGAACGCAAAATAGTGAAATGTACCAAGTCCACAGAACTATCCGATTTCAATAGGTTACGCCAAGTACGCTCGCCAGTGTGCGGTTCGCCGGAAACCAGCAACACGCGCAAACGATCCCGCACGCCATTGACGGATATCACCGCAGAATTATTCCGCTCGGTCAGTTCTCCTTTGCTGGCCAACACGTTGAATTGCAGCACGTTCGCGCCACCATGGGGCAAGGTCAAAGGCAACTCAAAATCGCGCCCGGTTTCCACGGTAAAGCCCTGCGGCGGCTCGCCGTCAATCGAGATTTCTACCCGCGCGAAACCGGCAACAGCATCGGGCACAGCCCCCTGATCCTCAATCCGCAAAAACAGCTTTACCGGCTCACCTACAATGGCAAAGGCAGGCACGTTTCTCAGCACTAACCGGCGATCCCAATCACCCGCCTGCCCCGTCAGCAAAATATGCAAAGGTGCGGGGAAACCCGCAACCAGATCGGGGTCATGCACCTGCCCGTCGGTAACCACAATGGCCCCGGCAATCCGGTTCTCTGCCACCTCGGAGGCCGCCTTGGCCAGCGCAGTCATAACCATCGAGCCACTGTCGTTTTGTGCTGGGTCATTCTCAACCACAATTCGGCGATATTCGAAATTCTCCAGCCCGTCTATTTCACCCAGCAAATGCTGTACCGCCCTGTCGATCTGCGCAGGTCGCACAGATACCGATTGGCTCTCGGTTCGGTCCACAACAATAAAAACGATGTCGGATAATGGATCACGGTCCAGCTGCCGCAGCACCGGGTTGACCAGAGCCAGCAACAGCACAGCAAAGGCCAGTGCGCGCAACCACCACCCCGGCAGGCCGCGCCAAATCGCCAATAAAACCACCAGAATAGAAACTGCCAGAAGTGCCCAAAGGGCGGCAAGAGGCAGTAATGGCGAAAAACTGATCAAGGTTTGCATATCATTGCCCCAGCCTATCTAGCAGGGCGGGCACATGTACCTGATCGGATTTATAATTGCCAGTCAGCACATGCATGATCAGGTTGACCCCAAAGCGTATCGCAATTTCGCGCTGTCGCAAACCAGCCGAGCCGCGCCCTACCGGAAACAGGTACTGCCCCTTTTCCGAAATCGCCCAAGCCGCGGCCCAGTCGTTTCCGCCGACAATTACCGGCGTTACCCCGTCGTTGAGATTGCGAAACGGCATACCCTCGACCTGTTTTGCGTCCCGGGACGCAGCCTCTACCCACACATCTGCCCCGTTATAACGTCCGGGGAATTCTTGTAGCAGATAGAACGTGCGCGTTAAAACGTGATCCGTCGGGATCGGCTCCAGCGGCGGAATGTTAAGCTGCGCTGCGATCTGCTGCAAACGTCGCCCGTTTGTACTATTGCCACCCAGATTTGAATCGCGGGTATCAAACAGGATCAATCCACCATTGTGCAAATAGGCATTCAATTTTTCGATCGCGACATCAGACGGCAGGTTCTGGGTGTCAGAAATTGGCCAATACAAAAAAGGGTAGAGCGCCAGAATGCCCCGTTCCAGATCAACACCCACCGGCTCTACCGGTTCAATAGAAGTGCGGCGGAACAGCTCTGATGACAGGCCCAGCATCCCCGCATAAGACATATTGTCCAAGCGCTCGTCGCCGGTTTCAACAAAGGCAAGAACCGTATTGTTTACCGCATACAGGATTTCCGCTTCCTGCGCTTGTGCGGGGTCGCCTTGCCCGATAAGGACTGCCGCCACACCGGAAGCAATCACCCCCCCGACAGAGCGGTGCAACCGACCGCCGATCCACAATGTAACCAGAATATCAACGCACAGAGCGGCCATGGCCAACAGCAGCAACCACGGCTTCAATGGAAAATCAGGCAGCTTTTCCAGAGGCAGAAAATCTGTGCCATTTGGCCAAATGGCGGGTTCCAGCACCCGATCCGCGTGCACCGCATTTACCGCCACACGCCGTTCGCCACTGGTATAAACGCCGGGCGGCATGTCCTTGGCCGGGGTCATTTGAACCAGCCGACTACCCTCCACCCCCGCCATCGCTGGTGCCTTGTGCAAGCGGCCAAAAGCATCGAGAACCCGCTCAGGCACCCAGATACGCCCCGTCAGCTCTTCCTCATCCAGCCCCTCAGAGCGCGTGGAAATCGCCAACCGCTCCAGCATTTGCACAAACAGGCCAGAAAGCGGCAGTGTCGACCATTCAGCGTTCGCAGTCACATGAAACAGTACCACACGACCCTGCCCGACATCACGCCCCGTTACCAGAGGCGTCCCGTCTTGCAGCATCGCCATCACCCGCTCAGAGAGCGCCGGATCGGGTTGCGCCACTACCTGACTGAGAACTCTTACGTCATCAGGAACCTGCAACCCGAAAAACGGGCTGTTGCGATCAAACGAACGGAGCAACTTGGGCTCGCCCCAGGACATTGTGCCGCCAACGCTGCGCCCACCAGCCCGCAAACGGACCGGCAGCAGCGGATGTTCCTCTCGTTGACCAATGCCGCTGGCCGCCAACAAAGGTCCGGCGAAACGCACCAGCATACCGCCCTCTTCTATCCATTTTGACAGGGCGACAGATTCAATCTTTGCCAGTTTTCCCACATCCGCCAGAATGATCACATCTGGACTGGCAAGCAGACTATCACTCAAATCCACCTCGACGATCTCGGCTGTCGTGGCTAGCGCTTTGCGCAGGAAATGCAACGGCGATACCAAAGCAGCGCCTTCCTGCTGTGAAACCCCACCCACCAGCGCCACCTTGCGTCTTTGGATGCTGTCGTCGGTCACAGCCACGGCACCAGCAGAATGCACACCCTCAAGGGCAACAATTTGTACCCGGTTGCGCAGCTCGGACGGTGGGTCCATGGTAATTTCAGTGCGATCCTGACCAACGGCAAAGACCACATCCGTCTTTGCCAGAACCCGCGTGATCCCCGCTGGATCAGGGCCGATAGCTGTTACCAAAACCGGTGTCTCTTGCTCCTGTCTCTTATACACATCTGACGCTGCCGACGAAGCTAGAAGTGT
>JAHRVG010000052.1 GCA_019090795.1 Paracoccaceae bacterium | reverse complement strand
CAGATCGGGACGTGGAAGCGTGCCGCGATCCAGAATATGGCCTTAGCGTTCAGCAAGCGAGGCAGTGATCCGGGGCGTGTCGATGAAGCCCAAATTGACAAGCTGCATTCTGACAACCGGCAGGTGATTGTTTGCAATCACCGAGAGGGGAAGATTGGCCAGCTTGTGCTTCTCGGGGTGTAAACACCCCTGTCAGCCAGCGGGTTGGTAATCCCCCCATTTTTCATAGGGTCCGCTTGTAGAATTACGCGGCCATTTTTAGTTTCATAGCGGGTGTGATCCCGCCGATGCCCATGTTGGGGCGGTCCACTGCCTGGCAGTGGTTTGCCCGCAAACCATGAGAGGGATTGTTATATGTCCAGAGCCAATCCGTAGCCTGTTCCTGAGCCTCCTCTATGGTTTCAAAGATGTTCTGATCCAGCCATTCGTGCCGAACCGTGCGGTTGTAGCGCTCGATATAGGCGTTCTGTTTGGGCTTTCCCTTTGCATGGCAGGGCATGTTTACATGCCTGAGAGTGGGGTTGGATATACTGGATGTAAATGCCCATCTTTTCGGCCCATGCCATTAGTTTGCCGCTGATATATTCCGGGCCATTATCGACCCTGATTATCCGCGGCTTGCCACGCCACTCGATGATCCGGTTTAGACTGCGCACTACGCGCTCGGCGGGCAGCGAGAAGTCCACTTCGATGTCCAAGCCTTCGCGGTTGAAGTCATCCAGCACGTTTAGGGTGCGAAGGCTGCGCCCGTCAGCCAGTTGGTCAGCCATGAAGTCCATAGACCACGTACGATTGGGCGCATCCGGCACCGCCAAGGTATCCGGTTTGTCCCGTTTCAGGCGTTTCTTCGGTCTGATCTGTTACCCGGCAGGGCATGTTTTCAAAGGGACCTATATACATACGTGACCCATCCGCATTGCCCCATTAAATCCTACCTTCAAAAAATTTGAGAACAAACTCTCGCCCTTTGTCCGTTGCACGGAACCCACGCGGGATACCTTCTGCGTAGCCAAGATGGATGAAATTCGTTGCGGAGTCTTTGTGAGACTTAAGGTTGCGCACAATCTGACTGAACTTGCTATCTCCACGGCTTGAATTGTTGGCCTCTGCCCCGTCAGGGATACGAATATAATTGGGAAGTTCTGCAATCAAATCTGACGTGCTGATTTCCATGTTGGGGCGCTGAACCATGATCAAAAGCGCATACTTCCAAAGGTCTTTTCGTAAATCCACCTCTTGTAGATCGAAGGCTTCATCATCAATCACGCTATCGTCCTGAGTGGGCGATGGCTCCGGTTCAATCATGGTGGGCGGCGGAACTGCCTTTAGCCGCTTCTCTGCGTTTTTGATCCCTTCAACAGCAGGCAAGTCTTCTGGCGCAACACCACTGATCTTGAGCATAGCGTCTCGGACTTGGCGACCTACCTCATAGTGCGTGTTGTAGGCGGCTTGCACGCCCTTTACGTTCTCTTTACGCAGTTTTTCTTCCGTCTGTGTCACACGAAAGAAGTTTGCGGCGAGTTCCGTGCTTCCCATGCGGTCAAGGATTTGTGCGGACTTTGCTAACCCCTTGTAGCGACGTATTTCAGGTACAGTCTTGCCATACAGTCCTTGGTATCCTTTGCTCTGGAAAATGGCGAACTGGTCGGGCGTTACCACTCCTGCGCCTTTTGCTGCGCTGGCGAGATACTTGTTATGTTCTTTAAGTTGATTCCGAATAAAAACGCGCTTTTCGTCCTCGGACATAGGGACTGCAACGGCTTGGTCCCGTTCCGCAACCTCCTGCTTTCGAGTTTGGATGGCGAAGTATGTTTGAGCAAAAGACACTGGCCTCTTTCTCGCATCACCGTTCATGGCCGTTAGATAGCACGCGTAACGTGACAGCATGAAATCTCGAGCAGGACGCCCCCCTTGTGGGTTTTTCCCCACGTGGGGAAAAACTTCTACGAAGTGATCGTCAGCATTGTTATCGCTTTCGGTACATGCGGTAACAGCTTTCGCGATTACTTGCTCAAACTTTTCCCATTTCGCATAGTCGAATAGTTTTTGCAAATCTCGACCGTACCAAAATTCGATACCTTCCTCTGTCTGCTGCGCGGACGCTTCGAAGGCGTCAATCAACCCATCAATCGTAGCCTCCGGCATAATCTCATTCTGCACGTCTCTTGTTTCCTCTGGGTCTGCTTGAACAAATCGCCCAAGCGCCTCATCAAACGACATATCTAGGCTGAACTGCTTTGGATCGTCTTTACCGCTCATGCGATCAATTCCTTATAGCGGAGCCGCTTACCATTTGTTGATGCAAGAAGCTGGTTTACTCTAAATCCTTCACCCACATCACGGCGGTTTTGACGAAACATCATTTCGTCAAGGTAACGCTGGAGGTGCTTGGGTGAAACAAAATGGTGAATGCCGATAATCTGGCGCTTGAGCAGTGCCCAAGCACTTTCAATGCTGTTCGTGTGAAAGAAATAGTCACGAACGTATTCTTTTGCGGAGTGGTTCACTGTGAAATGCCCGAACTCGCCGTCAAGGCCGCGATACACGCGCGCCTCATCGGTGATAAGGATTGCGCCAGCTTCTACGTTCTCGCGAACCATGTCTTTTGCAGTGGAGCCAGTAAGGTTTTCAGCTTTTTCGAAGCGTACTTCGCCATCGCGTTGCTTTACGCCAAGAACGGGAGTCTTGCCTACAGCTCCGCGACCCGCGTGAAGTTTCTTGCTCTCATGCTTGTTTTTCTCTTTGCCCCCAACGTAAGTTTCGTCGGCCTCGACGGTGCCAGAAAGGGGTTTATTGAACGACTTTGTTTGCGCAGCGCAGCGAAGGCGGTGGAGCATGAACCATGCGGTCTTTTGAGTTACAGAAATATCACGGGCAAGTTGTGTGCTGGCGATACCCTTGCGGTGCGAAGTGAGCATCCAGATTGCCATGAACCATTTAACCAGCGGGATTTTGCTGTCTTCAAAAATGGTTCCAACCTTAATGGAGAACCGCTTGCGGCAATCACCGCACTTGTGGCTTTTTCCGTCCGAGAAATGGTATACTTTTTCTGAGTTGCAGTGCGGACAGAACGCCCCGTCGCGCCAGCGAATAGAGCGGAAGTGATCAATTGCAGCTTGCTCGCTAGGGAAGGCCATCATCAAGTCAACAAGGCTATCAAACTGCTTAATCATCGGGAGTCTCCATATCGCTCCCGATAAATTTAGGTGATTACGTGACCCAAGTCAATGGGTCACGTATGTATATAGGTCCCTTTTCAAACCATGAGAGGGCGCAAGTTCAGCTCCAGTTCGCAGTAAATCCGGTAGACCCTTTTGTGCCCTCTCAGGCATGTAAACATGCCCTGCCGGGTAACAGTTCCAGCCAAACCCTTTCACATTCCGCAAATACAAAAAGCACAGGCCAAAGCCCCAGGTGCGGCGGTTGCTGGTCAGCTTCAATAGCCATTCCGCGATCTCGGCATTCTCATCACTCAATTGACGTTCATAATTTACCGTGATGAGTTGAGGATCGAACTGCCATCTTATGTCGGCACTTATGCCTGTTCTGACGAGCAGGCAGAGGTGGCCAAATTGCTTGGCGAGGCGGGGGCTGAGGGTCCTTGGCACAAGAGTAACAGAGAAATCCATCCCTTTCAGGTGCTGGTTTTTCGGCAAGGGCGGTTTGAATCTCATCTTGGTATTGCCGTTGGGGGTGGCAAATTGGTGCACGTCCAAAGCGCAGATCAAGTCAAGATTGAAGACTTTAGCCAACCACGCTGGCGTTCTCGGTTGGCAGGGCATTATCACCACACCCGCGCGGCGTGCCGAGGGCTGTTATGAAAAAGCTTTCAAACCCGCCTTTAACTCCTGTTTTAATGGCGCCGCTGTTTGATCCTGGGCAAGGACGGCGCAGTCTGGAACTGCCGACAGGCTTAACGGTCTTGCAAATCGTCCAGATCACGCTGCCGAGCTTGTCGATTGACGAGCATAGGTATTTGCGCGTGACCTTGGTTTCGCCTGAAGGCGTGGCAGTTATTGTGTCGAAGTACTGGCATTGCGTCCGTCCGAGCGTGGGTGTGCAGGTGGTGATCCGTGCCATTCCGGGTAAAGACGGATTGCGCGCTGTTTTGCTGGCTATTGTATCCGTGGCAGCAATTGCTCTGGGCGGCTGGTTGGCCGGGCTTATTCTTCCAACTGCAGGTCTTGCACAGAGTGCGTTGGGCGTGCTCTTGGGTGCAGCGTTGAGCGTTGTCGGCTCGATGTTGGTCAACGCATTGATCCCGGTGCAATCGCCTGACGACGAGCGCAAGAATGTCTATTCTCTTGCGGGGTGGCGCAATTCTATACGCCGCGACGAACCCATTCCGCTTGCACTTGGACTGCATCGCTATTCGCCCCCCTTTGCTGCTGGCAGCTACACAGAGATTGTTGGCGACAACCAGTATATCCGGGCAATGTTCTGTTTTGGTTACGGACCACTGAAACTTGACGACTTCAAGCTGGGGGACACTTCTCTGGCCGATTACGATGAGGTCGAAATTGAAGTGCGCGAAGGGCGCGTTGGTGATCTGCCATTATCCCTCTATCCGCGACAAGTGATCGAAGACACAAAGGGCGGCGGTGTGGAGCTGGTCCGGCCGCTACCGCGTGATGATGCGGGCGAGGTTATTGCCGGGGCTGCGATTGAGACACCGATCAAGAGATTTACTGCCTCTGATGCCGAGTCCGCTACGGTGATTATCGGCCTTGCTGCCGGATTGTTCGCCGTCGACAAAAAGGGCCGGGTGCTGAACTACACAGTGGCAGTTCGCATCCGCCAGCGTGCAGAGAATACCACCCCGTGGCAAGATGTCGTGACGCTGGAAATCACAGCCGCCAAGCGCGAGGCTTTTTTTCGCCAGCACAGCTGGGCGCTGCCAAGTCGTGGTCGCTGGGAGATCGAAATCACCCGAATGACCGATGAAAGCACTTTAACGCAAATTTCTGATCGCACAGTTCTGGCGGCGATCCAGTCGATCCGGCCTGAATACCCGGTCAATATGGACAAACCACTGGCGCTGGTTGCGCTGCGCATCAAGGCCACCCACCAGCTCAATGGTGCGGTTGATGATTTTAACGCTCTGGTGCACCGCTACGCGCAGGTTTATGACCCGGAAACCGGCTGGTCTGAGGGGCTGCCCCGCAACCCTGCCAGTGCTTATCTTGTCGCGCTTACAGGCCCCGCGAACCCCTATCCGGTTGCCGATGCCGAGATCGACTTTGAGCAGATCGCGGATTGGTATGAGTGGTGCACTGCCAAGGGTTTGAATTACGACCATGTGCATGACCGGGCGGAAACGCTGGGCGATATGCTGCAGGCAATCTGTGCGGCCGGGCGTGCCACCCCGCGCCATGACGGACTTAAATGGGGGGTGGTCATTGACCGCCCAGAAACCTTGGTGATTGATCACATCAACCCGCGCAACAGTGCTGAGTTTCAGTGGTCACGGCCCTATTTTGAGCCACCCCATGCGTTTAGGGTGACGTTTCTGGACGAAACCAACCACTACAATCAAGCAGAACGCCTAGTGCCGTGGCCCGGTTACGCGGGCGATATCACCCTGACAGAAAACCTACCGCTGCCCGGAAAAACAAGCCCCGATGAAATCTGGATTGAAGCGCGCCGCCGCATGTATGAACTAATGCACCGGCCCGACAGTTTTACCGCGGTGCAGGATGGTGCCGCGCGTGTTGTGACCCGCGGGGATTTGGTTATGGGCTCGTTTGATGTGCTGGCACGCAGCCAAATGGCCGCGAGGGTGATATCTGTGCGCGAACAGCTGGTCGAGCTGGACAGCGAGCTCGAGATCAAGGACGGCGTGGATTACGGCATCCGGTTTCGGGTGTTTCCTGATCCGGAGGACACGATTGGCCTGTCTCTGGTGCGGGCCGTGAGCGGCCAAATTGGCACAACGCGGTTGCTGCGGGTCACCGGATCAGGGGATGTTCCACAGGCTGGCGGCCTCATTCATTTTGGACCTATTGCAAGCGAAAGCCTTGCTTTGCGGGTGCGTGGAATCGAGGCGGGTGAGGATTTTTCGGCGCTGTTAAATATGGTGGCTGCTGCGCCGGAAATTGATGAACTGAGTGATGCCGAAGTACCGCCTGCGTGGAATGGCCGGGTCGGCGCACCTGTTGATCTGGGGATTGAAACTGTCGCCGCGCCACGTTTTACCGCCGTCAAACATGGGTATTACGGTACCGGTGATGCGGATCTGATTGAGGTTCTGCTGCAACCCGGTTCCGGTTCAGCCTCAATTGTGAGCACATTTATTCTGGAACACAGATTGAGCGGCGCGCCTGACTGGGTAAGTTTTCCTGTGCCCGTTGCAAATGGCGGCGCGGCTATCAGCAGCTATGTTGCGGGCGATAGTGTTGAATTACGTGCCTTCGCCGCCCTCGCCGATGCCACCCAAAGCGCCGCATCTGCCGTGATCGCCTTCACTATCGGATCATTTGATGCGCTGATACCATTGGCGCTTGATGATAATTCGATTCAGGTTGCCGGGCTGCTTGGATTTACGCAAATCACAATTGCAACCACCGCCGACCTCGAAACCAGCCAGATACAGGTTTACCGCACGCCCGCTGGTGTCACGCTGGACCGGGATTTGCACGCGATAAGCACGCCAATACCCAGTGCGCCATTCACCACGGTGAGCTTTGTTGACGGCGATGGCACCCGTGAAAACCTGCTGGTAAACTCAGATTTTGCCTTCGACAGCGACTGGGTCAAAGGGACAAACTGGACCATCTCCGCAGGCACCGCAATCCACAGCTCTGGCGCGGCGGACACGCTCGAACAGGCGCTGGCGCTGGTCAGTGGAAAATACTACCGTCTTGCATTTAGCATTTCCGGCGCCACGGCCGGTACGCTCCAGCCAAAGCTGGTTGGGGGCTCAGATGTCAACGGCACTGTGCAAAACTCGGACGGCGTTTATTATCAGAGCCTGCAAGCTCTAAGCGGCAATACCGCGCTCGCATTTCTGGCAGATACAGATTTTGACGGTCAACTGGATGATGTGACGCTGTTCACGCAGACCGCTGCCTGCCTCGATCAGGGCGACTACGATTACTACCTTGAGCCCCAGAACGAAGACGGCGTTCCCGGACCTTTGTCCGGCCCCTTTAACACAACTACTAAATGAGGATAAAACATGGCTGAAAATGGCGTTAGAAGTGCTGATCTGCCGCAGGCGGCCGTGGTTGACGAAGTTATTGGCAATCGTGATAGCAGCACTATCAATATCAAAGTTGACAACCTTGCCCAGCAGATGCTTGGCTCTGGCCCGATTGCAACCGAGATGGCGGTGTTATCGTCTCAAATCACCTCCGGTCGTGTATCGCAACCCACATGGGCCACGCTGGTTTTGATCACGCCCCCTGATGACGGTACGGGTGGCGAGGTGCTGGAAAGCGACGAGGGCAGCCACACCGACCCGGTCACAACGCTGGTGGTAAATAATTCGGGCACCTATGCGTGGCGTGCAGCCACGCCGGGCTGGGAGCGGATCGGCGATATCGGGCTTGCCGGAAAGTTGAACAAAGCCGCCAATCTGGGCGATGTTGAAGACCCCGTTGCTGCCCGCGAAAACTTGGAGGTTACAAGTTCTGGCGAAATGAATGCTTTGCTGGATGGCAAGGCAGATCGCGAGCACGGCCACGGCATCGGCAATGTGGCGGGCTTGCAACCAGCGCTGGATGGCAAATCAGATAGCGGCCACGGCCACGACATCGGCAATGTGGCGGGTTTGCAACCGGCGCTGGATGGCAAGGCAGATAGCGGCCACGGCCATAGCATCGGTAATGTTGTGGGCTTGCAGCAGACGCTGGACGGACAGTTGAAGTCCAGCGGCAATCTGGGCGATGTGGCTGACTCTGCCACTGCGCGTGCAAATCTGGGCGTGGCATCTGCCACGCAGGGGGCAAAGGCGGATAGTGCTTTACAAGCCGATGATGTGGCGGATGTGGCAACGAGCGGCCTATCTGATGATCTGGTTGAGGGCCAGTCTGTTCAGCTGATGACCGTTTCTGAGCGCGAAAAAATAGGCCGTTTGAGTGTTCTCGCCCCGCTTGATCTCGACGCCTTGGCGGCGAAGGTTGACGGCCTCGATCAGGCAGTGGTGCTCAAAGGCGCGTGGGATGCCTCGGGTGGCGGTTTTCCCGGTGACGGGCTGGCCCAAGTCGGCTGGACCTATATTGCGACCGCCGCAGGCGTTGTCGATGGTGTAACCTTTTCGATCAACGACCGGGTTATTTCACTTGCTGCCAATGCCTCGACCACAACATACGCTGGTAACTGGATCAAGGTGGATTACACGGATCAGGTTCTGAGCGTTGCCGGGAAATCCGGAGCCGTGTCTCTGGTCAAGGACGATGTCGGGCTGGGCAGCGTTGACAACACGCCTGACGCAGCCAAGCCGGTCAGCGCCGCCCAACAGATCGCGCTGGATGGCAAGGCAAGTGTTGCTGATCTGAGCGGCCATGCGGGCAATTCTACTAACCCGCATGCTGTGGGCAAGGCGCAAGTCGGGCTGGGGGCTGTCGATGACACAGCCGATGCTGACAAGCCGGTCAGTGTCGCGCATGTTGGCGCGGAAACAAACCAGCGCGGGTTTCACACAGGGGAAAATGACAGTTACGGGCTTGAGGCCACAGATGCGTCTGGCAACGTTGTGCAGCGCTTGCGCATGAGTGACGGGGAAACTGAAAGTCTGGCTAATAGGCGGCTCTGGAGCCTTGGTGCCGAAGAAGATGCTCGAAACGCTGTGGCCGATACAGCCTCGCTACCGCCGCGTTTGCCAGGGGCATTTAATAACGGCGTGCCGGAGTCCCTGACGCCTGTGCTGGTGGATGAGAATGACAGGGCCGTGCTCGCGCTCGAAGACGGCTTTCTTGTGCAACAGGCGCGCAAAGCCTTTGCTAACGGGGCCGACCAGTT
>JAHRVG010000051.1 GCA_019090795.1 Paracoccaceae bacterium | reverse complement strand
TTCGTCGGCAGCGTCAGATGTGTATAAGAGACAGGTTTTTTACTTATTACTGTTGTCTTTCTGATCGCGTTGATCCCAACATGGGTGATGTACCAGCTTGGTCGTCAAAAGACTGGGCTAACAATACCGCAAGCCACTTCCCGTCCTGAAAACGTCGAAATCTGACAGGAAAGCATGCAGGGCCTATGCGCCAAAGGGCTGGTTCTGAGTGGGAAATTCACCCTGTGAGTATCCCAACATTTCTGCAAAACTATTATTGCAGCTACGGATGATGCGGTTTTCTGGGCCAAAGCCGCAGTATCATATCTTTGAGAACTGTGGCCATGCGCCGACATTTACATCACAAAGTGCGATTACAATGCTGGAAAGCTTTTTCGCCAGTTAAAGTGTTCGTTTTGGTCGAATTGTTAACGCCGCAAGAGATTCCCACAATAAAAGACGATCGCCCTATACATTGGCTGCGAAAAGATATAGGTGCCGTAATTTCGCCCTTCCCCGCTGACCAAATAAAGCTGTAAAACCGTGAAACAAGCCCTCGCTGACGCGCTTCAAGCCCGTGGATATGATAAACTGACCCCCGTACAGGAGGCCGTTACCGAACCTGAAATCGGGGATGCCGACCTGCTGGTTTCAGCCCAAACCGGTTCCGGCAAGACTGTTGGTTTTGGTCTTGCTATTGCACCAACCTTGTTAGGCGAGGCCGAGAAATTTTCCAAGGCTTCCAGCCCGCTGGCGTTGATCATCGCACCAACGCGCGAGCTGGCCTTGCAGGTAAAACGCGAACTGGCGTGGCTTTATGCACAGACAGGGGCTGTTGTTGCCTCTTGTGTGGGGGGGATGGATATGCGTGACGAGCGCCGTGCCTTGGCGCGCGGTGCCCATATCGTTGTTGCTACACCGGGGCGGTTGCGCGATCACATCATGCGCGGGTCGCTCGAAATGGGCACCCTGCGGGCGGTTGTGTTGGATGAGGCAGACGAGATGCTTGATCTCGGTTTTCGCGAGGATCTGGAGTTTATCCTCGGTGAAGCCCCTGACCAGCGCCGCACCCTGATGTTCTCGGCTACTGTGCCGCGCGCCATTGCGACACTGGCCAAAAGCTACCAGAAAAACGCAGTTCGGGTGACGACGCTGGCGGAAAAATCCCAGCATACCGATATTACATACCGTGCCATGAATGTTTCTGTACGGGATGGCGAAAACGCTATTATCAACGTGTTGCGTTACTATGAGGCCCCGAATGCGCTGGTGTTTTGTAATACCCGCGCCATGGTGAATCGCCTGACTACCCGCCTGTTAAACCGTGGCTTTGCCGTGGTGGCTTTGTCCGGAGAGCTGTCCCAGAACGAGCGTACCCACGCCCTGCAAGCGATGCGCGATGGGCGTGCGCGGGTCTGTGTGGCCACGGATGTGGCGGCGCGCGGTATTGACCTGCCCAGCCTTGATCTGGTGGTACATGCGGAATTACCTTCAAGCCACGAAACCCTGTTGCACAGGTCCGGGCGCACCGGCAGGGCCGGGCGCAAAGGTGTTAGCGCCCTGATTGTGCCACCCAAGGCACGGCGCAAATCCGAACGCATTTTGAAATCCGCCAAGGTCGAGGCCCAGTGGTGCGAAGCCCCCTCGGCAACTGAAGTGCGGGTGCGCGATCAACAACGCATTCTGGAAGACGCCACTTGGCTGCAACAGATTACTGATTCGGAAATCACCCCGGTGCAAAACTTGGTCAACAGCTTTAGCGTCGATCAAATCGCCGCCGCCTACCTGCGGCTCTATACCGCTAAACATTCCGCACCCGAAGAACTCTCGCCAGCAGGCAGTGACGGGCCGCCAAAACCACGCGCCAATTTCGGCGGGAGTGTATGGTTCTCAATCTCTGGCGGGCGTAAAAATCGCGCTGAGCCGCGCCGCATTTTACCGATGCTATGCAAGGCCGGGAACATTAGCAAAGAAGATATCGGCGCGATCCGCGTGGCGGATACAGAATCCTATGTAGAAATCAGCAAGGGCAGCGTCAAAACCTTCCTTGCGGCAATAGGCAAAAACATGCGCCTTGAGGGCGGCATTGTTACCCAACTCGATAATCCGCCAGCTTTGGCCAATACGCCGCGCCCCAGTTTTTCCGCGCGCCAACGGGATCGCAAACCCCCAAGGGGCAAGCCAAAAACAAAATCGGATAGCGCACCGATTGATTGGGATGATGCACCGACGCCACGCAAGAAAAAGCCCAAGAACACCAGCGCTCCAACGCCTGCGGGCAAGCCCAACAGCAAGAAAAACAAAGCCCGTCGTGCCAAAGCTGCGGCTGATCAGAAAATACCGTCCGGCAAAGGACGCAAGAAACCCTAGCGGGTTGGGCGTGAACTGCTGTATGTGTCGGAACTGATGAATACGAAGCCGATAAACAGACGCCTGAGCGTTGCACCGATGATGGACTGGACGGATCGCCACTGTCGCTATCTGCACCGTTTGCTGTCGCGCGAGGTGTTGCTTTACACGGAAATGGTCACTGCTATGGCGGTGATCCACGGTGATCGGGATCGGCTGCTTGGGTTTGATCCGGCTGAACAGCCGGTGGCGTTGCAATTGGGCGGAGCAGAGCCGGATCAGCTAGCGCAAGCCACCGCGATTGCGGTTGAATATGGCTATCGCGAGGTCAATTTGAACGTTGGCTGCCCCTCTGATCGGGTTCAATCTGGGCGTTTCGGGGCCATTTTGATGCAAGAACCGGCACTGGTCGGCGACTGTGTTCAGGCGATGATCGAGGCCGCGGGCGCGGCCCAGATCACCGTGAAATGTCGCATCGGGGTGGACCGGCAAAAACCTGCGGAAATCCTGCCCGACTTCCTGCAAACGGTTTCGGCACGCGGGGTCAATTCTTTCACAATTCATGCAAGAATGGCGTGGCTGGACGGGCTAAGCCCGAAAGAAAACAGAGATATCCCGCCCCTTGATTATAATTTGGTGCACCGGATGAAAGCCCAGTTTCCGGCACTTGAAATCATCCTGAACGGCGGAATTTCTTCTCTGGACCTTGCGCTGGAGCAGCTTGATAAAGGGCTGGACGGGGTGATGATCGGGCGCGCGGCCTATCACGATCCGGCCAGTATCTTGACCAGTGCAGATCGGCGTATTTTTCAAACCCATAGTGACACCAACGTCGAACAGGTCGTCATTCAAATGCTGCCCTATATCGAAAGACATCTTGCCAAAGGTGGGCGTCTGAACCAGATTACCCGTCATATGCTGGGGCTGTTTCTGGGCCGTCCCGGTGCACGTATCTGGCGCCGTGTCTTGTCCGAGAAATCCCATGAAGCCAACGCTGGCCCGGAAGTTGTACAAGAGGCCCTGAGCCACATTACCCGCCTGAAAGAAAGCTAACGCCATGCCCGATCTGATGACCGCCTTGCCGATGCTGATCCTGCTCGCTGTGATTGGCGCATTCGCCGGTGTAATGGCGGGATTGCTGGGCGTGGGCGGCGGTATTATTCTGGTTCCCGCGTTTTTCTATGCCTTTTCCAGTCTCGGTTATGACAATCCTCAATTGATGCAAATCTGCCTCGCAACGTCGCTTGCGACCATCATTTTCACCTCTGTACGCTCGGTTCTGTCGCATAACAAAAAGGGTGCCGTGGATTGGGATGTACTGCGGGGATGGGCCATCGGCATCGCCATTGGTGCGCTGATCGGAGTGTTTGCCGCCACCGAATTGCGCAGTTCCACCCTGACGGCGGTTTTCGGGGTTCTGGGCATTTGCGTTGGCCTCTACCTTGGTTTTGGCAAGGAGCACTGGCGGCTGGGTGCGCAGATGCCAACCGGCGTAAAACGTGCCATCGCCAGCCCGGTTCTGGGGTTTATGTCGGTGCTGATGGGCATTGGCGGTGGCAGCTTTGGCGTGCCCCTGATGTCACTTTACGCCATCCCGATCCACCGCGCGGTGGCCACCGCCGCAGGCTTTGGAGTGATCATCGCGGTGCCATCGGTTCTCGGCTTTTTGATCGCGAAACCACCTTTGGAAAACCTGCCCCCCTTCACTGTTGGCTATGTCAATCTGGTAGCTTTTCTGGTTGTCATTTGCATGACCCTGATGACCGCGCCGATTGGCGTCAAAATCGCCCATTCCATGGACCCCAAGCCGCTCAAACGTGTGTTCGCTTTTTTTCTGATTCTGGTGGCAGTGAACATGCTGCGAAAGGCGTTGTTTTAACGCAGCACCTTGCGCAAAACCACTTGGTCGCCAGTAAATACCGCGCCATCCAGCCGAGATAGAAAACTAGCCCCCAGCAGATTGGAATGGCTCTGTCCTTTGGGTGAAACCGCCGCTTGTACGTTGTTGAGTGAAATATCACCGATGCTCAAATGATCCAGTGTGATATTGGCAATCTCCAAGGCGCCGGCGGCAGAGATTACCGGCTCGGAAAAATCCAGTTTTGCGACATCAATACCGATTTTTTGGGCCGTCTCATAGGTTAGCAAAACCACTGTAGCACCGGTATCAATCAACATCTCGACCGAAGTGCCATTAACCAGCGCTTTGGTGCGAAACAACCCGTCGCGTGCCTGTACAATGTAGCTGGAAACGGATTCAACCGCTGCGGCAGACAGAACAACCGTTTGATTTTGCGCCAGAGTTAGAGATCTTCGCCATTCAACAGAGTATTCTACCAGCCCCAAAAGCGGCACCACAATCAAGCCTAAACCCGCCATTTTCAGGGTGTTTTTGGGCGTTGGCCAGCGCGCGGAAAATCGCCCCAAAAGGATGCCGATCAACAGCAGCGCCGCGCCGCCTGACCAGATCATATCCGCCTTGAGCACGATGTCCTTGAGTTGCGTATCGGGACGTAAAAACACGGCCAACAAACTGATAGCTATGACAATATGCAGCACGCGCATTTGCGTCCCCACCCGAAAAAATAACCCCTGCCACTGGGAAATCTATCAAATTTTATTGGCTTTGTCACGTCTTGATCGGCGTGCCTGACCGCGCTTGCCAACCAGCAGGCCCGCCCGTGATGGCAATTCTCGAACCAGTGTTTTGCGTTCTCGGGTATTCATCACAGACCATTTGCTGATTTCGTCAATCGTGCGATAACAGCCGATGCAGATTTCGGCCTTGCGGTGCATCACACAGATATTGACGCAAGGGCTGTCGATCTCATCTCTCTTCCAGACCTCATCCATTGCGGATATGCGCCATTCGATCCAGCGCTCCTTGCAGGATATAGGAGGCGGCCACGTGATCTATTACCAGCGCCCGTTTGCGCCGAGAGGTATCAGCCTCCAGCAACGCCCGTTCTGCCGCGACTGTGGACAGCCTCTCGTCCCAAAGCAGGATCGGTATGTCGCGCCGCGCCGTGAAATTACGCGCAAACGCCCGTGTCGATTGGCAGCGTGGCCCCTCGGATCCATCCATATTGTGGGGCATCCCCAGTACCAGACCGTGGATATTGTTTTCGTCAATCAGTTGTTCCAGCCGCGTTGCATCCAGCCCAAATTTCTTGCGCCTGATGGTCTCGCGCGGGGTGGCAATGGTGCGAAAAGCATCTGAAATGGCGATGCCGATGGTCTTGTCCCCCAGATCAAGGCCCATCAGTGCCGTCAACTCCGGCAGCTCTGCCAGATAGTCTTCAACATCGCTGTAAACCCGGCTCATCGTGAAACTTCCGCCGCCCGCGCCGCCTCGTGCAACAGTTTCAGGGCCTTTGGATCCGCGTCAAACTTCTCCTTGGCCTCGGACCAGATTGTATTGGCTTTGCCAGTCTCGCCCAGCACACCGTAAGCGCGGATCAGGCGCGCCCATTCTGACGGTGAACCACCTTCTCTTGCCAGCCTTTCCGACAGGCCGGCCACCATGGTGCGGATCATATCCTGCCGGTCTTCCTCCGACATTTCTTGTGCGTTTTTAACATCTTCAGCCGTTGGTCCAGGCGCGTTGCTGTTGGCCACTGATATCCCTGCCGCGCGCGCGACAGAACCGATTTGTGCCTGTATCAAGGGTATCCACGGTGCATCTTTCGGCCCTTCATCGAGCAGGCCCTGCCACATGCGATAGGCAATATCGGGCCGTCCGTTTTGTGCCAATGTCAGGCCGGAATAATACCGTGCCCGGTGCGATTTTGGGTCCAAGCGGATCGCAAGTGCCAAGGCCTGTTCCGCTTGTGGCGACACGTACCCCCCTGCTGCAACAACCATGATTTCGGCTAAATCGGTGTAATCCTGCTCGCCTGCTTTGTCGCCAAGAACGTCCAGAACCCGCTGCTGCGCCAAGCGGGCGGCGGTGAAATTCCCCAGCCGCGCCTCATGATTTGCCAGCAATCGAAAGCCGTTAACGTCGTTTTGGCGGGTTTTCAGAACGTCTCGCAGTTTCTGCACCAGTTCGACATATTCAGGCGCAACCTCCCGCTCGAGTGGAGGCGCGCTGGCCTCAGCCATTTCCTGATTTGGCCGATTGTCGCGCGCTTGTTTGGCCGCTTCTATTCGCCCGGCCAAGGGTTGATCCGGTAGGTTTGGCACCCCCAGAGACACATAAAGCCCGTAACTGCCCACCCCCAAAAAGGCTGCAATCACCAGCGACAATCCGATATTCATTCCCCGCCCGGCGCCTTGCGCCACATCTTCAAGTTGGCTGCGTTTGTCTGCTGCCAGTATCCGGCGTGAAACTTCTAGCCGTACTGCCTTTGCATCTTCCTGGGGCAAAACACCGCGCGCCACATCGCGTTCCACCTCCGCCAACTGGTCTTTGTAAACTTGCAAATCCAGCTCTGCTGCCTTGGCCAAAGCGGGATTGCGGCGCAATAATACCGGCACCATCAGTGCAAGTGTTACCAAAATCATTGTGGCAGCGATCAGCCAGAACATGTGTTAATCTCCTGTTATCTCGAGTCGCAGTGATAATCCCCCAGTCGCGGCTTAGAAACCCCCAATCCCGCCTTCGTGATGCGGTATCGCGTCACCGGCGGAAAAATGTCGAAAAATGCCACGCAAATGCCGCTTGCCGAAGGGGGCCGACGCAGATTTTGCGGCAAACATCGCATAGCCATTGGTCCTTGCTGGCAATGGCCGTTATATCATTCGCGAACCCACACCGGAGCTGACCCCATGAGACGTTATTCCGCCTTTGCAATCGCGCGTGAAGCCCTTCGTTTCCACACTGGATGGGAGCGTGCATGGGCCGCGCCCGAACCAAAAGCGGATTACGATGTGGTGATCGTCGGGGCAGGGGGGCATGGGTTGGCCACTGCCTATTATCTGGGCAAAAACTACGGTATTACCAATGTGGCGATTGTGGAAAAAGGCTGGCTGGGTGGCGGTAATACGGGGCGCAATACGACGATTATTCGCAGCAATTACCTGCAAGACCCCTCTGCCGCTATCTACGAGAAAGCCCGTTCACTGTATGAAACCATGAGTCAGGATCTGAATTACAACGTGATGTTTTCCCCGCGCGGTGTGATGATGTTGGCGCAAACTGAACATGAAATTCGTGGCTATCAGCGCACGGCCCATGCCAATGCGCTTCAAGGTGTTGCAACTGAATTTATCAGCCCTGCGCGGGTCAAAGAACTCTGCCCGATTATTGAATTGTCCGGCCCTCGCTATCCAGTTCTGGGCGCGCTTTGGCAGCCGCGCGGCGGCACTGCGCGCCATGATGCTGTGGCTTGGGGCTATGCGCGTGCTTGTTCTGATATGGGTATGCATATTTTGCAAAAAACCGAAGTGTCAGCCGTGCTGCAGTCAGGTGGTCAAGTCACCGGCGTTACCACCTCCAAGGGCGATATCAAATGCAAGAAATTGGCGATTGTTGTTGCTGGAAACTCTGGCGTTCTGGCGGAAATGGCCGGGTTCCGATTGCCTATGGAAAGCGCAGCACTGCAGGCGCTGGTGTCCGAGCCAATTAAACCCTGCATGGATGTGGTCGTCATGGCCAATACGGTGCACGGCTATATGTCGCAATCGGACAAGGGAGAAATGGTCATTGGTGGCGGTGCGGATGGCTTCAACAACTACACGCAACGCGGATCATTTCACCATGTTGAGGAAACCGTGCGTGCCCTGATCGAGACCTTTCCGATTATTTCTCGCCTCAAAATGCTGCGTCAATGGGGTGGTATTGTTGATATGACCGGCGACCGCTCGCCTATCATCTCGAAAACTCCGCTTGGAAACTGCTTTATCGACGGCGGTTGGGGCACCGGTGGATTCAAATCCATTCCCGGCAGCGGTTGGGCGATGGCAGAACTTGTCGCCAAGGGCGAGCCGGGCGCATTGGCTGCCCCCTTCGGGCTGGACCGATTCAAAGAGGGTCGGTTTATTGATGAAAGTGTCGCCGCGGGGGTGGCGCACTGATGCTCGGGCTGCAGAAAATTTGCGAGAAGAAGTCAGTTGATTTTGCATCTCATCTTGAGCCAGCGAGTTTTACTGTTTGCCATCCGTGTCAGAGGGAGGTCACCACATGACCATTCGCGGCCTGAACCATATAACCCTAGCAACCACCGACTTGCAGCGGGCAATCGCGTTTTACACCGATGCCCTTGGCCTAACGCTGGAACACCACTGGCAAAGGGGGGCTTACCTCTCTGCTGGAAATCTTTGGTTCTGCCTTTCCGTTGAGGACCACGTAACAAACGCAGCCGATTATACACATGTCGCCTTTGACATTGCCGCCGAAGATTACGCCGCCACCTGCGCCCGTCTGAAAAAACACGGAGCACAGGAATGGAAAGCCAACCGCTCTGAGGGCGACAGCTTCTACTTCTCTGATCCCGACGGTCACAGGCTGGAACTGCATGTCGGTGATCTGGCTTCAAGGCTGGCACATATTTCTAAACAACAGGTTAAGGACACGCAATCATGCGGGCTTTAATTCTGCACTCTCTGAAAGGCGGCAAAACATGCTTTTGTTAACCTGTCCAAATTGCGGCATTAAGGCCGACGAAACCGAATTGCATCCCGGTGGCGAGGCCCATATCACGCGCCACGGTGCAGGTGCCTCGGACTCGGATTTCGAGGGCTATCTGTTCCACCGCAAAAACCCCAAAGGTGTGCATTTTGAGCGCTGGCGACATGCTATGGGCTGTGGGAAATGGTTTCATGCAGCTCGGGCAACTGACACGCTGGAAGTATTTGGCACCTATTCTGCGCAGGTGTTTGAACCTCCTAATGACTTGATTGAAAAGATTAAGCTGAAACGTCCAGATTGGGAGGGTTTTTGAAATGAGCACGCGTCTGCAATCTGGGGGGCGTCTGGTTGACCGCAATCAGCCTGTCGATTTCATTTGGAATGGTCGCAAATTGACCGGCTTTAAGGGCGACACGCTGGCCTCTGCTTTGTTGGCGAATGATCAGATGCTGGTGGGCCGCTCATTCAAGTACCACCGTCCGCGTGGCATTATTGCTGCGGGACCAGAGGAGCCGAATGCGCTGGTTAATCTAGGCGAGGGGGGGCGTTTTGAACCCAATCAACGTGCTACAACTACTGAACTATTTCAGGGGCTTACAGCAAAATCGCAAAACCATTGGCCCAGTCTGGAATTTGACGTCGGTGCGGTGAATAAAGCCATGTCACGGGTGTTTCCGGCAGGGTTTTACTATAAAACATTCATGTTTCCACGCTTTGCCTGGAAGCATGTTTTTGAGCCGATTGTACGTCAAGCGGCGGGGCTGGGAAACGTGCCGAAATCCCGTGACGCGGATCGTTATGAATATTTTTACATTCATGTGGATATCCTTGTCGTGGGCGGTGGAATCGCGGGGCTCGCGGCGGCGCTTCAGGCGGGACGTTCGGGGGCGAAGGTGCTGTTGTTGGAACAAACTGCGGATTTTGGCGGGCGTGCTGTTGTTGACGGGGTTGAGATAGAAGGAAGGCCTGCACAAGACTGGATAAATGACACAGTTAAAGAGCTGAAAGAAATGCCGGATGTGTCGATGCGACTGCGTACCATGGGCGCTGGTGTTTATGATCATGGCTATGCCACGGGGTATGAGCGGGTCACCGATCATACGCCTGCCAGCGACCAGCCGCGCCATCGGTTGTGGCGGATCAGAACAAAGCGGATCATCACCGCGACTGGTGCGATAGAACGCCCGCTCAGCTTTGCGGGCAATGATATTCCGGGTGTCATGCTGGCTGGTTCGGTGCGTGATTTCATGGTGAACCATGGCGTCAGTCTTGGGGATCGGGTGGTGATTGTTACCAACAATGACGACGCATATCGAACCGCGATTGCGGTAAAACAGGCGGGGCTGGATGTTCCGGTTATCATTGATGCCCGCCCCTCCGCTATAGGTGAGTTGCCCGAGAAAGCGCGGGAATTGGGCATTCGTATCGCCACGGGTTCGGGAATTTCGAGCGTCAAAGGTGGCAAAAGGGTTAAATCGGTTGGCCTCTGTGCGCAGGCAGCCGAAGGAGCCAAAACCGAAGAGGTTTCCTGTGAAGTGGTGGCCATGTCTGGGGGGTGGTCTCCGGTGGTTCATCTTTGGTCCCATTGTGGGGGCAAACTGAACTGGGACAATGAACAGGTGATGTTTCGTCCAGATGCAACACGTCCTCCAGCTGGGGCCGATGGCGCGGGTTTTGTTCTGGTTGCAGGCACTGCAAATGGCCATTTGGATGCAACAGCTGTTCTTGCGGATGCGGTTGCCGCAGGCAATCGCGCGGGCGAGGAAGCGGGCTTTATGCCCACTGACGAGGCCGCACCTATCGCGCGGGTGGAGCAGGAGCAACCTATCCTACCGGTGTGGTCGATGCCGCAGGGTCAGAACCCTAAATTACAAATGAAAACCTGGCTGGACTATCAAAACGACGTCAAAGTTTCTGATGTGCGCCTTGCCGCGCGCGAGGGCTATGAGAGCGTAGAGCACACCAAACGGTATACCACGCTTGGCATGGCAACAGATCAAGGTAAATTAAGTAACATCAATGGACTAGCTGTTTTAGCGGATAGCCTTAATGCAGAAATTCCGCAGGTCGGCACTACCACTTTCCGCCCGCCCTATCACCCGATTTCTTTCGGGGCGATTGCGGGTGAGGCGCGTGGTGATATCTTTAAGGTGCTGCGTGAAACACCGATCCACAACTGGACCGATCAGAACGGCGGTTTCTGGGAACCGGTGGGTGATTGGCGGCGGCCATATTGTTACCAACAGCAAGGCGAGAGTGTCAAAGATGCGGTATCCCGCGAAATCAACCAGACACGAAATAGCGTTAGTCTGCTTGATGCCTCAACCCTTGGCAAAATTATCGTCAAGGGGCCCGATGCGGGGCGCTTCCTTGATATGCTTTACACCAATATGATGTCGAACCTGAAACCGGGGCGCTGCCGTTATGGTTTGATGTGCAGTGAAAACGGCTTTCTGTCTGATGACGGCGTTGTGGCACGATTGGACGCGGAGACTTTCCTCTGCCACACCACTTCCGGGGGATCGGATCGCATTCACGCCTGGATGGAGGAGTGGCTGCAAACGGAGTGGTGGGACTGGAAAGTTTATACTGCCAACGTTACCGAACAATATGCCCAGATCGCCATAGTTGGCCCGAAAGCACGCCAAGTCATTGAAAAAATGGGCGTAGAGGGAATGGATATTTCTGCCGAAGGCCTGACTTTCATGGGCTTTGCCGAGGGTAAAATCGCCGGTATCACCGCGCGCCCGTTCCGGATTTCATTTTCCGGCGAGTTAAGCTACGAGATTGCGGTACCTGCGGCCCAAGGACAGGCTTTCTGGGATGCGGCCCTTAAGGCGGGGCAGGAATTCGGCATCACCCCTTATGGCACCGAGGCTCTGCATGTGATGCGCGCGGAAAAAGGCTTCATCATGATCGGGGATGAAACCGATGGCACGGTAATTCCACAAGACCTTGGTCTCGGTTGGGCGATTTCCAAGAAAAAGAACGACTTTCTTGGCAAACGCGCACAGCAGCGCCCCCATATGACAGACCCGAATCGCTGGCGACTGGTCGGGCTGGAAACCGTTGATCCTAATGTGGTGATTCCCGACGGTGCGTATGCGGTGGATGGCAGTTTGCAGGCAAACGGGATGAAAAACATGATCGGGCGGGTGACCTCGACCTATTGGTCACCAACGCTGAACCGCTCTATCGCCATGGGGCTGGTCGCGCATGGACCCGAGCGGATGGGGGAAGAAGTTATTTTTCCAACTCTGGAAGGGACTGAAATAAAGGCGAAAATTGTTGATCCGGTGTTTTTCGACAAGGAAGGAGCACGGCAAAATGTCTGATGCGGTAAGTGTAATGAACGGGGCCAGCTTTTCTGGCGCTGTGAGGGTGCAGGACGCGGGGTTGCGGGGCATGATTACCCTGCGCGGTGATTTGGGGTCTGCAAAAATGGCCAAAGCGGTAAAATCTGCGATTGGCTTGACGCTACCCGACCTGCGCGGCATTAAATCGGGCAAAAACGGTGGGGTTGCCTGGATGTCACCGGATGAATTGATGCTGTTTTGCAGTTACGCAGAGGCCCCCTTGCTGGTTACCAAGCTGGAAACCGCATTGGCAGGCGAGCATTTTCTTGCGCTCAACGTGTCGGATGCCCGCGCAAGTTTTACCCTTTCGGGTGTTGGTGTGCGCGAGGTGATCGCGAAAGGCAGCCCGGCTGATATCTCCGTACAAGCACTGCTACCCGGCGAAATTCGCCGCTCTCGTTTGGGGCAAGTGGCCGTGGCCTTTTGGTTGACAGATGCGCAAACCATAGAGCTGGTCTGTTTTCGTTCCGTAGGGGCCTTCGTTTATAAATGGCTGTGTGTTGCTGCCGCAGAGGGTAGTTTACCAGAATATTTGTAATTCCACTTTCAGGAACAATAACATTCGATTCGGGGCATTGTGTCCTGTGCTTGATCAATTGATTTTGACCGCCATTAATTGGGCGGGAAAAAGGCAAGCTGCCCTATTTCAATAACACTTTGTAATAATAGCAAAAAAACTTGTAAATCCGCTGGTTCGATAGGGTTAATCGAATTTTCTGGCACCAAATTTCCCTTTTTATTGTCTAACTTCATCCGCAATACAGTCACATTCATAGGCCATTCATTGTTTCAGAAAACGAAACAAACTCTTTCGGGGTTGAGGAGTCAAAATAATGAAAAATGCAGTGAAAATCGCTAAAATCGCCGGTCTGTTGGCCATCGCTATTTCTACCAGTGCATGTGTCACAACTGACAATGTATCGCAGAATGCAATCATTAAATCGCCTCCGCTGGCCAAATCTGCGGCGGTTACCCAACAACAGTGTTTATCTTATGAAAAGGTCGCACAGTTGCAAATTACTCAGGCTGGGGCTGCTAAACTTCTGGATGCACCAAGAGTTGCGGAATTGGCGCAGCCTGCTGCCTCGCCCTTGGTTACCCGCAATTCTCCGGCAGACAATGGGCAACTGGTTACCGCGGTGAAAACCGCTTACAACATCGTCAACGTGGTCGTCGATGTTCCGGATTCTCTGATCGTTTCGGAGGATAACATGTTCGTGCCCAAGGCCGATATCGTGTGGCGCGAAGATCCACTAGGTGATCGCAAGGAGCAGGTGCGCACTATTCTGAAAAATGCAATCAGCACCAGCACCGCATCGTTACAGGGCACCAAGGATGTGATCCTTGGCGTGAAGGTGAAAAAATTCCATGCGCTGACCGAGAAAGCGCGTTTTTTGACTGGTGGGCGTCACAATATCAAGTTTGACTACACACTGTTTGACGCCGCTACCGGCGAGCCCGTGACCGGCACCAATAGCGTTGATGAAGTGTTCAGGGCTTACGGGGGGCGCAGAGCAGTCGCAGCCGAGCGGCGTGGTCAAACGCAACGCGTGCGCATCTCGCAGCATGTGGGTAAAGCGGTTTACGATCAGCTTACCGCAAACAGTGCTCTGTGATCAGATTGTAAACTGATTTCAAAGGCGGTCCCCCGAGGCTGCCTTTTTTCTTTTGCTTTTGTGCAGGGCAGGGTAGGAGGAGCCATGACAGATACAGCCCCCCAGACCCGCCCCCAAATCCGACTGCGCCCCAATAAATCCCCGCAACGTTTGCGCCATGGGTTTCCCTGGGCCTATGAAAACGAATTGGTGCTGGATCGCCGGTCGCGGAAAATTCCTGCTGGAACCGTAGTTGATCTGCTTTCCTCAGACAAAGAGCATCTGGCCGTTTGCGCCTTTAACCCGTCCTCGAAAATAGCCTGTCGGGTGTTGGATCGCGCAGCATCCGTGCAGATCAATCAGGACTGGCTGGAAAATCGCCTCGCACAAGCGCTTGCACTGCGTGAACGGTGTTATGATTCCCCGTTTTACCGGTTGGTGCACGCCGAGGCTGATGGTTTCCCAGGGTTGATCATTGATCGCTTTGACGATGTTTTGGTGGTGCAGCCCAACGCGGCGTGGATCGAGCAGCGGTTAGAAATGCTGGTTCTCGCGCTTGAGAGAGTCACCGGTGCGACGACAATTATCAAAAACGCCAGCTCGCGCGCGCGGGCACTGGAAGGGTTGGACGGCGAAACGCGGGTTCTGTGCGGGGCGACTGAAGGTGCACTGCCGGTTGCGATGAACAGTGCGATTTACCAAGCGGATGTGATGGGGGGGCAAAAAACCGGCCTCTATTTTGATCAGCGCGACAACCATGCTTTTGCGGCCCGTTTGGCCCAGAATACGCGGGCTCTGGATGTATTTAGCCATGTTGGCGGGTTTTCCCTTGCCGCTTTGGCGGGGGGCGCGGCATCGGCAATGGCGGTTGATGGCTCGCAAGCGGCGCTCGATTTGGCTACTCAAGGGGCTGCGGCCTCCGGTTTTGGTTCCAGTTTCACCACCCGCAAAGGCGATGCTTTTGAAGTGATGAACGAGTTGGTCGATGCACATGAGAAATTTGACCTCGTGGTCTGCGATCCACCCGCGTTTGCCCCCTCAAAACCCACCCTTGACGCTGGTTTACGTGCTTATGAACGGATTGCCAGACTTGGTGCACGTCTTGTTGCCCCCGGTGGGTATCTGGTTTTATGTTCCTGTTCCCATGCCGCCGATCTGGCGCGTTTCCGAGAGGTGAGCCTGCGCGGCATTGGCAGGGCGGGCCGACAAGGGCAGATTATTCATACTGGATTTGCCGGGCCTGACCATCCAGTACACCCACATTTGGCCGAGAGTGCCTATCTCAAAGCGATATTTCTGCGCCTGTTATGAGCCGCGTTCTGCTGGATGCTTGTGTGTTGTTTCCCTCTGTGCTGCGGGAAATTCTGTTGGCTGCGGCCAAGGACAACCTGATTACTCCGCTATGGTCACAGCGTATATTAGAGGAATGGCGGCGAGCGGCCCAACGCCAGAGCCTTGAGATGGGCAGTATCGCACAAACCGAGATTCTGTTGCTCAAGGCGCGTTGGCCGCAAGCCTTGGTCACTGTGCCACTGGAATTTCAATCCCGTCTGAGCCTACCCGATCCAAACGACACCCATGTCCTTGCCGCGGCAATTCAAGGCAAGGCGGATGAATTGGTCACCGCCAATTTGCGTGATTTCCCGACCCGCGTGCTGGCACAATATGGCATCATCCGGCGCGATCCCGACGGGCTGTTGCTGGAACTGGCGCACAGTGATCCTGACAGGCTGTTTCGCCTGACCCAAAACGTGCTTGATAAAGCCAGCGAGATGGAGGGCAGTTGTCTTGATCTGCGCAAAACCTTGCGCAAAACGGGTTTGCCCCGCCTGGGCAAATTTCTGGCCAGCCGACAAAAACCCTTATCTGACCGCCAATAAGCCTCTGGGCTCCTTGCTCAGATTGAAATTTCGAACTTTGATGCTGAACTGATCCATCTTTACCGCACGGCGCTTGCGCGAGGCCACTATTTGCAAAATCTGGATTGCCTCTACCACATCAAGATTAAAAAAAGCCGGTTTTTTCAAAGCGCGAAATACCCGCCGAAAATGCGGGTCATCGGCATTGGTGGCCCCGAAATACCAGCGCGGAAAACTGCGTTTCTTGCAGCGTAAACTGGCGCGCACCTTAATGTCGTCATGTTGCGCGGAGGTGCCGATCCGCCCCAAGGTATCTTGCAAAACATCGGGATCGCCTTCGACCACGTGAAAAATTCGCTTCTCGTCGTGGTACAGAAAACTGGTGATCCCCTTTTCCTGATTGCGTATCACCGCTGATTTTTGCAGCGCCAGCAATGCGAGGGGGCCAAAGTTACCTGTAATTTTACTTTCATAAACCGTTTGGACAAACATTTATGGGAACCTTTTAATAACTGCTCGCCCGCACCCTAAACCCAAAGCCTGAATGCAAAGTAAACGCCCCTTATAATAGTGCGAGAACCTACTTTGCCCACCGCGCTTCAAGTTTGGTGATAGCCTCGATCCGGTGTTGGGTTCTTGGATGGCTCATTAACCAGGCCAAGGGTCGTCCGGATGCTCCAGTAAGGCCCTCCAGCTTGGTAAACAGTGATTTCTGTGCAGCCGTGCCGATCCCTGATTTGGTCAGCAAAGCCGCCGCATAGGCGTCTGCTTCATACTCGTCCTGCCGTGAAAGTCTAGCGGCCAGAAGTGAGGCAATCATATTCGCCAGATATGTACCGATTCCCGGAATGATCCGCCCCAAAATCATCCCCAGCGCCACCCGAACTGCGTTTTGCCCCGAAAAATCAATCATCCGGCGGCGCGAGTGGCCCAGCGCAACATGCCCCAATTCATGGGCAATGACGCTGGCGATCTCGGCAGCGTTCACTTGACCCGCGCTGTATTTTGCCAAAAAGCCGCGGGTAATGAAAATCCGCCCGTCGGGGGCGGCCAAACCGTTCACAGGATCAATATCGTAGATGAAAACCTTGATCTGCTCGATATCCAACGCCTGGGCCATACGATCAGTGAGGGCGGTCAAGGTCGGGTCGCTCAGTTGTGTTGATTTCGCATCCAACTCGGATTTAGTGCGCCAGACAGAAAAGCGGTACATAATAAGGCCATAGAGCACGGCGAGCAGAATGGGGGTGAATTTCAACATGTCTCAGATATGGGGGCCAGCCAGCAGAATGGCAACTAGGAATCCCATTCACAATCCAGCGAGGTTAGCCCGCGAAAGGCCCAGCCGGTGCAAGTGGGGGTGGCATTCGGGGCCAGACGTAAGTTTGGCAGGCGCTCAAACGCCATTGGCAGGGCCACCTCAGAAATTAGCGCCCGGGCAACCCCGGCACCGGCACAGAAATGCGGGCCAGCACCAAAGGCGATAGCGGGGGCGTTGTCGCGGGTGAGGTCATAGGTCTCGGGGTCCTGAAAAATATCTTCGTCATGATTGGCAGAGCTAAACATGAAGAAAATCCGCTCCTCTGGTTCAAAGGTCACGCCGCCAAATTTTGCCCGTTTGGCGATACGGCGTGGCGACATGCCAATGGGGGAAATCCAGCGGGCATATTCCTCAAATGCATCGCGCCACTTGTAGTTGCTGTTTTGCACCAGCGCCAATTGATCCGGATGGCGCAACAACGCCCAGATTACCCCGGCTATGGCGTCGCGGGGTTCGTTCTGGCCACCGGAAATTGCCAGCTTGATATTGGCGCGGGTCGCGGTTTCGGGCAGCCCTGCCTGCATCTGGATCGACAGCAGGCTGGTGTCGGGGGTGTTCAGCAGCTCCGGTATCCGCGCGGTGATGTGGCTGTCGATTGTTGCGGTGCAGTTATGGCAGTTTGCCTCGATTGTGGGATCGCCGGTATAATTCGCAATCCCGTCGATCATTCCCTGACTGACGCGGTCAACCTCGCGCGCGTCCATGTTGGTCAGGCCGGTGACAATTTTCAGGGCCTCGGCAGAGAGAAGCAGAGAGAATTCCTTGACCAGATCTCCGCGCCCACGGGGGGCCAATTCACTCAAAACCCCCTCTGCGGCATCGTGAAACTGTTGCTGCCATTGATCGCGCACCGTTCGCGGGGACAGGGTCGGGAAAACCGCGCGGCGTTGTTCTTGGTGCGGCGCACCGTCCAGCCGCATCATGTTTTGTCCCATTAAAACGTCCATCAAACCGCCCGGCTGTTCGGAAGAAAACACCGCGATGTTTTTCTCGCAATCAAAGATCGCGTCGCGCTTGGTCAGGAGGGTCGCGTTCAATTGTGGCACAAAAGCAATCGGGGCCTCTGCGCGCATCTGTTTCAGCATAGGGTAGGGGTTGGCGATAAAATCAGCGACATCAATGTTAAAAACCGGTGCGTTTGACATGTGCTTTCCTTCCCAAATACTACCTGCCACTCAATTTATAGCGCGCATGCAAGTAATCACGAAAAAGCTGGAATATCTTAGCGCCCCAGTTCCTTCATTGCGGCCTCGATGCCTTTTAGGGTCATCGGGAACATCTTGTTGCTGAAAATCTCGCGGATCATTTCGATGGATTGGGTGTAGCGCCAGGTTTGTTCCTGTACTGGATTGATCCAGACAGAACCCGGCCATTGTTCCTGTGCCCGCAGTAACCAGCTTTGGCCAGTTTCCTCATTCCAATGCTCATTTGCGCCGCCACGATAGGCGATCTCGTAAGGCGACATTGATGCATCCCCTACAAAAATGCATTTGTAATCAGAACCATAGGTGTGCAGCACATCCCATGTCAATTGCTGCTCTTTCCAGCGCCGTGTGTTGTCTTTCCATACGCCTTCGTACAGGCAATTGTGGAAGTAGAAGTATTCCATGTGCTTGAATTCTGTGCGTGCGGCGGAAAATAGTTCCTCCACCAGCTTGATATGAGGGTCCATCGAGCCGCCCACATCTAAAAACAGCAGCACTTTGATCGCGTTGCGCTTTTCTGGTCGGGTGATTACATCAAGATAGCCGTGTTCGGCGGTGGCCTGAATGGTGCCGTCGAGATCAAGCTCGTCGTCCGCGCCGCTACGCGCCCATTTTCGCAGGCGTTTCAGCGCCACCTTGATGTTGCGGGTGCCCAGCTCAACACTGTCATCAAGGTTCTTGAAATCGCGCTTGTCCCAAACTTTGACCGCGCGTTGATGGCCGCTTTCCTTTTGGCCTATGCGTACGCCCTCTGGGTTGTAACCATAGGCCCCAAAAGGCGAGGTTCCCGCAGTGCCGATCCATTTGCTGCCACCCTGATGGCGTTTTTCCTGCTCTTTCAGGCGCTCTTTCAGGGTTTTCATCAGTTCGTCAAAACCGCCCAAGGATTTAATTTTTTCCATTTCTTCGGCGGAGAGATGTTTTTCTGCAAGTTTAGTGAGCCAATCCTCGGGAACGTCAACAGCATTCATAATGTCATCGACAGTCATACCTTCCATGCCCTTGAAGCACTCGGAAAAAGCCCGGTCAAACTTGTCGAGATTTCGCTCGTCTTTGACCATTGTCACGCGGGCGAGATAGTAAAACCCTTCGACATCATACAGCACGATGCCCGATTTCAGAGCCTCAAGGAATGCCAGATATTCACGCAGGGAAACCGGGATCCCCACACTGCGCAACATTTCAAAAAAGCGTATGAACATTAGACGTTACACCCAGTTAAACCAATCAGCGACAACCGTTATCACCAGTACAAGCAAGAAAAACGCCAGCGCGTGGGCGATGGCATATTGTGCCTTGTCCATGCGGTTTCCACCTGCTTTGCCTGCCTTAATCCATCCATATACGGCACCAACGAAAAAGGCGATGACTGAAAACATGATTATTTCCTTATGCGGGCTGTCCCGGCTTGAGTTTTGCGATGATCCGTAGCCTATCGGATATTTCGCCCTCGGGCACAATACCATAGCGCCCCCAACTTACCGCTTCGCGTCGCAGTGCCGCGGCCTCACCCGCGCGACCGAGCTGGGTTACAACCTCGGCTTTCATCGCCAGCAGGCTGAACAACAGCCGACCGTTCTGTGCTGCCTCGGCGGCGGGCAGGGAATCGTTGATAAACTCTAGCGCTGAATCATAGCGTCCGGCGGAAATCGACAGCGAGGCCATCTGCAATGCCGCTTGCGCTGTGTGAATGTCTTGAGGGCCAAAAATATCGTTGAACACCGCGTAGGAGCGGGCAAAATCGGCGGCTGCAAGTTCGGAGTTCTGGCTGATGCTGACGCGTGCACGGGCGAAATAGCTGAAGCCCAGACGGTGATCGGTATAGCCTGCCTGTTTGGCAATCCTCAGGGCCTTGTCGGCGGCGATGACACGGGCGCTATCGGAACCTTTGGCCCCCAAAGCGGTTTCGATCGCCTTGATCCAGTCGCGGCGCGTCTGGCCCAGATGTTTGGCGCCAACCCCATTCCCAGCCGGATTGATCCGCCCAAGCAGGCGCGGCAACACTGCGGCGACCTCGTGCTGGGCCATGCCGTTGCGGATTTCCGGTGCATAATAGGCGCGCAGGATCATCATGTCATAGGCGGTCAGAATGATGTGAAAATTGTCGTCGTTATAAACGCTATCCGGCAGACGATAGAGGTCGTTGAGCGGCCCCAAAGCCTGCGCCAGTTCCTCGTGCAGGCAATCGCGCGCGTCCTGTGCAGAGATATCATGCGGCATAAAAATCATCGCCCGCTCTCGGCGCTGCAATGAGGACCAGTCGGTGCGTTTATTATAGCGGTTCTTGCGAAATTCGGACCAACTGCGGATGCGCGGCACTACAATACAGGCGGCACTGGGAGCGGCGCGCTGAAGCTCGCGTTTTGACATGGTTTCAATGACGATATTCGCGGAGTTCGGGTTGGAAATGCGCGAAATATCCAAGTTTGCCTCAAGGCGCAAACGGGTTATTAGCTGGTCCAGATCACGGCTGACCACCGGTTTGGGTTGGTTGGCAAAGGCTACTGTGATTGGACCCTCAAAGCGGGTCAGGCGTGGAATCTGGTGGCCGCTTTCCAGACTGAAAGTCAGATCAAGAAACTCGTGAAATATATCGCTATTGGCGCGGTAAACCGCATTTGGTGCGCTGCCGGTGGGAAATGCTTTCATCGCAGGCCAGCTTTGCACGCCAACAGCGCGCTTAGAAACTTCAGTGTTTTGTGGCGAAACGCAGGCAGAAAGGGCCATAGCAGAGAGAGAGAATAAAAACGACTTGTACTTGGTCATACTCGATACTTTACAAAAGGGGTCAGGCTGGCAGCAGGATCATACAATCGCCGTGCCTGAACGTTATCCTGAGTTGTTAACCAGTAAACTGAGGCGCAATTGCGGCCCTGAGCGTGCGAAACTACGACATCAACAAGGGCAAAACTGGCACCAGAGCCGCCACTCGGAGGTGAAGCAAAGAGACCATTCAGATAGTAGCGATCCACTGGTTGCCAAAACGAGTGATGATAGAGGAAGTTGGCCAGACGGGAAAATAAGTGCTCGACCCAGTCCCGCATCCAGGCCCAACTAAGGGCATGGATTTCTGTGGGTTTGGTCGTTTTGTGAAATGCCAGAAACGCACGCCACAGCTCTCGCCAGACGGATTCACCGTCAGCAGTTGCCGGACACACTGTTACTGTCATTTATTTCCCCTAACCATGAAGGCCAGACGCTCAAATAAATGCACGTCCTGTTCGTTTTTGAGCAAAGCCCCGTGCATTTTGGGGAGCGAGTTTTTTCCATCGCGTCGCATATCCGCCGCATCCAGATCCTCGACCAGCAGCAGTTTCAACCAGTCCAGAACCTCGGACGTCGAGGGCTTTTTCTTTAACCCCGGTGTTTCGCGAACTTCGTAAAACTGGCTCAGGGCCTCGGTGACAAGGCTTGTTTTGATGCCGGGGAAATGCACATCAATGATGTGGCGCATGGTATCGGTATCGGGAAAGCGGATATAGTGAAAGAAACAACGGCGCAGAAACGCATCGGGGAGTTCTTTCTCGTTATTCGAGGTGATGATCACAATCGGGCGCTGTTCCGCCTTGATGGTCTCGCCGGTCTCATAGACGTGGAATTCCATCTTGTCCAATTCTTGTAGCAGATCGTTGGGGAACTCGATATCTGCCTTGTCGATTTCGTCAATCAACAGCACCAACCGCTTGTCTGCGGTAAAAGCCTGCCAAAGCTTGCCCTTTTTGATGTAGTTGCGCACATCGTTAACCCGTTCATCACCAAGCTGGCTATCGCGCAGACGGGAAACCGCGTCATATTCATACAGGCCTTGCTGCGCTTTGGTGGTGGATTTGATATTCCATTCCAGAATTTCCAACCCCAGCGCCGCGGCCACTTGCATTGCCAGTTCCGTTTTTCCTGTCCCCGGCTCGCCTTTGACCAAAAGCGGGCGTTCCAATGCGATCGCTGCATTCACCGCAACGGTCAAGTCGTCCGTTGAGATATATTCTTTCGTGCCTTCAAATTTCATCTTGCTTCCGTTTCCGTATAGATTTGTGTGCAATCTAGCTGTCAGATCACAAAGCATCAACCCAGAGTAATTGCGGGGGTGACAAAGATTGAGAATCCTTATACACGCACAGACAAAAGCAGAAAAACTGTTTGTAATAACTAACATAGATGGGGTGAAGAATGAAAGCGGAGGTCATTCTGGATACGGAGTACCGACCAGCTGACGATGAGCCGTTCATGAACGACCGTCAGGTAGAGTACTTTCGGAACAAACTAACCGAATGGAAAGACACGCTCCTTGCCGATACGCGTGAAACCATTGAAGTGATGCAAGAAGGTACTCGGAATATTCCCGATGTGGCGGATCGTGCATCTGAAGAAACCGACCGAGCGCTGGAGTTGCGAACAAGGGATCGTCAACGTAAGCTGGTTTCCAAAATTGATGCCGCATTGCGTCGCCTTGAGGAGGGTTCTTTTGGCTATTGCGATGAAACCGGAGAGCCGATTTCACTCAAGCGTCTGGATGCGCGCCCGATTGCGACTTTGTCGTTGGAGGCGCAGGAAACGCATGAGCGTAAAGAAAAAGTACATCGCGACAGTTAGCCGGACTGGAATCACGTGTGTTTTACCAAAGTCGGCGCTCGCAAGAGTGGCGGCTTTTTTTTAAGGAAACTGGATGGCACTTGAGGGACAAAAGGCGGCCGTGATTGGCGCGGGTATTGGTGGTTTGGCGGCTGCGTTGGCATTGGCCAAACGCGGAGCGCGTGTTCAGGTTTTTGAACAAGCGGCAGAACTGGGCGAGGTGGGCGCGGGCCTGCAAATAAGCGCTAACGGGGTGGCTGTATTGCAAGCGCTGGATCTTGATCCTTTGGCCGGAAACACCGGAAACATGCCCTACCAACTGGAAATGCGCGATTATAAAACCGGGCGTCAAATTGTCAGCCTGCCGCTGAATCAGGCTGCCGATATGCCGTTCCTGCAGTTGCACCGCGCCGATTTGCTGACCTCTTTGGCGCAAGGTTGCCAACAGGCAGGCGTCCAGTTCCATTTCGGACAGGCTTGCGTGGTTCTGAGCTCAGAGCAGGGTGTTCTGTCCAGTGCGCCAGATCAGAATTTCGACGTTGTAATCGCCGCAGACGGTGTGCGTTCCGTCTGTCGCAAGGCGCATTTTGCCGGCCAAAAACCAGAATACACCGGACAGGCGGCTTGGCGCGGGTTGGTGCCGAGTTCTGATTTCCCCGGTTTAGCTGGGCAAAAGGGCACCCGAATTTACCTCGGTCCGGGCCGCCATATCGTGATTTATCCGCTCAGGGGTCGTTCGCTGATTAACATCGTCGCGGTCGAGGAACGCAGCGACTGGACGTCAGAGGGGTGGAACCAGACCGACAGTACCGATTCCTTGCAGGCCGCTTTTGCGGGTTGGTGCCCCTATGTTTCCGATTTGCTTTCCCATGTGAAAGATCCGCTGCTTTGGGGTTTTTTCGCCCATCCAGAACTACCAAACTGGTCTAACGGGCGGGTGGCCTTGCTGGGGGATGCGGCCCATCCGATGCTGCCCTACATGGCGCAAGGGGCCTGTATGGGGCTGGAAGATGCGTGGGTTTTGGCCGCAGCTCTGGATCGCGAAGATGGTGTTGAGCAGGGTTTGCAAAGCTATGAGCGTTTGCGCAAGCCGCGTGCTACAAAAGTGCAGCAAACCTCTTTTAGTAACGCGCAAATTTACCATGCGTCTAATCCGTTGGTGCGTTTGGGATTGCACACGGGCATGGGCCTTGCAGGCAAGATTGCCCCTAGCTTGCTGACGGCAAGATATGATTGGATTTATAGTCTGGACGTGACCAAAGCAGCCTAAAGGGTTTCGGGTTTACCTTGAATCACGTTGCGGTCCTGACAGTGCTCCAAGATACTGATAACGTCAGGATTTCGATCCACCGAATGTCTCAACCTTAAATCGAAATATCTTAAAGTCGGCCGGTTCGCCGCGCCAATCTGGCCGCTTGCTTTGTTTGTCGCATCTGTTGGCGGTTGCGCCGCATTTTCTGGCGTTCTGCCTTGCTCATCGGGGGCTCTTCGCTGTCCTGTTTGGAAGACAGCATATCTATGCCTTTGCCGACGCCCTTGTTCATCAATTTGCGCATCACAATGCGCATGAACATGTTGATGATCTGGTTCATGTTTGCTCCTGTCAGCTGGGTTTTCAGCTACTCGTTACAACGGATATAGCGCAAATATGGCAATTTTTCAACCGGGCTGGGGCCTTAGTCAAACATATCCTCTTGCTGATCCTCGTCGCCGTCTTCGTCCGCCATTCCCAATGCCATCCCCGGTGGGGGCCGGTTGTCGAGCAGCCCCGCATCGCGCAACTCGCGCACACCGGGCAGATCGCGGGCACTTTCAAGGCCGAAGTGATCGAGAAACACTTGCGTGACAATGAAGGTCACGGGGCGCCCCGGTGTCATGCGTCGTCGCCCCAGTTTAATCCAATCCAGTTCAAGCAGCATATCCAGTGTGCCACGAGACACTGATACGCCGCGAATTTCTTCGATTTCTGAGCGGGTAACAGGTTGATGATAGGCAATAATCGCCAGCGTTTCAATTCCAGCGCGCGATAGCTTTCGGGTTTCCGTGCTCTCGTGGTGCATTAAATACCCCAAATCGGGGGCGGTGCGAAAGGCCCAGCCATCCCCGACCTTGACCACTTGTACCCCCCGCCCCGCATAACGTTTGCGCAGATGTACCAGCGCCTCGGCGGCATCGGATCCATGCGGCATCCGGTTCTCGATTTGCAGCTTGCTTTGGGGTTCGGCTGTGGCAAACAGGATCGCCTCTACCATGCGTTCCTGTTCCGCCATCGGGGGCGCTTCAAACAGGCTTTCGGTGATATCGTCAGGTAGATCGCTCATATTCTGGCTCGCAGTTGCAATGGGGCAAAAGTTTCCAACTGGCGAATTTCCAGTTTGCCCGCCTTGACCAGTTCTAGGGCCGCCGCAAAAGTAGAGGCAGTAGCCGAACGGCGCTGTTTGGGATCATCCGACCAGCCATCTGGCAAGAACTGGCTCAGTTCAGACCACTCAATCGCGTGGCCAATCAGGGTTTTCATCCGATCCAGCGCCTGTTCCATGGTGAAAATGCTTTCGCGTTCCCGCATGTGCAGGGGCTCAAAATTATCCTTGGTGCGCAGCCGCGCATAGGCCTGCATCAGGTCCAGTACGGTTGCTTTGTAATCAATCGTGCGCTTGACCGAGATATCCTCAGGGATACCGCGGGCAAAGAAATCGCGCCCCAGCTGATCGCGTGCCATCAGGCGCGCAGCGACCCGACGCATCGCCTCCAGCCGTTCCAGCTGAAACGCCAGATGTGCGGCCAGTTCTTCACCGCTGGGTCCAGCTTCGGTCGGGTCAGGGGGCAATAGCAGGCGTGATTTCAAGAATGCGAGCCAAGCGGCCATTACCAGATAATCAGCCGCCAGTTCAATGCGCAGGCGCTTGGCCTTTTCGACGAATTTCAGATACTGCTCAGCCAAGGCCAGCACGGAAATGCGGCGCAGGTCTACCTTTTGGGTGCGCGCCAGCGTCAGCAGTAAATCAAGCGGTCCCTCATAGCCATCAACGTCGATGACAAAGGCTTCGGCCTTGATCCGTTCCGCGGTGGTTTCCACCACTTCGTCCTCGGTAAACATGTCATTGGGCATTTGTAAGGGCCTCCAGCTCTGCCAGCGCCGCAACGGCGTCAATGGGTTGGGGGGGGATGCGCGCATCCAGCGCGCGGGTCGCACGTGACAGGGCTGGGCCTGTCAGTTCGGGGGTCTCGGATAAAATCTGGTCCATCTCGGCCCGGTCACCGTTGCAATGCAGGATCATATCACAGCCCGCTTGCAGGGATTGTTTTGCGCGCTGTGCAAAGCTGCCGCCAAGGGCTTTCATTGACAAATCATCGGTCATCAGCAAGCCGCCAAAGCCGATATTATTGCGAATGACCTTGATCACGGGTGCTGAATGTGTGGCACAATTATCCGGATCAATTGCCTTGTAAACAATATGCGCAGTCATCGCCATCGGCAGATCGCAATGTCGAGAGAATGGCTCGAAATCAGTGGCCTGAAGCTCAGCAAGCGGCGTTTCTATCCGTGGCAGATCAAAGTGGCTGTCCAGCGGTGTGCGCCCATGGCCCGGAATGTGTTTGATGATCGGCAGAACACCACCCGCCAGCAATCCGTTGGCCACCGCACGGCCCATTCGTGCCACTTGCTCGGGGGTGCGCCCGTAACAGCGGTTCAAAATGATCTCGTGGCTGGCATCGGTTGCGACATCCAGCATCGGTGCGCAGTTCACATCAATGCCAACGTCGCGCATTTCCTGCGCGATCAGCTGATAGCGCAGCGTCATCGCCCGCGCTGACCCGCCAACGCTGGCAACAAATTCAAGCGCCGGTGTCCATTCCCGCCAGTGGGGGGCACGCAGCCGCTGCACACGGCCACCTTCCTGATCCAGCAGGATCGGCGCATCACGGCCAACAGTCGCGCGCAGTTCGGTGGTCAGGGCGCGGAGCTGTTCAGGCGTGTCGATATTGCGGGCGAACAGGATGAATCCCCATGGATCCGCATCGCGGAAAAACGCCTTCTCTGCGGGTGAAAGCTGCATGCCAAGGCAGCCGAATATACATGCCCGCGCCGCCACTACCGCGCCGTGACCGGTATGCATGGGGTGCCGCGCGCCAGAAGGGCAGAGCACAGGGTGCGGCTGTCGTCTTTGGAGGCAAAGCCGGCGGCGCGCAGGCGGAAGAATTTGCGACCACCGGATTCAGCGGGCTGCACCAGACGTTTCTTGTCTTCCAGCAAGTCGCCATGGCGCGCGAACAGTTTTTCCCATTGCTTGATCGCCATCACAGAGCTGTCATAGGCCCCGAGTTGCACAAGCCGGGTTCCAAGGGGGACGCTGTCAACCGACAAGCTGGCTGAGGGGCCTGCAATCGCGGGCTGGATATTGGCCAGTTGAATGGCCAGACCGGCGGGCCGGTTTAGTGGGCGCAGTGATACTGTCGGCGAAAAACGTGTGCCAGCAATAGCCCGTCTGACAGGTGTTTCGGCCACAGGTTCGGGCATTGGTTGATCCGCAGAAGTAGCTGCGGTGACAAGATCAGCTTGGGTTTCATCTGATGCTTTATGCGCGGCCACAAGGTTGCCTCCGGCGACATCCTCCTCGCGCAAGGGTTCAGGGGGCGGGGCCAAAGCGACGGTTTGGGAAGGGTCTGCAACGCCACCATCGGCCTGTACGGAATTCACCGCAAGCCCCTGATGGCTGGCTTGTTCGCCGCCGGGATTGTCTGGCTGCACCCGCGCAGGGCCTTCCATGGCGAGGATAATCGGCACCTCATTGGGATTGCGGGTTCCCAGCGAAACTGCCCAATACCCAAACCCTACCAAAACGGCGATTGACGCGCCTGCGATTGACCAATTCATGGCCATGCGCACCAGTCCAGCACCCTTCACAGGTTTCTGAACGGATTCGGTTTGTATTTTTTGACTCTGTACCATTGGGTTCGCCTCTTAACCGCACACAATATCCTGTGTGTTCTACTGCTCCAACCCCAAAATAAGCGATTTACCTCGCTTTTATCTCATTTCTTGCATTGGGGTCACACCCAGAATACCAAGACCCGCCGAAAGTACAACCGCCGTCGCGCGGATCAGGGCTATCTTGGCGCGGGATACATCGGTGTTATCAGCCTGCCAAAAGCGCAATTCCGGTGCCGTTTTGCCCAGATTGTGCAGGCTGTGGTATTCCGAGGCCAGATCAAACAGATAAAACGCGATCCGGTGCGGCTCGTGGTGTTTTGCAGCCAGTTCCAGCATCCGGGGCCATTCGCCCAACTTTTTGGCCAGTTCCAGTTCGGCCTCATGGCCCAAATGCGCCAGGTCGGCCCCCTGCAATGCGGCATCGCTCACATCAACGCCAGCCTCTGAGGCCTTGCGCATCACGGAGCAAATTCGCGCGTGGGCGTATTGTACGTAAAATACCGGATTGTCTTTGGATTGGTCCAAAACTTTGTCAAAATCGAAATCCAGCGGCGCGTCATTTTTACGGGTCAGCATCACAAATCGTGTAACATCAGGCCCGACCAGATCAATCACGTCCTTGAGGGTCACAAAGGTGCCCGCACGTTTTGACATCTTGAACGGCTCGCCATTTTTGAACAGCCGCACCAGTTGTGTTAGTTTGATATCGAGCGGAACCTTATTGTCGGACAGGGCGGCCACAATCGCCTTGAGCCGTTTGACATAGCCGCCGTGATCGGCGCCAAATATGTCAATCAGTTCGTCATAACCGCGCAACACCTTGTCGTGGTGATACGCGATATCTGGGGCAAAATAGGTCCAAGTACCATCGGATTTTTGCACAGGCCGGTCAGCATCGTCACCAAATTCGGTTGATTTAAACAGCGTTTGTTTGCGCGGCTTCCAGTCGTCAGGCATTTTGCCTTTTGGCGGCTCAAGATAACCCTCATAAATCAGGCCGCGATCATCAAGCGCCTTTAGGCACGCCTCGATTTTGCCGGTGCCGTACAGGGATTTTTCCGAGAAGAACCTGTCCATTTTTACGCCAAGCAACGCCAGATCCGCACGCACCAGATCCATCATCATATCGGTGCCAAAGTTGCGCAGGTCTTCCATCCATACGTCTTCGGGCTGATCGACATATTTGTCGCCAACCTTGTCTTTCAGCGCTTTGCCAACCGGAATCAGGTAATCGCCCGGATACACACCCTCGGGGAAGGAAACCTCCTGTCCGTGGGCCTCCAGATATCGCAGATAAACCGAGCGCGCCAGCGTGTCGATCTGGCTGCCGCCGTCGTTGATCACATATTCCCGGGTCACATCGTATCCGGCAAAATCCAGCAGGTTGGCCAGCGCATCGCCAAAAACCGCCCCCCGTGTGTGGCCCACATGCAAAGGGCCGGTAGGGTTGGCGGAAACAAATTCAACATTGATCTTTTTGCCGACACCCATGCTTGAGCGCCCGAATTCGCCCCCCGCCGCCAGTGCTGTGGGCAATACCGCCAACCACTGTGCCGGATCCAGCCGCAGGTTTAAAAATCCCGGTCCCGCCACATCCGCTGCCGTGACCCGCGCATCTGCCACCAGCAAATCCGCCAGCGCTGTCGCAATATCACGCGGTTTCATCCGTGCCTGTTTGGCCAGAACCATCGCCGCATTCGTCGCCATATCCCCGTGCATCGCATCGCGCGGCGGTTCCACTGTGACGTTGGAAAAATCCAGATCGTTGGGCAAGGTGCCAGCGGTCTGCAATTTTTGCAGGCTGTCGAGCACAAGGGTTTTGATGTCGGCAAAGAGGTTCATGACGCTTCCACGGGTAAGGTTTGGCTGCGCAAATAACACGGGCATCGCTTAGGGTGAAGTGGTAAAACCCCAAAGCAGCTTCACCATTTAGTAAATATAAGCCAGTCCGTGGCAGCGATTTTCTACATTCTGCACTTACGCCTGCAGCCAAAGGGGCAAAGCGGGGTTGCCGGTCGGATTATCTGCCACCTATCTTATCGACATCGGGTCGGTCAGTTTTTGATATTCCTGCAAGGCATAGCGATCAGTCATGCCTGCGATATAATCGGAAATAACCTGTGCTTTTTGCGCTTCATCCCCGTTCAAGGCCCATTTTTGCCAGCCATCATCGGGCAACATTCCCGGATCATCCATGAATATCTCGAACATCTCGGTCACAATAAGCGCGGCTTTGCGCCGCATCCGGCGGACCTTCCAGTGGCGGTACATGTGTTTGAAAAAGAAGGCACGGATCACCTTGAGGTCGTCAAACATCGCTTGCGAAAACTGGACCACCTGCGCATTTGCGCCACGCACATCAGCCACGGTTTGCGGGTTTAAGTCGGCGATCAGTCTTTGGCTTTCGCTTAAAACATCCTCGACCATAATGCCGAAAACGCGGCGCAGGGCCTCGTGTGTGTGGCGCGGGCCTGTCAGATCAGGATAGCGCGCCTCGACCGCGTCATAACAGTCGCCAATGATCGGCAGTTCGCGGATCTGCGCCTCGGTAAATAGGCCCGCGCGCAGGCCGTCATCCAGATCGTGGTTGTTATAGGCGATATCGTCGGAGATTGCGGCGACCTGGGCCTCGGCGCTTGCGTATGTGTGCAGTTCCAGATCATGTTGTTCCGTGTATTCTTGCAATGCTTTCGGTATGTTACCTGTTACCGGACCGTTATGTTTGGCAATGCCTTCCAGTGTTTCCCATGTCAGGTTCAATCCGTTGAAATCAGCGTAATGCCGCTCTACAAAGGTAACAATTTTCACCGCTTGGGCATTGTGATCAAATCCGCCAAAAGGTGCCATGCAGGCGTTCAGCGCGTCCTCTCCGGTGTGACCAAAAGGCGTGTGGCCCAGATCATGGGCCAGCGCAATGGCCTCGGTCAGTTCTGAATTCAATCTCAGAACGCCGGAAATAGTTCGCGCCACCTGCGCCACCTCAATTGTGTGGGTCAGGCGAGTGCGGAAGTGATCGCCCTCGTGTTCCACAAACACTTGCGTCTTGTGTTTCAGGCGGCGAAAGGCGGATGCGTGGATAATCCGGTCGCGGTCGCGCTGAAAAACCGAGCGATGTGCGCTCTCTTCCTCCTCAAACAGTCGTCCGCGTGTCTCTGTTGGATTACAGGCGTAGGGTGCTTGCATGTGGTTGCCTTTGTCATTTGCCTTGTCGATCCGGTATGCCCGACCTATATTTAACCCAACCTTAGAACAATTCGGCGGCACCTTAAAGATGGACCTGTCCCTCCCCCCCAAAGTAACCGACCGCGCCTTTGCACGGCTTGCTGAAATCAATGACGGTGCGGATACCCCTCAGGGGTTGCGCGTGGCGGTCGAGGGCGGCGGTTGTTCCGGCTTTCAATACGAGATCAAACTGGATGTGGTAGTTGACGACGATCTGGTGTTGGAAAAAAATGGGCAAAAAGTGCTGGTTGATCAAGTGTCACTACCGTTTCTGGCAAATGCAGTGATTGATTTTTCCGACGAGTTGATCGGCGCGCGGTTTGTGATTGAAAACCCGAATGCCAGCAGTTCTTGTGGCTGCGGCACAAGCTTTTCAATGTAAGCGCACGCAAGCTTAACGTGATCTTATGGGGCTTTGAGCTATACCAACCTGGACGTCAATAATGTGGTTCACGGTTCTGGGTGGTCTATCAAACCCTTCAAAACCGGCCAAACACCAAGATCGATGAGGTGCAGGGGTAAAATCCCTGTTCGGCATGAACAACCGAAGCGGCGGGCCCGCCTTTCTTAACAACTGTTACAGGTTTCCCTGCCAGCGTATTGCTGATGCGAGGTGAAGCTGTTTGCGCAGGGGGTGCTCCCGCCAAATCCGCATGAATTTTTAATTCCCTTGGTTTGTTGCGGGTCGCTGCGCGAGGGTTGTCCCACTGAAGAATTACCGGAGATTTTTTGGTATTGCTTGCGCCTTTTGGGGCAAGTCATTAGGGTCGGTGGGATGAAAATAGCCAGCTTTAACATCAACGGCATCAAAGCCCGTCTGCCCGCCCTTTTGCAATGGTTGGAGGAATCCAGACCCGACGTTGCCTTGTTGCAGGAAATCAAGTCTGTGGATGATAATTTTCCGCGCGAGGCGATTGAGGATTTGGGTTATGCTGTTGAAACCCATGGGCAAAAGGGATTCAACGGTGTTGCAATACTGTCTCGTTTGCCGCTGGAGGATGTCTCCCGTGGCCTGCCTGGGGATGATAGCGACGAACAAGCCCGCTGGATTGAAGCGACAGTGATTGGCGACAAGGGGGCGGTGCGGGTTTGCGGCTTGTATCTGCCAAACGGTAATCCGGTTCCGGGGCCGAAATACGACTATAAGCTGGCGTGGATGCAGCGCTTACACCTGCGGGCGGCAGAGTTGATGGCGGCAGAGGAACCTGCACTTATGGCAGGGGATTACAACGTCATTCCGCAGCCAGAGGATTGCTGGGATACAAAACCTTGGGAAAAGGATGCGTTGTTCCTGCCACAATCCCGTGATGCCTTTCACCGGATTGTGAATCTGGGTTTTACCGAAGCATTCCGCGCCTGCAATGCCGCTCCGATGAACTACACCTTCTGGGATTATCAAGCGGGGGCTTGGCGCAAGAACCACGGTATTCGTATCGACCATTTCCTGCTGACTCCCCAATGTGGCGACCTGCTTGTGGATTGCCAGACCGACCGTGAGGTTAGGGGCCGAGAAAAACCGTCGGACCATATTCCGATCTGGGTCGAGTTGGATATTTGACTTGATTGCAAAATTTACCAATTGATAAATAAAACCACCTGTGGCATGTTTGGAAAAATTGCAGCCAACAGGAGGGTCTGATGACTCACTCGTCCGCCACAAACGGCATTGTCGCAAACCGGGTTTCGCCACAGCAGTTGGCGGATAACTTTTCTGACCTGCACGGGCCCCTTGATGATCACGAGGCACAAGTCGCGGCGGATCGTTGTTATTTCTGCTATGATGCACCCTGCACCACAGCCTGCCCGACGGAAATCGACATCCCGTTGTTTATTCGACAGATCACCACTGGCACGCCTGAAGCGGCAGCCAAAACCATTTTCAGCCAGAATATTTTGGGGGGCATGTGTGCACGGGTTTGCCCCACGGAAACGCTCTGCGAAGAGGTTTGTGTGCGCGAAACAGCTGAGGGCAAGCCGGTCAGGATTGGCGAGTTGCAGCGCTATGCGACGGATAAGCTCGTGGTTAAGGGGGAGCACCCTTTCACCCGTGCAGCAAGTACGGGTAAGACGGTGGCCGTCCTTGGGGCGGGGCCTGCGGGGCTATCTTGTGCCCACCGTCTGGCAATGCTGGGGCATGGCGTGACGGTTTATGATACGCGGCCCAAAGCGGGTGGTTTGAATGAGTATGGAATTGCCAGCTATAAATCGACCGATAATTTTGCCCAAGCTGAGGTTGAGTGGTTGCTGTCGATTGGCGGCATAACCATGCAATGCGGTGCCAGTGCGGAACTGGCTGATCTGCAAGCGCGCCACGATGCGGTGTTTCTGGGAATTGGCCTTGGGGGGGTGAATTCCCTGCGCGCAGAGGGGGAGGATAAGGATAACGTGACGGACGCGGTTTCCTTCATTGCCGATTTGCGGCAAGCGGATGACCTCTCGAAATTGCCCATCGGGCGGCGGGTTGTGGTGATTGGCGGTGGTATGACGGCGGTTGATGCGGCTGTGCAGGCCAAGCTGTTGGGCGCGCAAGAGGTGAGCATGGTTTACCGGCGCGGTAAGGAAAACATGAGCGCCTCGGAGTTTGAACAGGAGTTGGCGACCTCTAAAGGGGTGCATCTGATCTACAATGCGGCACCGTTGCGGGTCACTGGAAACGGTTCTGTTGCGGGGGTCGAATTTGGCTATACTCAAACCGTGGATGGCAAGTTGGAGCAGACCGGCGAGACCTTTAGTATTGCGGCGGATCAGGTGTTCAAGGCGATTGGCCAAACCTTGTTGAATGTGCCTGAGGGGCTAATGATCGAGGGCGGTAAAATCGCGGTCAGTGACACGGGCGCGACCTCTGTCAAAGGTGTCTGGGCCGGGGGCGATTGCGCATCCGGTGGTGACGACCTGACAGTTACCGCCGTGGCTGAGGGCCGCGATGCAGCACTTGATATTCACGCCAGCCTAAGCCGCTGAGCAGAGGAGTTAGACCAATGGCAGACCTGAAAAGCAACTTTATCGGCATCAAATCCCCCAACCCGTTCTGGCTGGCATCGGCCCCGCCTACGGATAAGGAATACAACGTGCGCCGCGCATTTGAGGCCGGATGGGGCGGCGTGGTGTGGAAAACGCTGGGGTCCGAAGGGCCACCAATCGTCAACATCAACGGCCCGCGTTACGGGGCAATCTGGGGCGCGGATCGCCGCTTGCTAGGGTTAAATAATCTTGAGCTGATCACGGATCGACCACTAGAAACCAACTTGCGGGAAATCAAGGCGGTTAAGCGGGATTATCCGGATCGGGCCATGATTGTCTCGCTGATGGTGCCGTGCGAAGAAGACGCATGGCGCGCGATCCTGCCCCATGTTGAGGAAACCGGCGCGGATGGGATCGAACTGAATTTCGGGTGTCCGCATGGTATGGCTGAACGGGGCATGGGCGCTGCCGTCGGGCAAGTGCCGGAATACATCGAAATGGTGACGCGCTGGTGCAAACAATACACCCGCATGCCAGTGATCGTGAAGCTGACGCCAAACATCACCGACATCCGCAAACCAGCCGAGGCCGCGATGCGCGGCGGGGCGGATGCGGTTAGCCTGATTAACACCATCAACTCGATTACCTCGGTTGATCTGGATATTTTTGCCCCGGAACCCACCATCGACGGCAAGGGGGCCCATGGCGGATATTGCGGGCCTGCGGTGAAACCGATTGCCCTGAATATGGTGGCGGAAATTGCCCGGAGCGCGGAAACCGCCAAGCTGCCGATTTCCGGCATTGGCGGCATCACAAATTGGCGTGATGCGGCGGAGTTTATGGCATTGGGCGCGGGCAATGTACAGGTGTGCACGGCGGTGATGACATATGGCTTCAAAATCGTGGATGAACTGATTTCCGGCCTTTCGCAATGGATGGACGAAAAAGGCGTGACCTCGGTTGATCAGATCGTTGGCCGTGCGGTTCCCAATACCTCAGATTGGAAAGACCTGAACCTGAACTATATCGCCAAGGCGGTGATTGATCAGGACAAATGCATCAAATGCGGGCGCTGCTATGCGGCCTGCGAGGATACCTCGCACCAAGCGATTGCCATGAGTGAGGATCGTGTGTTCACCGTCAAAGACGAGGAGTGCGTGGCCTGTAATATGTGCCTCAATACCTGTCCGGTCGAGGGTTGCATAACGCTCGAACAAATGGCGGTGGGCGAAGTTGATCCGCGTACGGGTAAAGAGGTTGTTGCGGAACATGGTGACTGGACAACTCACCCGAACAACCCGTCCTGTCTGACCTTGCAGTAATATTCAAAAGCCCTGCCAAACCGGCGGGGCTTTTGCTTTTAGATGACTCGCCAGTGCAGTGGAAAGCCAGGATCGAAAACCGTAACCTTTCCTTCACCAGTTTCGATATGTGCTGGAAACCGCACAGGGTTTGCCTGTTTTTGCAGTGTTATTGTTGTGGTATTCAAAGGCAGTCCATAATAGGCGGGGCCGTTTTTTGAGGTGAAAGCCTCTAATATATCCAGCGCGCCTTCGTCCTCGAACACATGCGCAAGGCAAGAAAGGGTGTTGGTGGCTGAAAATACGCCAGCACAACCACAGGCGCTTTCTTTGTTGGGATCGCTGTGTGGCGCGCTGTCTGTTCCCAGAAAAAAACGCGGATCACCTGATGTCGCTGCGGCCCGCAGGGCAAGGCGATGGTGTTCGCGCTTGGCCACGGGCAGACAATAATAATGCGGCTTGATCCCGCCAACCAGAATGTGGTTGCGGTTGATAATCAGGTGATGCGTGGTAATCGTCGCGGCCAGATTTTCGCGCGCTGACATCACATAATCGACGCCTTCTTGGGTGGTGATGTGTTCGGAAATCACCTTGAGTTCCGGCAAGCGTCTGCGCAACGGATCGAGAACGGTATTGATGAAAACTGCCTCGCGGTCGAAAATGTCGACGGCGCTGTCGGTGACTTCTCCGTGAATGCAAAGCGGTATACCTGCATCGGCCATCGCTTCCAGAACCGGCATCACGTTAACGGTGTCGCGCACGCCGGAATCCGAATTGGTGGTGGCCCCGGCGGGATATAGTTTTACCGCCGAAATCAGCCCCTCGGCGTGGGCGGCAACCACATCCGCTGGATCGGTGGTTTCGGTCAGGTACAGGGTCATTAGCGGTTTGAAATCGGCATCTGTTGGTAGCGCCGCCATGATCCGGTCGCGGTACCCGCGCGCATCGGCCGCCGTCACCACTGGGGGCACGAGGTTGGGCATTATGATCGCGCGACCAAAATCGCGGGCGGTTTCGGGTGCAATCCCGCGCAGCATATCCCCGTCGCGCAAGTGTAGGTGCCAATCGTCAGGGCGGATAAGGGTCAGGGTGTTGGTCATGGGGATGCTCCTTTGCTGGTTTTTGCATACGTTTTCGGGCGCAAACTGGCAAGCGGGCAATTGCATTCTGCTGACAGGCGGTGTATTGATAGTTTAGAATAATTCTAAACAGGTGACGCTATGTTTTCCCGCTTTTACGGCGCCTCAAAGCGCAGTTTTGATGATTTATCGGAACAGGAGATTATCGCGCTGGCGATTGCTTCGGAGGAAGAAGATGGGCGCATCTACGCGAGCTATGCAGAGGGGTTGCGGGCCGAGTTCCCAGCATCGGCGGGGATGTTTGACGAGATGGCCGCAGAGGAAAACACCCATCGGCAGCGGTTGATTGATCTGCATAAACAACGG
>JAHRVG010000050.1 GCA_019090795.1 Paracoccaceae bacterium | reverse complement strand
TCGATCCTACCGCCGACACTGGTTGGCATAATCAGAGTGCCAGCCAGTGGCTTCCTTTTACAGGAAAGCCTGGGAAAAGCATAAGACAAGCCCCTAGAACTACAGACACGTTGTTGCCTGAAAAATGAGGAAAGGAGGCCATCATGGGTAAAGCTAAATTCAGGGATGATTTCAAACCGGGTACACTTTACCCAGCCGCAAACCTGTTCGAAAAGCAGGCCCTCTTCAGGTATCACAATGAAAGCTGCACCACTCCCCAGTTTGCACAGGAATTGCCAATTCACGCATCATCCCCATTGGGCCGTGCGCGTCGTATTAGACCCATATCGTGCAGAATCAGGAACATCGCCGGAGTAACAAACAGCGCTAAAACCGTAGCTGTTGTCAGGCCAAATGCAAGGCTGGCCACAATCGGCAGCAACAGCTGTGCCTGAGTACTGGTTTCAAACAGAAGCGGGCCAAGGCCGGCGATGGTCGTAAGCGAGGTCAGGAATATCGGGCGAAACCTGTCGCGTACGGCCCCTTGAGCGGCCTGTATCAACTCGTCACCTTGATTGTAGCGCTCTTTGATGAAAGCTATCAGCAGGATGCTGTTGTTGACCACAATCCCTGCAAGCGTTGCCAAGCCGACAAGGCTGGGCATCGATATCTGCATTCCCATCAGCATATGCCCCCAAACAACCCCGACCAACCCCAAGGGTATCGCGACAAATACCGCTACCGGCTGGATGAAACTACGGAATTGGTAGGCCAGAATCAGGTACACCCCGGCCAGGCCGATCAAAATAAAGGTTCGCAAGGAATTTCCACTTTCAGAGGTATCCTTGCTTTCGCCAATGATCACGACATCCACATCAGGTCGTCTCTGGGCCAGTTGCGGCAGAAAATCAGCCTTTAATGCTGCCATTAGTTCAACCGCATTGGCAATTCCCGGATTGATCGAACCCTCAACCGTTACCGTGCGCCGCGCGTCGATGCGTTGGATGCGGGCATAACCGCGCCCTTGTGTCACATCTGCCACAGCTGACAGCGGAACAAGTGTTCCATCCCCTGCTGCAATGCGCAAATCAAGAACATCATTGGCCGACGCACGGTCGGGGGCTTTGAGGCGCGCAAGCACATCAAGACTGCCGTAGCGGTCCTGAACCTCTAGCGTGGTGTCGCCGCGAAAGGCTCGACGCAACTGGCTTGCCACATCTTGCGCGCTGATACCCAAAGCACTCGCGGAGGCTGAACGCAGGGTCACCACATATTCAGGCTTTCCCGGGCGCAGATCGTCAATCACGTCGCGCACCCCTGCAAAGCCGCGGAAAAACTTGCGCATCTCGATGGCGGTCGCCTTGAGCGCGTCCAGATCCCCCCCCTGCAAACGGATCGCAATCGGCTTGCCGCCCACGCCACGATCCTTGTCGGTAAAACGCAGGGACGACATGTCGGGCATCGGGCCGGTCAGTTTCTTCCAGCGTTCAATAATCGTTGTGACATTGGAATTGCGATCTTCGGCGCGCAACAGGTTCGCGCTGATCGTGGCCAAATGCGCCCCCGTTTCATCCGCATCGGCGTTGGCGCCGTAAGAAACAGTCACGTTCCCGACCAGATTTTTGCCCTCCGGTTGCAGGGGCGACAGCTCCGCGTTAAGGGCCTCAAGCGCCTTCAAGGTTTTTGCAACACGTTCTTCAGTCCGCCACAAGGGCGTTCCCTGGGGCAACAGCAAGCGGGCCTCGATTGTGTCACTTTCAAGTGCGGGGAAGCTTTTGAACTTGATCTGCCCGCCAATCATCGGGGCAATCGACAGAAGGATCAGAAATCCGGCAAGGCCCATCGTCAGGTACCGGGCTTTTAGCGATAGCAGCGACAAAGGGGCCACAACACGATCGCGGAAACCGTCAAACCCGCGCGAAATGGCCTGACTAAAGCGGGAAGGCTCAGGGTTCTTCAGGGCGTGCTTCAGGTGGTGGGGCAGGATCAAAAATGCCTCGAACAGGCTGACAGTTAGTGTAATCAGCAAAACAATGGGCAAGAATTTCAGCACCGCCCCGATATTCCCTGCCATCATTCCGAGTGGCCCGACAATCATTGCCGTGGTCAGGAAAGAGGCAATCACCCCCGGCATCACCTGCTTGGTTCCGTTGATTGCCGCCACAAGCGGTTCATCGCCTTTTTGTCGCCGACTGACGATATTTTCGGAAATAACAATGGCATCGTCCATCAGCAGACCAATCGCCACCAACAGCGCCACCATGGTGATCATATTGATTGTCAAGCCGAACAACTGCATCACAAATATGGTTCCGAGGAAAGAAACCGGCAGCCCCATCGCCACCCAGAAGGAAAAGCGAAAGCCAAAGAAAACCCACATGACGACAAAAACCAGCACCAGCCCCTGCAGTCCGTTATCGGTAATAATTCGCAACCGATCGAGGATATTAGAAGTCGTGTCTGAAGAAATTTCGAGCGATATGCCCTCGGGTGCAACACTGCGTTCAGCTTCCAGAATGGTCTTCATCACGTCCATGACCCTGATCGCATCCTGCGCCGCCGTTTTCGTAACAGTGACAATTGCGGCCCGCTTGCCGTTGAAGTACGAGGCCTCGTACTCCTCGGAAAACTGCACCGAAATTTCAGCGACTTCACCCAGTAACACTTCGGCACCAAGGCTCGCGGATGTTAGCGGGATATTGGCAAACTCTTCTGGGGTTCGGCGCTCTGCAACAAAACGCAGCAAGGCATCGCCTTCGTGCGATTCCATTGTTCCTGCCGGTAAATCAAAACTGTTGCGGGCCAGTGCATTGGCGATGCTGTCTATGCTCAGCCCGTAACGGCTAAGGGCGACCGCAGGCACCTCAATGGATATTTCGCGTTCCGAAAATCCCGCGATGCGGGTTTGGGAAATCATCGGGTGGCGTTTCAGTTTGTCAGAAAATGCTTCGGCATAGGCAAACAAAACTGCGGGATCATCGGGCCCGGTAATCGCAACCGAAGCAACGGTTGCGATCCGTTCTACAATGCGGCTGGTTGGTTTTTTCACCTCGTCGGGAAAGCTGGTGATCGTATCAACAGCAGATTTAACATCATCGTAAAAGCCGTTGATGTCCCCCCCTTCAACCAGCTCTGCACTGATGACGGCAACATTGTCGCGCGCAACACACCGCAGCTCGTCCAGAAAATCCACCGCTTGAATAGGGTCTTCAACGCGGGTGCAAATCGCCTGTTCAACCTCGGCAGGGGACGCGCCGGGATAAGCTATGCGCACCTCAACGACAGAAGCAGGGACCACCGGAAAAGTGTCGCGCTGCAGGGTGGGAACAGAAATGAAACCAACCACCATGATGATCAGCATCAGGATGTTGGCAGCGGTGGGATGTGCCGCGAAAAGGCGGATCATTTCGCGTCATCCGATCCAAGTGCAACCAGCGCCAGCCGCGTCTTTAGCGCCTTGTCCTCAAGAGGTTTAACCTTTTTGCCGGGAACAGCAATATCCATATCCGTGACCACTATCCTGTCGCCCTTACTCAGTCCCTTGGCGACAATCGCAACCGTTTCAATCGCATATGCAATCTGCACTTTGCGCTTTTCCAGCTTGCCATCGTTATTGACCACAAAAACGAAACCTCCGTGCACAGCATCGCGTGGAATAACGATGGCCGTGCGTTCCGGTGCCCGCAGTTCGACTTCGACAAACATATTGCGGCGCAGGGGTGGTTTTTTCCCCGCCTTTGCTTGCTCCATTGGCTTGTCGACAACCACAACAACATTGATGCTTTGCGTGCGGGGGTCAATTTGATCGCCAACGCGCGCCACTCGGGCGGTCCACTCGACGGTGCGCGTGGGTGCGCGCAGCAAGACCTTGGCCTCCAGTCCCACGGGTCCGGCAGAAAGGGACTGGGTTGCGCCACGCATCAAACGGGACATCCTGCCGATAGGAATTTGTGCCGCTATCTCAACGGCTTCCAATCCTTCGGTTGCAACCAGAACCTGACCACGGCTGACAAATTGCCCCGTTTCAGCCGAGACCTGACCAATGCGAACCGCATAGGGGGTTTTTATCGACGTAAAACCCAGATCACGCAGAGCAATGTTTCTTTGTGTCACAAGAACATTACGTTCGGCCTCGTTCAAGGCGAGCTGATTTTTCAGTGAATTAACGTTGGAGCGCGATGACAATTCCTGCCGGACAGCTTTGTCCAACGTGGTTTGGGTCACGGTTCCACGCTCGGCAAGTTCTCTCTGGCGCACCAGGTCTGTGCGGCTGATATCCCATTCGGCCTCACTAATCGCAAGGCTGGCACGCACGGTTTCGTCTTTGACTTTGATTGAGCCGATCTGCGCATCAATTTGTGCCAGAACAAGTTTGATCCCGCTTTGGTCGATACGCATCAGCTCCGCTCCTGCGTCCGCCAGCAATCCGTTTGCAAGCTTATCAGAGGTCCAGACAATATCGCCCTCAATGCGCGCCACAGCCCGCCATTCGCGGGCAGGGCTGACGGAACCATAGCCACTGACCCGCGGAACAATCGGAGTTGGCGCAATGGTAATAACACGAACCGGCGTTATCTTGGGGGACACCTCCTTTGCAGAGGGTGGGGATTTCATTCCGGCAAAAGCCATAATCGACATAAGACCCAAAGCCAGCGGAACAGTAAGGGACAAAAACCTGACAAGGTATTTCGCGAGCATTTTCATGCGAGTTTCCTTTTTTTGGGCCTTCAGAGGCTCTTTTATCTAGCTATGGATACGCTTAACCATGACCCTAAGCAAGAGACACACTTACTCCGGTTTTGTTGAAAAACTCGAAAGTTTTCGGCGATAATTCACTTGAATGCCTGAAAGAAGTGGAAAACCACGCGGATGGTTTGTCGGTGGCACAGATAATAGCCTAAAACCTGGTCCGGCAATCGCTTTGAGTATTTGCAGGAGATGTGATTTCCCGAGCGCTTACTCTAACTTGGCGAAACGTGGATCATTGCTGCGGATGACCTCCGCGACGCGTTCCCCAATCAGCTTGCTGGCTTTGACTGACGGGTGGATCATGTCGACAGAATGATAGGAACGGTCACCATTCGGAACCAAATCCGCCAGAGACAGAAAATGGATGCCATCATCGCGCGCTGCCATCGTGGCGATCCGGCCTTCGAGTTTATCGCCTTCTTCCTTGCAATACTCGATCGGTGAGCCAACGCCCGGACTGCGCAAATAGCCGACATAAACAACCCGCGCGCCGGTATTGCGCAGATTGGCAACCAGTTTCGGGATGCCGCCTTCTTGGCCATCCTCGGAAATCAGCTTGTTGATTTTTCTATCGCAGCGGATACATCCGCAACCGAGCCACATATCATTACCGCCCCCGTTCAATATTACCCAATCCCATTTCCCTTCCGCATATTGCTTGCCTATTTTCAGCCCCAAACTGCCGGAAATCGGCAGAGCATATAAGACGCGTGCACCAATAACGGAGCGATCAATAACCTGCTCTCCCAGCGTATCCTCGACCGAATTGGAAATCGACCGGCCCGAAGCCGCATGCCAAGCCAATAAAGAATCGCCCATAGTCAATATTCTGGAACCACCATCACGCGAAACAGGTTCGGTGCAGTTGGTTAGAAAGAAAGCCACCATGGCCATCAATAAACAGTTGTTTCTTAACATTTTAATTCCCATTGCACTTTACATGGCACTTAGAGCACATCCAGAGTGGCGCGCATTCCGAACTTTGCACAGACAATTCACCAAAAACTTGTGGCAATATTTTGGCACTAGGTGTTTGGACCTGTACGAATTTATTCGGCTGCTTAACGAGCTTATACTGCATCAGAGGAGATAGGCCAGACTTTAGCCTAGATAGATCTGCGAGACACTTTGAAGCGGTCCTGCTTTTCCGAACAGGTTTGTGGCTGAGTTAAGGTGTATTGGGTTTGGTTATCATGCCGCGTTCTTCATCTCATTTCTTCCAAAGT
>JAHRVG010000049.1 GCA_019090795.1 Paracoccaceae bacterium | reverse complement strand
GGCCGCTCGGGGCCAGGCCGCCACGGGTTTGGGAAGGATCCCCAACGCCCCATTCCTGTTTCCACAGCTCCAGATCTTCGGTAGGGCTTTCGCCGTCGAGCACAAGGAATTCAGCGACATCAAACCCGATACCCCCGGCCCCGATGACGGCCACGCGCTTGCCAACAGAGGATTTGTCGCGCAACACGTCAATATAGTTTAGAACATTCGGTCCATCCTGGCCGGGGATTTGTGGATCGCGGGGTGTCACACCGGTAGCAATGATAATTTCGTCAAAATCGGACAGGTCCGCTGCGGCTGCCTCGCAATTCAGCTTGAGAGTAATGTTTGAGCGTTCAACCGCATTCTTGTAATACTCTACAAGGCCCCAAAACTCCTCTTTTCCAGGGACTTGCTTGGCCATATTCAACTGCCCACCCAATTCGGATGATTTATCAAACAGGGTTACATTGTGCCCCCTTTTCGCAGCTACCAATGCTGTTGAGATACCGGCAGGGCCAGCGCCCACAATTGCGATATTTTTCGGTGTGGGGGTCGGATCGTAGTTCAGGTCGATCTCTGCGCAGGCGCGGGGATTTACCAGACAGGAAGACATTTTCATCGAAAACGTATGGTCGAGGCAGGCCTGATTACAAGCAATACAGGGTACAATATCCGCCGCCTGTTGGGCCTTTGCCTTTGCAACGAAATTCCCGTCCGCCAGAAATGGGCGCGCCATGGAAACCATGTCGGCACAGCCATCCGCCAACACGGATTCAGCCACATCCGGCATGTTGATCCGGTTCGAGGTGATCAGTGGGATTGATACATGGCCCATCAACTTTTTTGTAACCCATGAAAAGGCGCGGCGCGGAACCGAGGTGGCGATTGTCGGGATGCGGGCTTCGTGCCAGCCAATACCCGTGTTGATGATGGTCGCGCCGGCGGCCTCGATTGCCTGGGCCAGTTGGATGACCTCTTGGAAGGTGGAGCCATTCGGGATCAGGTCGATCATCGAGAGGCGGTAGATAATGATAAAGTTCGGGCCAACGGCTGCACGGGCACGGCGCACGACCTCTACCGGCAGGCGCATCCTGTTTTCATAAGAACCGCCCCATTCATCAGTGCGTTTGTTGGTATGGGTAACTAGAAACTGGTTCAGGAAATAGCCTTCAGACCCCATGATTTCGACCCCATCATAGCCCGCTTGTTGTGCTTTGACGGCAGAGCCAACCATGTCAGCGATTTGCTTCTCGATGCCGTTGGCATCCAGTTCGCTTGGCGGGAAAGGCGAGATCGGGGATTTGATAGCGGAAGGTGCTACAGCCTTGGGAGAAAAGGCATAGCGGCCAGTGTGCAGGATTTGCATGGCAATACGCCCGCCCTCGTCATGGGTGCGATCCGTCACGATCCGGTGGTTTTCGATGTCCTGATCCGTGAACAGGCCAGCTGCGCCGGGCATTACTCCGCCCTCGACATTCGGTGCCATACCGCCGGTGACCATCAGCGCAACGCCGCCCGCTGCGCGCTCGCCATAATAAGCGGCGACTTTGTTCCAATCGCCTGCTTCCTCTAGGCCCGTGTGCATTGATCCCATCAGGAAGCGATTGGGCAGAGTGGTGAAACCGAGGTCCAGAGGTTCAAAAAGATGCGGATAAAGTGGATGGGTCATGACAGGCCTGTCTTTTGGATTGAACGATACCAAAGTTTAAGAATAACCCGACCTGTTTGTCACCTAAAACGCAACGTCAGCGCATGGTATCAATACAGTGACGCCGGAAGGCGCGTTTCAGCATGTCCAGTTCGGCCCGCAAAAGATCAATTTCACCACGCAGATCGTCTTCCACCGGTTCGCCCGTGATCATCGAAAAACGATCCAGTATATCAGCGCGGCCTGCAAAGACGAACAGGAAGGTTTGAACGCCATCTATTAGATACTCCATCGGGATTTCCGCACGTACCAGCCATGCGTCTCCGTCGGAATTCACCTGCTCAACTGAAACGCTGCTCACCACATTCCCTTGGTGGATCATCTCCAGCACCGGGGTTGACTGACCCTTGGAGGAAGATTTCAACAACCCCTCATAATGACCGCCGATAATCTGTTTTTTCGTTAGCCGGAACTTTACCGCCATCACTACCCCCTAAATATTTGCCCGTGGTTTGCGGATCAGAGTTATATCGCGGATGACCACCTGATTCATTGACGGACCTTCAAAGATCAGATCTATCCACATGCTGCCACCCCGGTTTTCATTGAACTGGGTGTAAAAAAGATCGAACTCCACCCAAAGCTCACGAGACCCCAGATCCAGCTCCCGCACGATTTGCTCGGTGTTGGGGCCGTGGCGCAGGTTGAGGCGTGCGAACATTTCTTGCGGGCGCTCGCTCTCGACGATCATGTTCAGACGTAACAGATGGCTGCGCTTAAGGCCCTGTACAGATTCAGGGGGCATCTCGATTGCGAGAGACAGAAACGAGCCGTCAAAGTTAAAGACATCCATGCGAATACCAAAGGGAGCCAAATCTTCCTCACGGGTATTGCGGACCTGGCGTAGGGACAGCTCGCTGTTGCGGCAATCATGAAATATCGTCAACTCGCTGCCAATGCGGGTTTTGGAGGTTATCGCTGCAACCCCTATAGGCTCCACCGGACCGGACCAAGCTTCTGGTCGATGTGCCCATTCGGTTCGGGCCGGTTTGCGAATCGCTTTGGACCCGATCACCGGCAATGTCAGCCGCGAAATGGCGATGTGATTGACCGTATCAATACGACGTTTGATCTGGTTGGCTTTACGGCGCAGGTTGCGCAACTCCGAAAGTGACATGGATCTGGCTGATTTTGCATCATCCTGCCAGTGCTGCAATTGCCGCTTGTGCGATCGTTCACTGAATAAACTGCGCAGGCGGTCAAGCATTTTTAGAGGTCCCAAAAGTGTTTTTTGATTGGCTACTATTTAGGTTACAGCGGAATAGGAAACAATACCCTAAGCGGGAATGAAATTGTCTTCATGACGGAAACGATCCTCCGTAGGTTATGAGTCTTCGCTGTTTAGCTGGATTATTCGGGTTGAGAATGACTCCAATTGATTAAACACAATTGAACCTGAAATCGGGTTTTCGATAAAATTTATCATAGAAACCGAGACCATACGCCCGGAAACAGGAAAGAACCCGCGCCAGCTCTCGGATGTGGTGTCGGGAATCAATGGATCAGAGCTGTCAAGGCTGTGTACAAAAAACACATCGTTACTAGAGATAGTATCGAGAATGTCGACGGTCTCGGCATCGCCGGAGTTGCTGAGGGATTTGCGCCCGGCGGTTGATTTGAAGAACGTTTGCAGCGTGGCTGGGTCCATGGCTTTGCTAAAAGCTGCATCCGGGGAAACATTTGCAACAAGAAGGCCTCGTATTTCGGAACTGCCCGTTTGCTCAGGGTTGCAAGGGCCGAGCGCGACAAAGGCCCCCTCTGCACTTGTATGGCTTTGTCGGTTGTTTATGCAAAACCCCGGCGGGCCACCGATGGCAATGCGGGCACCGTTTACATTTACAATTGTTGTCTCAACCGGTTTCGCCTGAAAAGGCAGCACCTCGGCGGCAACACAGCCACCCAAAAATCCCATCAGGCCAATAAAGGCCAGATTTGACCTTTTAATATGCTTCAACGTTTGTAACATTATTTTCCCCTGATCGCGGCATCTTTCGCTTGCTCATGCTTTGGTATTGTCGTCACATACCTAGCGCAATAAGCCAGTGCCTTAGGTGCGGTTAGGACGCAACGAGAAGTTATTTGCAAGGGCTATCAGGCATGTTTCCGCAGATGAACAGCAGATTTGAGGCCTTTGTAGAGCCAGCCAAAAGCCAGCGCAGCGGCTGGTTTGTGATCCTTGGCTTGTGCCTGATCGTAATTTTTTACCTAGAGTTCATGTATTTGTTACTGTTCTTATTCGCAGCGGTGATCGGCGGAGATGACGGTTTTGCAATTGGGTTATCCCAGGTTTCCCGCATGCTGGGAGCGGCTGATACACCTCTTGCGTTGACTCTGGCGCTGGCCACTTTCATCGGCATGTTTGGCGCCGTGACCTTGATGGCCAGAGTAACGCGGGAGCGATCGCCGATGTCCTTGATCGGTACCGGCCCGATAGTGCGCAATATGTTTGTGGTTATTCTGGTTTTGGGAACATTGATTGCCGTTAGTACAGTCTTTGCCCATGTGTATTTTGATTTACAGCCAAATTTGCCTTTTTCCCTATGGATACGATGGTTGCCTTTGGCTATTCCCCTTCTGTTTATCCAGATTGCTGCAGAGGAAATGATTTTTCGCGGATATTTTCAGCAAGAGCTTGCGGCCCGGTTCAAATCCCCGCTTGTCTGGATTCTTGTGCCCTCGGTGATATTCGGGTCACTGCACTGGGATGCAGAAACATACGGCTCCAACGCTTGGCTGATTGTGGGCAGTACCACGCTGTTTGGTGTGTTTGCCGCAGATCTGACAGCTAGAACCGGAAATCTTGGCGCGGCTTTTGGGCTGCACTTTACCAATAACTTTTCTGCGATGTTTGTGACCTCGATGCAGGGCAAAATGTCGGGCCTGAGCCTTTACACAACACCGTTTGGGGCGAATGATAATGATGCGATCCGAATCCTGATGATTTGGGATATCGGGTTGATGCTGACCACCTATCTGATTTATCTGTTCGCTATTCGCATCAAACGCGTCGCATGATTGCATTTTATGTGGGCAAACCTTATGTAACGCCTTAGCTAGATAGTCAGGACAAGGCTCAAATGAACTGGATTTCCAATTACGTTCGGCCCAAGATCAACTCGTTGTTTTCGCGCCGCGAAGTGCCGGACAACCTGTGGACGAAATGCCCGGAATGCGACACGATGCTGTTTCATCGTGAGCTGACAGATGGGTTGAATGTTTGCCAGAACTGTAAACACCACCTGCGTATTTCGCCCAGAGAGCGGTTTGCGAACCTGTTCGATGGTGGGTTGTTTACTGAGGTAGATGTACCCGAACCTCTGGCTGACCCCCTGCATTTCAAGGATCAGAAAAAATATCCCGATCGGATGAAGGCCGCTATAAAAAACACCCATGAAAAAGAGGCGATGCTGGTTGCCACAGGCGATATGGGCCGTGCTCCTGTCGTTCTGGCGGGTCAGGATTTCTCGTTTATGGGCGGGTCGATGGGGATGTATGTGGGCAACGCTATCATTGCGGCCTGCAAACTTGCCATTAAAAAGAAATGCCCGCTGGTTCTATTCTCTGCCGCTGGTGGGGCGCGTATGCAAGAAGGCATCCTGTCGTTGATGCAAATGCCTCGTACAACCGTTGCTTTGCAAATGCTCAAAGAGGCCAAACTGCCGTTCATTGTTGTGTTGACCCATCCGACAACGGGCGGGGTAACAGCGAGCTATGCAATGCTGGGGGATGTTCATATAGCAGAACCTAAAGCGTTGATTTGTTTTGCCGGGCCTCGGGTGATCGAACAAACCATTCGAGAGAAACTGCCTGAGGGCTTTCAGCGGGCGGAATATTTGTTAGAGCACGGAATGCTGGATCGAGTGACTCATCGCAAAGATATGCGCGAGGAACTGATAACCATTACTCGGATGCTGATGAAGCAAACGCCCGCAATCAAAGGTGATTTACCTGCCCCTGAGCCAACACAACAAAATGTGGCAAGCAAGGGCGGCAGCAAGTGACAAGCCCGTCGAGTGATACCATTCTTGATCGGTTAATGACACTGCACCCCAAGATCATTGATCTGACGCTGGATCGGATGACACGGCTTCTGGATGCTTTGGGAAATCCTGAACGTTCCTTGCCGCCGGTCATTCATGTGGCGGGCACCAATGGCAAAGGCTCTGTTTCTGCTATGATCCGCGCCGGGCTAGAGGCTTCGGGCGAGCGTACTCATGCCTATACTTCGCCGCACCTGGCGCGGTTCCATGAACGTATCCGGTTGGCGGGGGAGCTGATCTCTGAGGAGGTGTTATCAGCAGCGCTGGAAGAGTGTGAGCTTGCAAATGGTAAAACCTCGATTACCTATTTCGAAATAACTACTTGCGCGGCGTTGATGATGTTCGCACGTATACCGGCAGAGTATACTATTTTGGAGGTCGGTTTAGGCGGGCGTTTGGATGCTACCAACGTGATTGATCATCCGAAAATTTCGATTATCACGCCGGTTTCTATCGACCATCAGCAATTTCTTGGCGAAACAATCGAAGAAATTGCGGGCGAAAAAGCGGGCATTTTAAAACGTAATTGTTTTGGCGTTGTCGGGCCTCAGTCTGACGCGGCGCTTGAGGTGATTGAGGCCAAAGCCGCAGAAGTTGGGGCGACGTTGAAAACCTATGGCCAGCACTGGCATGTATGGGAAGAAAATGGGCGGTTGATCTATCAGGATGAAAACGGATTGCTGGATTTGCCGATGCCTGCCTTGATCGGGGCGCATCAGGTGATGAATGCCGGCATTGCCATTGCCGCGCTGCGATTGTTGGGCAAAGACGAGGCCGCCTGTGCTGCTGCACTGGTTGAAGTAGAATGGCGTGCACGGCTGCAAAAACTCAAGTTTGGACCGCTGCTCGACGCCGCGCCTGAGGCCGAAATTTGGCTGGATGGTGGCCATAATGTCGCCGCTGGTGAAGCCTTGGCAGAGGCTTTGGGGCGACTGCCGGATCGTCCTCTGCACATGATTGTTGGAATGTTAAACACCAAAGACGTGCGCGGTTATTTGGCCCCGCTGGCGCGACGCGCAGCCAGCTTGCATGGCGTCTCAATTCCTGGGGAAGCAGCAACGCTGCCCGCAGGCGAAACGGTTGCGGCGGCTCGGGATGTCGGGATTGAGGCGGTTGAGGCGCATTCGGTACTGGCAGCGGTTCAGCACATCAAAGCACAGCATCCGCAAGCTCGTATCCTGATTTGCGGATCACTGTATCTGGCCGGAAAAATCTTGCAGGAAAACGGCTAACTCTCGACCGTCTTCTCTTCTTCCTCACTGATTTCAGTCTTTTCGATTACTTGCTCTTCGGCCAGTAACCCACCCATCAATGGCAACATCGCTGTGTTTGAGATCGCATCGTCGCTTTCAGGTGGTGTTTGCCAACCCATCGTATCAAAACCGCTGCAATTGTCGCATTTTGGTGCCCATTGCGAATGAATTTTGTTGCAAGAGGAACAAATCCACTGCGGTCCACGAGACGCGCTCAGCGCTTTGGCTAGCCAACCGCGTACAACAGTTTCCTCGGCCCCTTCGCCACGGGCAATAGCTGCCATTATTGTGAGCGAGCGGGCGGTTGGTTCGGTATCTGCCAGCGTACCAATGGTGCGCCGGGCACCGGGGAAATCCTCGGCTGCAAGCATCAGTTCTGCCTGTAGCATTTTGGATTCAGAATGTTCAGGGTGCAATTTGACCAGCGCATTAAACCGTTTCACCCTTTTAGCTGGGGTTTCATCCGGTTCTATTTCAGCAAAGCTGGCGGCAAGATCTGGGTGCGGCGTGGCTTCCCATGCTTTCTTGATAATCTTGGTCGCGGCCCGTTTGCTGTTGTCGTTGGTTTGCATTTCTGCGGCCAATATAGCGGCCGGTATCAGGTCAGGTGATAGGCGGTTGGCTTGCAAGGCAGCCTCTTTGCCATCGGTTACATTGCCAGCATCCAACAATTGACGCCCATTTGCCAGCGCCAAAACAGCCTCACGTCGCCGAGCCACATCGCGGGGCAGGGCGTGTGCGTGCAGTTTTGCCTCAATGGTTTTCTTGGCATTCGCCCATTGTTCTTTGTCGGTTTGCAGGGAAAACAGGGTATCCATTGTTGCCTTGTGTTGCGGATGCAACGCAAAGGCTTTTTCGGCTAGTTTTAGCGCGGTATCGGTATCACCGTCTGCCAGCTTTTGCTTCATGATACCCTGTACGCCCACAAAACGGGTGCGATCATTTTCCAGCAGGTGCTTGTAATAGACAAGCGCCCGCGCATTGTCGCCGTTCATCACGGCAGCTTGAGCGTTCATCAGGTTGGTAAGTTCAGGGCGCTCAAGCAGTTTTTCCGCCTTTGCAGCCTTTGCAACAGCTGTGCGCCCCTCGCCAGAGGCGATTGCGACCATTCCATCGGCCAGTGCCTCAAACCCGCGCTGCTCGCGGTTGCGGCTGAAATAGCGGGAAATAGCGGTTTCATCCCCGTTGAAAAACCGGAATACCGCCAGTAACAGCCCGAGGGCTTTGAAAGTGACCCAGAGGGCAACCAGAAACAGCAGGATGCCGATAATCGCAATCAGGGGCTGGAAAACATATTCATTGCCGCCAAAAGACAGGCGAACATCGCCACCGTTTTCAATCAGGTAGGTAGTGCCAAATGCAGCAGCGGTGATGATGCCGACAAAGAGGAAAATGCGGATAAGTGACCAGAACATGTTGTTCCCCTTTTATTTCGCTACGCCAAGTGTGCTTATGATTTGCGCCATTGCGGTGTGTGCAGCAGACAGACGATCAAGCGCGGCGAGCCAGTCTTTCATGGCTTCCTTTGGGGCATCGCCCAAATTCTCGGACTCCCCTAGCGCTTTGCTCAGGTTGCCGCGGATCAATTCGTCTTCCACCCGCGACAGGATTGCATTTGCATCATTGCCTTCGCGGCGTTGCAAGGAACGGGTGCCGACTTGTGTACGCAAAAAAGCACCGAACTTGCCGACTGCGCCATCACTGGCATTGGCTTGGGTATCCGCACGCAGGGCGGTGTGGGCAACCTCGGAAAACTGGCCTCGCAGATTTGCCCAGCTTGCGGTACCGGTTGCGGCGATGCCGGACAGTTCTAGCGGCGGTTCGATCTGCGCAATCTTGGCCAAACCATCAAGTGCAGCCTGAAAGGATGCACCAGAATCCAGCGCTGAATTAATGTCGGAGACCAATTTGGTTGCGGCTGAAGAGGCGGCTTTTGTGCTGGCCTCCTCTACTCGGCGTGCAGAAGCAGATGATACTTCGTCGATTCTTTGGTTGAGCGTGCCCTGTTTTGCAGCCAAGCCATCCAATTGGGCCTTTAACCCGTCAATCACGGCTTGATAGCCGGATAGTTTTCCCACTGCTTCCTCTGATAACGCGGCACCATTTTCCGTGACCTGCAGCGAGAGCCGTTCGCTTATCGCGGCCAATTCAGCCGTTGCACCCTGAAGCCGGGTTTCTACAGTTGCCAGCCGGGATTCTATGTCCTGACCATCTGTTGCGCTGATTTGGTCTTTCAACGCACCCAGAACCTTGGCGTTATTGGCGTCATAGGCAGCAATCGCCTGATCTATGTCTTCTTGCGTGATGTTGCTGGTTGGGCGGGCTTCCAGCTCGGCAATCTTGGCTTTGACCTCGGCGCGCAGGGCGATGACTTCTGCCTTGGCCACAGATTGACCGGGCATCAGGAATTCAGCGACAGGGGCCATTCCTGTCGGCAGCAAGGGGGCCAGTTTGGGCGCACCCCACAGCCCGATTCCGCAACCCAGAGCAACTAGAAACAGGACTTTCAGTACCTGTGCGGGCAGTGATGTTGTGTGCTCTTCGTCCTCAAGAGGCTGCTCGGCTTCAGACTGCTCCTCAGGCTTTTCCACAACGTCGGCATTTTCTGGGTCGGTATCTTTTCTATCTGGCACGGGGCTTGGTTATCCTGTCTGAAATGCGTCGTTTTAGATATAGGATGGAATCCCTAGGATGAAAGTACGCCTATGCGAAAGCAGCCTCAAGCCTATAAGGAAGCATGTGAGAAATTACATCAATTCACCCAGGGCGTTAATCATTCCTTCGCGACTTGGCTCAAATGCAGTGTGGATTTTAGAGATAATGGTTCCTGCAAAAAGCTTCGCGACATTTGGGCTGATGCATAAAACTTCTAAATCGGTTGGGCGGGTTTCTTTTAGGGTATTCAACAGCATTTTGGCGCTGTTTGCCGAAAACACGGGCACAATCACCGGGTTTTCAGACAGCAATGCGAAGGCCTTGGCGCAGAGTGGCAATGCAGTCTGACGATAAAGAGCCGCCTGCGATGCGCGGATTCCAGCGGAATGCAAGGCTGATACAAGATCAAAAGACACTTCCGCCCCACTGACATACAATACATTTGCAGTTTTGGGGTCGCAGGCTTTCAGAGTTGCATCCAACAAGGTTTTCGCTGTGCCATTGGCATGTTTTGCTTGCAAGCCTATCGCGATAGCTGCTTTTTGCGTGGTCTTTCCGACGCAAAAAGCAGGAATATCCCGATTGGAGTATTTGCGCGCATAATGTTCGACCCCGTTCACGGAGGTGAATAATAATAGGGTAATACCTTTGAGCGAGAAATCGCTGGGTAGGGGATCTATGCGGATCAAGGGGCTGTAAAAAGCGTTCAGAGGCTTTCCAAAGGCGGCTTCCAGCGCCTGAACAAAGTCGCGAGCCGGTTTTTCAGGGCGAATCATCAAAAGGGCACGGTGGGTCATATCGGGGCGGGGCCATTGCTTGGGGTTTGCACTGCTGCTAGCTGCGCGATACAAAAGATCACGATGAACCGGATTTTGCAATGACAGAGACACTTACCGTTTTAGGGCTGGAAAGCAGCTGCGATGACACGGCTGCGGCTGTGGTGCGGCGCACGGCTGAGGGGCCGCAAGTAATGTCATCGGTGGTTTGGGGGCAGGATGAGTTGCACGCGGATTTTGGTGGAGTGGTGCCGGAAATTGCTGCGCGCGCCCATGCGGAGCGGCTGGATATCTGCGTCGAACGCGCTTTGGAGCAAGCCGGTTTGGCACTGGGTGAGGTGGACGCCATTGCTGTAACGGCAGGGCCAGGGTTGATTGGCGGGGTTCTGAGTGGTGTCATGTGTGGCAAGGGTCTCTCGGTTGGGTCGGGCAAACCGCTGCTTGGGGTAAACCATTTGGCGGGTCACGCCCTGACCCCACGGATGACCGACCAAGTAGCCTACCCCTATCTGATGTTGTTGGTATCAGGGGGGCATTGCCAATTTCTTGCAGTCTATTCAGAGGACCATTTCAAGCGCCTTGGCGGCACCATTGACGACGCGCCGGGAGAGGCTTTTGACAAGACGGCCAAGTTGTTGGGTCTTGGGTATCCGGGCGGCCCTTTGGTTGAGAAGGAGGCGTTAAGGGGTGACAATGCAAGGTTTAAATTACCGCGGCCTTTGTTGGATCGGCCGGGGCAAGACATGTCCTTTTCTGGACTGAAAACTGCATTGCGCCGTGCGCGAGATTTACTGGTGGACGACAAAGGTGGGCTAACCCGCCAAGATCGCGCGGATTTATGTGCCAGCTTTCAAATGGCAGTGGCTGATACGCTGGGCGAGAAAACGCGCCGGGCCTGTCTGGTGTTTCAAGATGTGGCGAAAGCGCAAAAACCGGTTTTAGCGGTTGCAGGGGGCGTGGCGGCGAATTCAGTGATTAGAGCGTCTTTACAACAGGTTGCAGACAGTACTGGATTTGAATTTTTGGCACCACCTTTAAAATTCTGTACGGATAATGCGGCGATGATTGCCTGGGCGGGCTTAGAGCGGTTCAGCAAGGGATTTCGCGACGATCTTACCCTCGCCGCACGGCCTCGCTGGCCATTGGATCGAGAGGCCGCACCGATGTTAGGATCCGGTAAAAAAGGTGCGAAAGCATGAGCAGGATAGGCGTTATTGGTGCAGGGGCATTTGGCACCGGATTGGGATGCGCAATAGCACGCGCGGGTCATGAAGTGGTTCTTTGGGGACGAGATGGGGCGCAAGTTTCGCGGATGCAAGAGACAGGGCGCAATGATCGGTATTTGCCGGAAGTTATGTTTCCAGCAACCTTGATGATGACGGCAAACTTCGATGAATTAAAGGATTTAACTGCGCTGCTCGTGGTTGTTCCAGCCCAACAGTTACGCGGATTTTTACAAGAGCATGACCTTGCCCTCTACACCTGTCCGATTGTGTTTTGTGCCAAAGGCTTGGAAACAGGCACTGGCATGTTGCAAACGCAAATTGCCCAAGACCAGCAGATAACCGCACCAATGGCGGTAATCTCTGGCCCCGGATTTGCCGGAGAGATTGCCCAAGGTAAGCCGACGGCCTTGTCAATTGCCTGTGCTGATAGTGACATGGGGCAACGGTTGCAGGCCGAGCTGTCGTCTGCCAGTTTGCGGCTGTATTTGACGAACGACATTGCGGGCGTTCAACTGGGTGGCGCGCTGAAAAACGTTTATGCGATTGCTTGCGGAATTGTGGTGGGGGCGGATTTGGGAGAGAGCGCACGGGCCGCCCTTTTGACACGCGGTTTTGCGGAAATGTCGCGGTTGGCACAAGCCTTGGGGGCCAAGGCTGAAACGCTGGCCGGCTTGTCGGGTTTTGGCGATTTGGCGCTCACCTGCACCTCGCCTCAATCTCGAAATTTTGCGTTTGGCGCGGTTTTGGCGCGATCCGGTGATTTTGGTACCGGCACGACGGTTGAGGGGATCGCCACGGCACGTGCTGTAGTGGAGTTGGCGAAAAACCATGGTATCGAGATGCCAATCGCCCGGGTGGTGGCGGATGTTTTGGAAAAGAAACTGACGGTGCCGCAAGCCCTGAAAACCTTGATGGCGCGACCTTTGAAAAAGGAGAGTTAGCGATGGCGTATTGGCTGTTTAAGTCTGAACCAAACACATGGGGTTGGGACCAGCAGGTTGCCAAGGGCGACGTTGGCGAAGAATGGGACGGGGTGCGTAATTATCAGGCGCGCAATTTTATGCGACAAATGCAAATCGGGGACCGCGGGTTTTTTTATCATTCGCTGAAAGAGAAGTCAGTGGTCGGAATCGTTGAGGTGTGCGCCCTTTGTCATCCCGACAGCACTACCGATGATTCGCGTTGGGAGTGTGTGGATATCAAGGCGGTAGAAAGCCTTCCTGAACCGGTACCCCTTGCGGAGATCAAAGCAGAGCCGAGGTTGGCGGACATGGTACTGGTGCGCAATTCGCGTTTGTCCGTGCAGCCAGTTACCAATGCTGAATGGCGCTTGGTTTGCGAAATGGGCGGTTTATGAGTCAAAAGGCAGGGAGGCCTTGCTGGTACAAAGCCTCCCCTCACCCCAAACCCCGACAAGGGGCCCTCGCTAACGGGTATCTGAGTTTCGGATAGACTTTCTGCAGGATTAACGCAAACGCTAGTTTCTAAAAAATTTAGGTAAATCAAGTTGTTAACTTAATATTAAAACTAAAAAGGCACCACGAACGGGTGCCTTTTTTCGGATGCAGGCCTGAATTAGCCGTATACGGATTCTTTGCCAAATTCTTTGGTCAGCATGTAATACACAACCGCGCGATATTTGTTGCGCTCTGATTTTCCATAGGTTTCCAAGGCTTTGTTGATACCTGCCATCAATGCGGGGCTGTCTGCAAGGCCGAGTTTTTTGATCAAGAAGTTGTTCTTGACGGTTTCCAGTTCGCTTTCTTGGGTAGCCGCCACGGTGGACGCATCAGCGTTGTAAATCGCCGGGCCACAACCGATGGTCACTTTGGTTAGCAAATCCATGTCAGGCGACATGCCACATTTATTTTTCAGGTCATCTGCATATTTGGCAATTAAATCGTCGCGCTTACCCATTGTCTTCTCCTAGTTTGCTCACCGAATAATTTCGGTATCCTTCCACAGAGGGCCCGTTACGGGTTCCCTCCCCTTGGCGAAATGTAGGAGATTTAGGGGCGTAAAAAAAGGGGCCTGCGTTATTTTCTTGGGGATAGCCTGCCAAGCGCTGCATATTGGCGAAAAAAAACGGCCCGAGAGGGCCGTTTTCGGGAGGCAGTAAAGACAACTAGTAGCGATAATGCTCTGGTTTGAACGGGCCGTCGGTCTTCACGCCGATGTAATCAGCCTGATCTTTGGTCAGTTCTGTCAGTTTCACACCGATCTTTTTCAGGTGCAGGCGTGCCACTTTTTCGTCCAGATGCTTGGGCAGAATGTAAACTTCATTCTTATAGGCATCAGTGTTGGTCCACAATTCCAGCTGCGCCAGAACCTGATTGGTAAAGCTGGCGGACATCACGAATGATGGGTGGCCCGTGGCATTACCTAGGTTCAACAGGCGCCCTTGGGACAGCAGGATCATCCGGTTGCCGGATGGCATTTCAATCATGTCCACTTGGTCTTTGATATTGGTCCATTTGTGGTTAGCAAGTGCTGCCACCTGAATTTCATTGTCAAAGTGGCCGATGTTGCCAACAATCGCCATGTCCTTCATCTCACGCATGTGCTCGATACGGATAATGTCTTTGTTGCCGGTGGTGGTGATAAAGATGTCGGCGTCTGCTACCGCATCTTCCAGTGTCACAACCTCAAAACCGTCCATGGCGGCTTGCAGCGCGCAAATTGGATCAACTTCGGTGACTTTCACACGGGCGCCAGCGCCGGACAGGGATGCGGCAGAGCCTTTGCCAACGTCGCCGTACCCACAAACAACAGCGGTTTTACCGGCCATCATGGTGTCGGTGGCGCGGCGGATGCCATCCACGAGGGATTCCTTACAGCCGTATTTATTGTCGAATTTCGACTTGGTAACCGAGTCGTTGACGTTAATGGCTGGGAAAGGCAGCTCACCCTTCTTGTGAAGATCATACAAGCGGTGAACGCCTGTTGTTGTTTCCTCAGATACGCCTTGATTTGGTCGCGCATTTTTGTGAACCAGCCCGGAGAAGCAGCCATACGCTTTTTGATTTGCACTTGGATGCATTCTTCTTCTTCCGAAGTTGGAGCGGCAAATGCTTCGCCGCCCTCAATGCGGGCACCCAGAAGGATGTAAAGTGTGGCGTCGCCTCCATCGTCGAGGATCAAGTTTGGCCCCTCTGCAAATGCGAAGGATTTATCGAGGTAATCCCAATGCTCTGTCAGTGTTTGGCCTTTGATTGCAAATACCGGAACACCCGTTGCTGCAATGGCTGCCGCAGCATGGTCTTGGGTTGAGAAGATGTTACAGGACGCCCAACGCACATCTGCACCCAAAGCTGTCAGAGTTTCGATCAGAACGGCAGTCTGGATTGTCATGTGCAAAGAGCCAACAATGCGGGATCCCTTAAGCGGTTGTGCTGCGCCGTATTCATCACGCAGTGCCATCAGGCCCGGCATTTCGGTTTCGGCAATGTCCAGCTCTTTGCGGCCAAATTCGGCCAGCGAGATATCTTTAACGATGTAGTCGGTGGTCATGGCCACGCTCCTGCTAATTTCGGTAATTCTGCGCCCAGATAGCATCCGTTTGGCAATTGGGCAACATCTCACCTTTGAGCAGGGTTGGCTTTGCGTTTTTGTTCTCTGGGGGTAGCCAGCCAACTGCCAACTTTGACGACGAAAATGGCAAAGCCGATAGTCCACAGTGTAGCGGCGATTTCGATGCCGTTATAGCCCGCGATCTCAATGTTATCCAGAAAACTGCGAAACAGGCTTGCGAAGATGATGAGAGCAAATGCGAAGGTCAGGATTTTGGGGGCAACCAGTGCGCGCCCGGTGTGGCCCAAAGTGGCGCGCATCATCACGGCTACGGTAATGCCACCAATGGCCCCGATGCCCAACAGATGCAAGCCGGTGATGTAGGTATCAAACCTGTCGCTTACACTGTCGAGACCCAGCAGCAGAATGCCTGCGGGTACAAAGGCGTAGGCGATGTGCAGCATCAATAGCAAGGGAGAGGGGAAAGTGCGCAATCCCTGCCAACGGCTGAGGCGGAAAACGTGCATTCCGGCGACAACTATTAACAGGCTGCCGATAATCGGGGAGTTGGGAAACAGCACCCAACCGCCCAAGGCCAAAGCGCCCACCAGAATGCTTATTGCGTCGTATTTGGAGAAGGGGATTGGCAGCGCACCGGGGCCTTGTTTAACCAGCCAGTTCCGGGTGAAGGCTGGAATGACGCGTCCTCCGATCAGCATCACCAGAAAGATGATTGCACCAAAGCCCAGGCGTGTGCTGTTTTCTGCGAGACCTGTTTCCATCGCCTCAAAGTGAAAAACGATGTTCGCTAGAAAAAGGGTAACCACCGGAAGCAGCACTTTCAGGTTGCGCCAGTTTTTACCCGCAACGATCTCTCTTGTGATCATCAACACGATAGAGGCGAGGAAAGCACAATCGGCAATTAGGACCAGTGGCGCACCTAGGTTCAGAGGGCCAGCGACCGAAATACGCCCCAAAAACCACAGAGAAACCATCATTGCCAGCGGCCAGCCGCGCACCGGCATTCGGCCTGTCCAGTTGGGGATAGCTGTAAAAAGAAAGCCCGCGATCACAGCAGCGGCATAGCCGAATAACATCTCATGGATGTGCCAGACGGTGGGTTTAAAGACAGAGTCGAGCGTGATCATTCCGGCCTGAATCGCCATCCATAAGGGGATGACAATCAGGGCGAATATGCTGGCAGACAAGAAGAACGGGCGAAACCCGTAGCTAAAAATTGTTGGGCCTTGAAAGGTTGGTGGGGTTTTCTTGGACATCGGGCTCTCGTTTCTGAACATATTTGGCTGGGTAAGCCTGATGCTTTGCCTAACCATCAATACTAATGCCACTGAAGATGAATTCCTTGACTTATATCATGTAGTGGTCACTTGAAAATCCCGCCGGAATACCGGACAAATGAAAACTGGTTTTAAAGGGATGCCCATGACACACCCACGCGCTTGGCAACGAATGCTCTCTGGCCGTCGGCTTGATTTGCTTGACCCGTCGCCATTGGATATCGAGATCGAAGATATTGCGCACGGCTTGTCGTTTGTGGCGCGCTGGAATGGGCAGACGGTAGGTGATTTTGCTTATTCGGTTGCAGAGCACTCGCTGTTGGTTGAACAGATATACGGGCTGATTCAGCCCAAAGCTCCGGCGAAGTGGCGGTTGGCGGCATTGTTGCACGATGCGCCGGAATATGTGATTGGAGATATGATTTCACCGGTCAAGGCGGCGGTGGGGCCGGATTACGGTGTGTTGGATGATCGGCTGGCGGCGGCAATTCATATCCGCTTTGGTTTGCCAGCAGTTTTACCTACTATGATAAAAAAGCAGATAAAAAAGGCGGATATTGTCAGCGCTTGGCTAGAGGCGACCCAGATTGCCGGATTTACCGAGAGCGAGGCAGACAAGTTATTTGGCAAACCTGTTGCTAGCCTTGTCAAAGGTCTCGAAATTAGGCTGAGGCCACCTCTGGACGTGCGCAAAGAGTTTACCGCACGCCATGCGGCATTGCTTTAGCGCGGGCTACGTTTTGCTAAAATGCGCTGCAAGGTGCGGCGGTGCATGTTCAGGCGGCGCGCCGTTTCAGAAACATTGCGATCACACAGCTCAAAAACCCGCTGGATATGTTCCCAGCGCACCCGATCTGCGGACATAGGGTTCTCCGGCGGGGGGGGCTTGTCGCCGGGGATTGCCAGCAAGGCGTTGGTAACGTCATTGGCATCCGCCGGTTTGGACAGGTAATCCGTGGCCCCGATTTTCACGGCGGCAACGGCTGTGGCAATTGCGCCGTATCCAGTAAGCACTATGACCTTGGCATCTGGACGTTTGGCGCGCAGAACTTCGACCACGTCAAGGCCGGTGCCATCCTCCAGACGCAGATCAACCACGGCATAAGCAGGCGGTGTTGCAGTGCAGAATGCCCGCCCGGCAGTGACAGAGCCTAAAGCAGTGCTATTAAAGCCGCGTTTGTCCATAGCGCGGGCTAAACGACCGCGAAACGGTTCATCATCATCCAGAATAAGCAGGGTATTATCTTCACCAATGTTCTGAAGTTGCCGTTCAACCATAATTGCGCCTGCCCTGATTAAAATCCGTTGCTGATCCGGTTTTAGTCGGTCTGGCTGTGTAGGTCAAATCTGTGTCTAGCTTTTCTGATCGACGAAACAGGCTATCACATCGGCCACTTCTTCCGGTGTCTGGTCACGCTTGAAAAATTCCCACAGGCCATCTGGCCCCATGAGATAGGCAAAGGTGGAGTGGTCCATCAGGTAATCCTCTCCCTCGCCGTTTTTGCGAAAGTAGGTTTTATAGGCTTTTGAGGCGGCTTTCACCTGATCCGTTGTCCCCGTCAGGCCGATCATGCGCGGGTGGACACCCTCGACAAAGTCGGCAAGGGACCGAGGATCATCCCGTTCCGGATCGATGGAAATGAAAACCGGCAGGACATCAATGCCTTTTGCCTCCAGAATATCAATCGCTTCGGCGTTGCGCGCAGTATCGAGAGGGCAGACATCCGGGCAGAATGTATAGCCAAAGTAAATCAGGGTCGGGCCGGTAATTATGTCTTTATCTGTAACCGTTTCTCCCTTGTGGTTGACCAGTGTGAACGGCCCCCCGATAGCAGCCTTGCCCCCTGCGACAACAGCACTACCGCAAGTTTTCTGGCTAAAAGGATCGAGCAAGAATACCGCCCCGGCACCTACCCCGATTGCAATGGCAGCCGATGCTGCGATGACAGTCCATTTTGACATTTATGACCTCTGATTGTGCTGTTTCATCTATCATTGTCTTGGTCTAACCTTGAAGCACAAATGGCAAGGCCCTAAATCGTCACAAGTCGGTGAAAAACCATGGAACAACCCCAGTTGAGTATTTTTGATGGTTCCGCTCGCAGCGACTGGGTGCGGGTGCGCACTCTGATCGTGTTGCGCTGGCTGGCCATTGCTGGGCAAACGATCGCGGTGTTTGTTTGCGTCTATTACCTGGAACTGGATTTACGGGTTGACCTGTGCATGTTGGCAATTGGTGCCTCGGTGATGTTCAACCTGATTGCGACCTTTGTTTCGCCGGAAAGCAAACGATTGTCGCAACGTCAGGCCATCCTGACCTTGCTTTTTGATCTGGGGCAACTGGTGTTTTTACTTTATTTGAATGGCGGGTTGAACAACCCTTTTGTGTTGCTGATTTTGGCCCCTGTTACAGTCTCGGCCACGGCGCTTAAGCGGGATGCAACCTTTATGGTGGCCGGGGTGGCAATGGCTGCGATCACCTTGTTGCTGTTTTACTACCAACCGCTGCACACGATGTCCGGCCGATCAATGCAATTGCCGGAACTGTATTTGGTCGGCAAGTGGGCGGCCTTGGTGATTGGTATATTATTCCTTTCTATCTATGCCCGTCGGGTGACGGTAGAAACTTTCACTATGTCTCAGGCGCTGGTTGCAACGCAGATGGCAATGGCACGAGAGCATGAATTGTCAATGTTAGGGGGCGTTGTCGCGGCTGCTGCCCATGAGATGGGAACACCGTTGGCGACAATAAAACTGGCGGCATCGGAGCTCGAGTATGATCTGAAGCAACAACCTGAACTACAACAGGACGTCCAGCTAATTGGCGATCAGACAGACCGTTTGCGCCAGATTCTGCGCGATATGGGGCAGGCAGGCAAAGAAGATATGTTGATCAAGAAAATTCCATTGACGAGCCTTGTTCGTTCAGCTGGCGAACCGCATGAAAATCGCGGCAAAGAGATCATCTATCTTGCAAATGGCGAAGACGATTTTGCAGTGTTGGACGATATCCCTTTTGTTGAGAATAGCCTGGAAATCATTCACGGGATTCGCAATTTGATCCAGAATGCCGTTGATTTCTCAACTACAACTGTGTGGGTTCAATCCGTCTGGACCGATAAATCCATTCGCATATTGATTGGTGACAATGGCAAGGGCTATCCCGTGGAATTGTTGGGGCGTATTGGTGAACCCTACCTTGGAAAACGCAAGTCTGGGACAAAAAAGGGCGGGTCGCGAGATGGATACGAGGGTATGGGATTGGGGTTGTTTATCGCCAAGACAATGCTGGAACGTACCGGGGCGCAGCTGACATTTGCGAATGCGGCAATGGATGGATACATTAACGTAGGCCAGCACCGATATTTGCGTAGTATGGTTGGTGTGACCGGTGCGGTTGTCAATGTTCGCTGGGAAAGGCCGCAGATTGAACGTGCTAGGGGCGGGGCGATTGATCCAAATCCACAGGTTGAATAACGACATGAAAGGTATTATTTAAGGTTGTTATTGCGATCTATGCTGACTATAGTTTTAGTTGGAAATTACTGTAACCACCAACGGCTTGACATTGTCTGACCTTCTTATTTCTTCTGCGCTACCACTTGTTTTCCTGTTCTTGTCAGGTGCGGGGTTGGCTTGGGCTTTGGGTAGCCGAGGTGCCAAACCGTCTCCAAGTACTGCGCGGTCCGAATCCAGTGCAACTATCAATCCGCAAGCTGTATTGGACCACACGTCAACCGTGATGTGGGCCGAGCAAAATGATGCTGTGATTTGGTACAATAAATCCTATGAAAAATTGTTTGGGGGTGGGGAGGTTCAGGGGATTAGCGCATTTAACCTGAAAACGGAACCGAATGCGAACTTTGCGTCGACCCGTGTGCGACTGATCCACTCGAATTTGGCCGAGCCGGTAGAGTTCAGTCTTGAGAAATCTCAGATTGATGGGGTAGATTATTACTACGGATCGAATGCGGAACGGCTTATTGAAGCAGAGCAGGAGCTGCAGCGCTTCATTCAAACCCTTACGGAAACTTTCGCGCATCTGCCGATTGGTTTGGCAATCTTTGACAAAAGGCGTGACCTGTCATTGTTCAATCCCGCTTTGTCCGGTCTGTTGGATTTGCCAGCAGAATGGCTGGCGCGCCGCCCCGGGTTAATGAGCTTTCTCGACAAGTTGCGCAGCGAGGGCATTATGCCCGAACCAGAGGATTTTCAGTCGATTCGGCAGGAATTTAAGAAGCTTGAGAGCGGGTCAATCAATGGCACCTATCAAGCGGAATGGACACTGGCGAGCGGGCGGGTCTACCGTGTCGTTGGTCGGCCGCATGTCAGGGGCGGGTTAGCGCTGCTGTTTGAAGACATTTCCAAATCCGTGATGATCGAACGGCAGTACCGGGCAGAGTTAGAGCAGGTTTACTCTGCTCTCGACAGTCTTGCCGATGGTGTTGCTATTTTTGATCCGGCGGGGGAATTGGTTTTCGTGAATGACGCGTTTGATGAAATCTGGGGCAGCAATTTGGCGGGGGCTGTCAATCCGGTGAATGTGATTGATTTCAGCCGCCTGTTGCAGGAAAAATGCGCCCCGTCGCCAGCTTGGGGTGATTTCAGGGAATTTGTGCTGGATTCATCCGAGCGCAGCCTTTGGCAAGCCGAAGTCTGTTTGAATGCGGGGGGCAGTGTTTATATGACATTTTCACCGATTTGCGGGGGTCAGGTTTTTTGTGAGTTCAAGGTGGCCGATAGGATTCCGGTGGCCATTGAGGGGCGCAACAAGCATCGGGCCTGACGTTCTGCCCTTGTCATTCAAGGCTGGATCGCCCTACTGGGTATTATGAGGCGTAGTTTTCTTTTAAATAACACAGTTGATACTGAAAGCGCGGCAAAGTGTTTTGCCGAAGTTGCGGTAGCGGGTGATACCCTTTTGCTGCAAGGGCAAGTAGGTGCCGGTAAGACGGATTTTGCCCGTCGATTTATTCAAAACCGTCAAGGTGAATTCGGCTTGATCGAGGACGTGCCCTCGCCAACCTTCACACTGATACAAACCTATGATTTGGGGCTGGTGCAGATTTGGCATGCAGACTTGTATCGCTTGAGCAATGTTGATGAATTGTACGAGCTGGGGTTGGAAGCAGCCTTTGATGACGCGATTAGTCTGGTTGAGTGGCCGGAGCGAATGGGGGATCAAGCGCCGGAGGACGCAATGCGGCTGCATCTTGAAATCACTGGCGAAAATACCAGAGTGTTACACCTTGAATGGTCGGATTCGAAATGGGACACTGCGGGTGATATGATAGCAATGATGTTGAACGAGGTTCAGGGTAACTAATGGATAATCGTGGGTTGGCATTGCAAACCTTTGTTCAAGCCAATGGTTGGCAAGATGCAGAAAGGGTAGAACTGGCAGCCGATGCTTCTACCCGCAGCTATGACAGATTATTCTGCCCGGTAAAAACCCGTTCAGCAGTCTTGATGAATGCGCCGGTGGATATTGGATCGAACATCAAAGCATTCATACAAGTAACTGAAATACTGCGGGGGTACGAGTTCTCTGCACCCGAAATATTGGGCGTAGATTTGGAAAACGGGTTCCTGTTGCTGGAAGACCTTGGCGATGATCTCTTTGCCAAAGTGTGTCTAACTGATGGGTCTCTTGAGGCCGCGCTGTATCAATCGGCAATTGATTTGCTTGTCGCGTTGCACTGGCACCCGGCAGCGCCAGAAATCGCGCCATACAATATCAAAGCGTATCTTCGCGAGGCGCGTTTGTTTACGCAGTGGTATCTGCCTGCGGCTACGGGCGCGCCTGTGGATCGGGACGTTAGTGCCGCATTTGATCGCCTGATTTGTGAGGTTTGTACGCTCGTTCCCAACAGCAACCCGGTTCTGGTGCAAAGGGATTATCACGCTGAAAACCTGCTTTGGCTGCCAGATCGTGAGGGTATCAAACGGGTCGGGTTGCTGGATTATCAAGATGCGCTGGCCGGTCATCCGGCCTATGATCTGGTGTCATTGCTTGAGGATGCCAGAAGAGACACATCTGTGATGTTACAGTCAGAAATGTTGCAACGCTATCTGGATAAAACGGGTGTTGAGGAGGCAAATTTCAAACAGGCGTATAGCATTCTTGGGGCCCAGCGGAATCTAAAGATATTGGGGATTTTTACCCGGCTCTATTTGCGGGATGGCAAGGCGCAGTACCTTGATTTGATGGCGGGTGTTTGGGTGCACCTTCAAAGGGATCTGGAGCATCCGTCACTCGCCGGTTTGCAGCGTTGGATTGCGCAAAACGTTCCGGAACCAAGCGAGGCCATAGTTGTTAAAATTCGGGCTACAACAAGTGGAGCCTGATGCGATCATGGTCTTTGCTGCCGGTTTTGGTACGCGAATGGGAGAGATGACACGGGATCGCCCGAAACCACTGATCCCGGTTCAGGGGCGGGCGCTGATAGATTATGCATTGGATCTGGCGCGCGATACCGGTTTGGAAAACATTGTTGTGAATGCTCACTATAGGGCAGATCAGTTGCAGGCCCATCTTTTGGCGGAATCAAATATCAGGGTGGTGCTGGAACTGCCTGATATACTGGAAACAGGCGGTGGCCTGAAAAATGCACTGCCGCATTTGGGTGGGGCGCCGGTATTCACTCTCAATTCTGATATGATTTGGACGGGAAGCAATCCGCTTGAGGCGCTTAAACGAGCTTGGGATCCTGCGCGTATGGATGCCTTACTGATGTTGATCCCGCTTGAAAATGCGCAGGAGAATACCGGTTGCGGAGATTTCCTGATGGATCATACCGGAGTGCTGGAGCGGCGTGGAGGCAGGCCAACCGCACCCCACGTATATTCCGGTGCGCAAATCATTAAAACTGACCTGCTTGGGCATTTTGCACAGCGCAGCTTTTCGCTTAACCTCGTTTGGGATCAGATGATGAAAGATCGGCGTGTCTATGGTATTTCCCATGATGGGGGTTGGGTAGATGTTGGCCGCCCCGAGGGCATCGCCACGGCTGAAGCCGAATTGAAAAGGAGCGGATATGTTTGACAGCAAGGCAGCGCCGCGACTCTTTGCAATTCCTGTCGGGGCCGATTTTGCCCGTGTTTTCGTGGATGGATTGTTGAAACGGTTTGAGGGCCACCCGCCCGAGGCTTTGGCGCGGGTTGAAATTTTTGTAAATACCCGTCGTATGGAGCGCCGCGTTCATACCCTGCTGTTGCAACAGGGCGCGCTGTTGTTGCCCCGCGTGCGGTTAATCACCGACATCTCTGGCCTGCCGGGGTTGCCAATTGACCTGCCTGCCCCTGTGTCCGGTCTTCGGCGACGGTTGCTGTTGGCGCAGTTGGTCAAGGTGCTGTTAATGCAACAACCTGATTTGGCCCCGCAATCTGCTGTTTTTGATCTGGCCGGATCATTGGCGACCTTGTTAGACGAAATGCAAGGCGAGGGCGTTGCTTTCGAATTACTAGAGGAAATCAAAACGGGCGAGCTGTCCGGGCACTGGGAGCGAAGCCTCGGCTTTTTGCGAATTTTGGCATCGCATTGGGATCCACAGTTGCCGGTTGATCCACAGGATCGCCAGCGAGTATCAGCGTTGGCTTTGGCGGGAAAATGGGTGCAATCACCGCCTGATCATCCGGTGGTTGTTGCCGGTTCAACCGGATCACGGGGGGCTTCTGCGCTCTTTATGCGTGCAGTAGCATCCTTACCCCAGGGTGCAGTGGTGTTGCCGGGTGTCGATACTGAACTATCCCCGCAGGCTTGGGCCGATTTTGAAGACAAAAAAGTGTCTATGGACCACCCGCAAGCAAGTTTATTTAAGTTCTGTAAGGGGTTGAATTGTAATATTTATGATCTGCCGAGCTGGCAAGATTTCCAACAACAGCATGTTGCACGTAACAGGTTGGTTTCGCTGGCTTTGCGTCCAGCACCCTTTACCGATCAGTGGCTTGCTCAGGGTCCGGCCCTGATCCCTGCGCTTGCAGAGGCAACGGGCAATGTTTCGATGATTATTGCCGACACACAAAAAGACGAGGCGCGCGCTGTGGCGCTTCGTTTGCGTAAAGCGGCGGAGGAAGGCCAAGCGGCGGTTCTGATTTCACCGGACAGGGAATTAACCCGCCGCGTGACCGCCGCGCTGTTGCGCTGGGGGATACTGCCAGATGACAGCGCAGGCAGGCCCCTGCATCAAACGCCACCGGGTATACTATTGCGCTTAACCGCAGGCTGTTTTGGCCAACGCCTGACGCCGCTTGCCCTGGTCTCAATGCTAAAACACCCCCTGTGTGCGCGCGCCAAGGAGGGCGGAGATTATCGCCTGTTAGCACGCAATCTGGAGCGCACCGAATTGCGTGGAGGTGCGCCTTTTGTAGATTTTAACCGGATTTCAATTTGGGCGGATAAGTCTGATAAGCCGGAAACACGTATTTGGGCCGGTTGGCTGCGACAAATGTTTGAACCCCTACAGGGAAATAAAACAGCCTCTTTATCCGAATGGTTGGCAAGACACCGGACACTGGCGGAAAATCTTGCTTCGGGCCCGGAAACTGCTGGAAGCGGTACATTGTGGGAGCGGGAGGCAGGCAAGCAAGCGGTGCAGGTTTTTGACAAGCTGGAAAGAGAGGCGGATGCCGCCGCAGATATGTCGGCTGCGGAATACAATGCTCTTTTTTCGCAGGTGTTGCACGAAGGCGAGGTGCGCGAATCCATTACGCCGCATCCCCAAATTGCTATCATGGGGCCACGCGAAGCGCGCGAACAAGGCGCAGAACTGGTGATTCTTGCCGGATTGAATGAGGGTGTCTGGCCTAAACTAGAGGCACCTGACCCTTGGTTGAACCGAAGTATGCGCCAGCAAATCGGTCTGCCCCCCCCCGAGCGCCAGATCGGGTTGTCAGCCCATGACTTTCAGCAGGCGATTTCGGCACCAAAGGTTGTTCTGTCCCGCGCTGCGCGCGTGGGGGATGCCCCTTCTGTTGCGTCGCGCTGGCTGATCCGCCTGACCAATTTGCTGAATGGGCTGGGCGAGGAAGGAAAGACAGCGCTGCAGGAAATGCAGCAGCGTGGCGATGAATTACTTGCTTTGGCCGGTCTTTTGGATAGGCCAAAGCGACCGGTACTGCGCGCAAACCGACCGGCACCTTGCCCCCCTGTAAAGGTGCGGCCCCGCCGACTATCGGTCACGCGGATCAAGACACTGATCCGCGATCCTTACGCGATCTACGCCAGTTCAATTTTGGGCCTGAAACGGATTGATCCATTGGGAAAACAACCGGACGCGCTTGCGCGTGGCATCGCTTTGCACGAGGTTCTTGAACAGTTTATTACCCAGACAATCGATAACATGCCGCCTGACGCGACAAGTGTCTTTCTTCAAATATCGGCAGAGGTACTAGAGAAAGAAGCCCCATGGCCAGCCGAGCGCCGGTTCTGGCTCGCGCGGCTGGCACGCATTGCGGATTGGTTTGTAACATCCGAGCGTTCCCGTCGCGAAAAAGGACGGGTTCTTGTGCAGGAACGCAAAGGTGAGAGACGATTTGAGGAGCTTGATTTTCTACTGACAGCGAAAGCAGATAGAATCGATTTGGATACGTCCGGTAGTCTGTTGATTTATGACTATAAATCCGGAGCGCCCCCCTCGAAAGGGGTTATCGAAAACTTTGATAAACAGCTGCAATTAGAAGCAGCGATTGCTGAGGCTGGAGGGTTCGACGGGGTTGAGGTCAACAGCGTTTCTGGGTTGCAATATATCGGGCTTGGTTCTTCGCCCCATGAATCTGTGGGAAAGGTGCAACCCATTGAGATAGAGGCCGATTTGGCGGTAACTGTCTGGAATGAATTACGCCAACTGATAACGGCTTATCAAGCCCCCGAGCAGGGGTATTCGGCGCGGGCAAGGATGCAGAAAGACCAAGATTATTCTGATTACGATCACTTGTCACGGCGCGGAGAATGGGAAGACAGCGATGAACCGGTATCGGAACAGGTGCCATGAGTATCAAAGAGGCAACAAATGCCCAGATCCGCGCGGCTGATCCGGCGGCTTCGACCTGGGTTTCTGCTAATGCGGGGTCTGGCAAAACACGGGTACTGACGGATCGTGTGGCACGCTTGTTGTTGCATGGGACAGAACCACAGAAAATCCTGTGCCTGACCTACACCAAGGCCGCCGCAGCCGAGATGCAGAACCGGCTGTTTGAACGGCTCGGTGACTGGGCGATGATGCCGGATGAAACGCTGCGCGATACACTGGCCAATCTGGGTGAGCCGCGCGGTGATTTGGGGGCGGAAAAGCTGCGCCTTGCCCGCACACTGTTTGCCAATGCACTGGAAACGCCGGGGGGGTTGAAAATTCAGACGATCCACTCTTTTTGCGACAAGCTGTTGCGGCGCTTTCCACTTGAGGCTGGCGTTTCGCCGTTGTTCGAGGTGCTAGAAGACCGGCAAGCCAAGCTGTTGCGTGAAGAGGTGTTGGAGGAGCTGGCCGATGGCAAGGCGACAGGTGCCGTGGATGGGTTGGCGCGATACATTGGGGGCACAGAGCCGGACGGGTTGTTGCGAGAGATCGTGTCAAAGCGTGCCGCCGTGTGCCTGCCGGTGGATGCGGCGAATTTTGGGGTTGATGAGGGTGAAACCGTTGCAAGTGTTTTGGCTGAGACCCTGACGGAACCCAATATTGATCTGTTGCGGCGCGTGATTACCGTTATGCGAGAGGGATCAGTTACCGATGTAAAACATGCCGGTTCTTTTGAGAAATTACTGCCACAGGATAACCCGTCAGAAACGCTCAGGGCGCTTGAGGGTATTCTTCTTTACAAAAATAGCAAAATTCACGGGCCAAATTCCGCCAAAGGCACAGCGATAATGACCAAGAAGCTGCAAAACGCCAACCCGCAGCTGTGCAGTGAGCTTGCGGATTTCTCGCAACAAGTTGAGTCGGCACGCCGCAGACGTGTCGGGGTGCTATCTTATGCGCGCGCCAATGCACTGACGCGTTTCGGGGTTGCATTTCTGGCTGAATATGACCGCCGCAAGGGGCGGACAGGCAAGCTGGATTTTGATGATCTGATCGCCAAAGCAGCCGCCTTGCTGGGAAATTCTGCTTCGGCGCAATGGGTTTTGTACAAGCTGGACGGCGGGATAGACCACATACTGGTGGATGAAGCGCAGGATACCAGCCCGGCGCAATGGGCGGTAATTGCGCGGTTGGCGGATGAATTTACCACTGGCGAGAGCGCGAGCGATGTGGAGCGCACACTGTTTGTTGTGGGGGATGAAAAACAGTCGATTTATTCATTTCAAGGGGCAGATCCGGCGGAGTTCAGTAAAATGTACGCCCGTTTTGAGGCGCGGTATTTTCAAATTCGTGAGAAGCTGATGCGGCAGGATTTACAGTATTCGTTTCGCTCTGCCCGACCTGTCCTGAGCCTAGTGGATCAAGTATTTAAAGGTGACGCGGGTGAGGGTTTGGAAGGCGAAATTCGCCATAGGGCGATTAAGTCGGACAAGCCGGGGCGCGTGGACCTCTGGCCGTTTCTCGAGGTTGAGAAAACAACCGAGGATATGGTGTGGTTCAAGCCGGTGGACACGCCTTCCCCCGATGATCCGCGTGCAATATTGGGGGGGCAAGTTGCCGATTGGATCGCCCATGTGACCGAGAGCAAAATGGTGCTACCGGGCACTGAACCGCCGCGCGCGATAACACCGGGTGATATTTTGATTCTGGTGCAAAGCAGGGGGCCGTTGTTCAAGGCGATTATCAAATCCCTAAAGGCGCGCGGTGTCGCTGTGGCTGGGGCCGATCGCCTAGATGTGGGGCAGGAACTGGCGGTGCGCGATATACTGTCATTGCTGAAATTCGCGGATTTGCCAGAAGACGATTTATCACTTGCAGAGGCGTTGCGGTCCCCCTTGCTTGGGTTTTCAGAAGGTCAATTGTTTACCCTTGCCTATGGGCGCAAAGCAAGTCTTTGGCAGCAATTGCGCGCCATGGAGGATATTCATCCGGATACATTACAAATACTTCGCAAGCTTTTGAATCAGGCTGATTTTCTACGTCCATATGAATTGATTGAAATGATCCTCACCGAGTTCAAGGGTCGTGAGAAACTTGTCGCAAGACTGGGGGGTGAAGTGGCCGATGGCATCAATGAACTGCTGTCTCAGGCACTGCGATACGAGCAGGTTGATGTACCAACACTGGCCGGATTTCTGAACTGGTTTCAATCGGGAAAATTAGAGATCAAGCGTGAGATGGACAGCGCTGTCAACCAGGTTCGGGTGATGACGGTGCACGGTGCCAAAGGGCTGGAAGCGCCGATTGTGATCCTGCCGGATACGGCAAAGCGCAGACCTCCCAATTTTGACCAGATTGTTGTTTTACAGGATGGTTCTGCCGTTTGGAAAACTGATGAAAAGAACGCGACCGATGCCCAGTTGCTGGCGCTTGAAAACCGCAAGAAATTCGAGCTGCAAGAACGGATGCGATTGCTTTATGTGGCGATGACCCGCGCCGAGAGCTGGCTTGTGGTTTGCGGGGCTGGCGATATGGGGAAAGAGGGAGAGAGTTGGTATGATCTTGTACGCCAAGGCCTAGAGCAGTTGCCTGTTCAGGAGGCAGAATTACCATTGATGGATGGCGAGCGTTCGTTGCTATATAAATGGTTCGAGGCTTCTGCCAAAGGCCAAGAAGTATCACACGAGCAAGATCTACTACCTCCGGGATGGATGGAAACACAGACCCCGCCGATTGAGCGATTGGAACAACCCTTGTCTCCATCGAAACTGGATGGGGCAAAAGCGCTGTTTGGCGAGGGTGAGCCGGTTTCAGAGGCGGACGCCCTGCGAAAGGGTAGACAAGTGCATGTACTGTTGGAGCATCTTGCAGGCGTTGATCCGCAGAACCGTCAGGCACTTGCCGAAAAATTACTGATAGGTGAGAACCGCCCTGCCGAGGCAGGCGAATTGCCGCAGGTTTTGCAGGAGGTGTGCAGTGTTCTGGATAGCCCGGATTTGGCCCCGGTTTTTACCAGCGATGCGTTGGCAGAAGTCGGCGTTAGCGCAGTGTTGCCAGAACTGGGCGGAAGGCAAATTGATGGGGTAATAGATCGCCTGATTGTTACGAATGACCGGGTTTTAGCCATAGATTTCAAGACGAACCAGATTGTTCCTGATAATCCACAAGACACGCCGCTTGGCGTTTTACGCCAGATGGCTGTATATGCCTGCGCCTTACGTCAAATCTATAGCGACCGCAAAATCGAGGTGGCGATCCTCTGGACCAGAAATGCCCGGCTCATGCCAATTCCAAACGACATTGTGATGAACGCCCTACAAGCGCCCACTACATCTTGACCCTAGGGGCGGGGAAACATAGATTACGGCCAACTGAAGAATCCTGTGTAGGAGAGAAAAATGACAACTGTAAAAGTGACCGATACCACGTTTGAAGCCGAAGTAACAAACTCCGATCTTCCGGTAGTTGTGGATTTTTGGGCTGAATGGTGTGGCCCTTGCAAGCAAATTGGCCCCTCATTGGAAGAGCTGGCGGTAGAGCTGGACGGCAAAGTGAAGATTGTCAAAGTGAATGTGGATGAAAACCCCAATTCACCGGCACAATTGGGTGTTCGCGGCATTCCGGCGCTGTTTCTGTTCAAAGACGGTCAGGTTGTATCTAACAAAACCGGTGCCGCGCCCAAAGCGGCACTGGCCAAGTGGATCAACGAAAGCATCTGATTGTTAGATCCGCAGAGTTTTGAGGGCGGCTATTGTCGCCCTTTTTTGTGTTTGATGGCATCTGTTTTCCATAGCCATATAGAGACTGAAAAGGAGCAAACAAATGTCCCTGATTGATAAAATCCCGCTGCTTACCCTTGCTTTTGCTGCGTTGCTATTGGGCCTTGCCCCCTTTTTTCCCGAACCGCATCTGGTTGAAAAAACGCGTATGTTGATGAACGGGACTTTGACCAAACCCATCGACATATTCGATCTGATCTGGCACTTGTGGCTGCCGGTTTTGCTGTTGGTTAAACTGGCGCGCATGGCCTTTCTGAACATGTAATCAATCGCGGTTCAGGAACTCCAGAACCGCTTTGTTTACTGTGCCGGAATGCGTATAGGCGAGGCAATGCCCTGAGTTTGGCACGATTACTATTTTGGCATTCGGGTTTGCTGCGCTTAATGCTTTTGCGCTGGATATCGGAATGACCGTATCATCGGCTGCAAAAATTACCAGCGAGGGGGTTTTCTGCTCGGCAATCCGGGCATGTTCTGAATGCAAGTTTTTTGATGTGACATTGCGCATACTGCTGAGCACAGCCGCCGCAAAACCCGAATTTCGTGTTTCATGACATTGCATTGCAACCATTTCCGGATCGGCCCCCTCCTGTTGTATTGAAGCCTCTGATCCTTGGCGGAAAAGCCGCCCACCAAACAGGTGCATCGCCAGATCACCCAGTAAGGGTGTTCGGGCAGCCCAATCAAAAAAGCCGCCTAATTCAGCACGAAACCCTGCGGGGGCAAGCATGACGAGCCGGTTGACGCGGGCAGGGTGGCGTGCGGTAAAAGCGGCTACAATACCGCCGCCCATAGAATAGCCCAGCAGGTGGACGGGGGTGTTGATGTTCAGGGAATCCAGTAGCTCTTCGAGTTCCTGAATAAAAAAATCTAAGGTTTGGGGCTGTTTCGGGTAGGATGAAAACCCGCGGCCAAAGTGGTCGAAGGTCAGAATTTGAAACCCCGCCGCGATTAAATCCGGCAACATGTCGCGCCACACAAAGCTGGGTGTGGTCAGGCCGTGAACCAAGACCAGAACCGGCCCGCTTGCATCCCCATACTGGCGATAGAACAGACGGCCGTTAGAAACTTCGACATAGTTTCCACCCTCTGCCGAATAGCGGGCCATTACCCTTGATCCCAGATCACCGGAAACCAGTCGGCGCGCAGTCTTTGCCCAGTCACCATCCCGTGCCCGGGATAGGGCGGGGATGTGCACCCAGAGCGTTCCACATAGCGCGCATCATCCCCGACCCAGCGCAACGACAAAGCACGGCGCGAGGTACCCTCGGGGTTACCGCGTGCGCCGTGAACTGTGCGGAAATCAAAAAGAACAATATCACCAGGTTCCATCGGCCATTCCAGAACCTCAAAACTGGCTGGATCGGCGTCAGGATCTGGAACCTCGATCCAATCTTCACTTTTGGCGTAGAAATCGCTGTTATCGGCCCAACTGACCGGGCGAACCGGTTTACCCCAACGGTGCGACCCAGCGATCATGCGCAGAGAGGCATCACTCACCGGATCAACCGGAATCCACATGCTGATGGTTTGCTCCCCTTCAACGAAATAGTATGGCCCATCCTGATGCCAAGGGGTTGGGGTCGGGGTGCCGCTTTCCTTGACCAGCACATGATCATGGAAAATCTGCGCAGTTTTGGAGCGCATCAACTTGGCTGCGATTTCGGCGGCAGGGCTGTTGCGGATCACATCCTCGAATTCTGGGATGCGCTGCCAATTGCAATAGTCGTCAAAGAACCGGCCTTTCTTAACGTTGTTTTCGCTGGCGAGATCGCTTGGATCATTCAGGTTGCGGGTAATTCCGTCGGTCATGACACCAACCCAATCGGTCAAGGCACCGGGTATCAGAACAGCGCCATCCCGTTGAAAGGCGGTGATTTGTTTTTCGGTTACAACTGGTTTTGTCACGGGTTTTTCTCCTTCCATTTCTGCAAGATATATTTGGCCGTCATCAAATCCAAATGTGCCCCGCCGCCGTTTTTAAACAGTGTGATCTCAGTTGCGGATTTGCGCCCGGCGCTGCCCTCGACCAGATCGTACAGATCCCCGACCACATCGGATTGCGAGATGACACCCTGTTCCAACGGGATTTTCAACTCGCCGATATGGGCAATTGTTGTTTCCCGGCTGTCCACAAAAATACGGGAACGGGTAAGCGCCGTGTCGTCTGCCTCGCGCATATCAGGGCGATAAGCCCCGATCAGATCAACATGCTGGCCCGGTTGCAGCCAATCGCCCAGCAGCACGGGATCGGTGCTCATGGTGGCGCAGCAGATAACATCTGCGGTCGCAACAGCTTGGGCCAAATTGGTGGTGACGTTGATGCCCAAGTGATGGGCAAAGGCGACTGCTGTGTCTGTTGTCCGGTTCCATATTGTAAATTCCAGCCCTTCAAAGGCGGAATCATAGGCTGCAACCAAATTGGCCCCGACCGTGCCCGCACCAATAATCAACACATTCTTGATATCCCGGCGCGCCAATAGCTTTGCGCCCAACAGACTATCCCCCGCAGTTTTCCATTTCGTGACCAGATGGAAATCAATAACGGCCTCTAACTCTCCGGTATCATCAGAAAAAACCATAACACCACCGTGTATCATCGGCAGGCCCTTGGCCACATTTCCTGGCATGATCGTGGCGCTTTTGACAGCAACCCCAAGCCCGTCAATCCAAGCGGCGCGGGACAGCAAGGTATCGTCATCGCGATAGGCGAATCCGTCGGCAATGCTGGGTTTTGCCAGCTTATGACCGGCGATCATCGCATCGGTGATGCCCTGCCAGCTCAGGTGCCTGTCCATTTCGTCAAAGCCGATAAAGGGAATGTTCATCTAGGTCTCCAATCCTGCCTGATCACGGGTCAACAACCCCTCGACAACCAGACGTTCGGCCCAGCCTTTTGGTTCAGTGAATATATGCCCCTGCCAGCCGCGTTGTTTGGCGGCCTCTATGTTTTTGGGGCGATCATCTACAAATAGCAGGGATTCAGGGGCTATTTCGCTGTCATTTTCAAGCATTTCATAGATCTCGGGATAGGGTTTCACGTGGCCAAGATGCCCCGAAACAAACAGTTGATCAAAGTTATGTAGAAAAGGATAAACGGTTTGGGCTTGGGCAAAGGTATCGGTACCAAAATTCGACAAAGCCAGCACCGGAACATCATTGGATTGCAAGCCCGCCATTAGTGAAACCGACCACTCGATGGCCGGTGAAGCCATTTCAATCCAGCGATCTGACCAAAGGCGAATATCCTTGGCGTGCTCTGGATATTTTTGCGCGTGAGAGTAAACCGTGTCATGCAAGGGTGCGCCCAAATCGACAACTTCGTTCATCATATGAAGGTCTATGGCGGCGAACATCTTTCGGCGTGCAGCTTCACCGATCACTTGATCATAAAACCGCTCTGGCTGCCATTCAATCAGCACGTTGCCAATGTCAAAGACGACTGCGTGAATAGTGCTCATCCGGCGAGATCCCGTTTTGCAAACCGCACTTCGCGCTCCATCGTGTCCAGAAACCGCGAGCGATCCGCCTTGGAAAACGGTTTTCCGCCCCCCTGACGAAACGGGTCGGCGGCGCGTAAATCGGCCATCAGGTCGCGTGTGGCCAACAAGTTGCCGATGTTTGATGGCGTGAACACTTCTCCATTGTGGCGCAGAACGCGCGCGCCACTTTCAACACATTTGGCAGCCAGCGGGATATCACCGGTGATGACAACATCCCCCTTGCCAGCACGATCTGCAATCCACATATCGGCAATATCGGGGCCATCCGGCACGATCACAGTCTCTACCAGTGGATCAGGATCGAGCCGCAACCCACCGTTACAGACCACATAAACCTGCAATTTGTGGCGGCTGGCCACGCGCTGGGCCTCTTTGCGAACCGGGCAGGCATCTGCGTCTATAAAAATGCGAGTCACTGGTTACTCCCCCAACAAGGCTTGGGCATGAAACCCGATATGGTCTTCCATGAAGCTGGCCACAAAGTAATAACTGTGATCATAGCCCGCTTGCATCCTGAACGTGCCCTGCTGGCGCTTGGCGGCTATTGCCTCAGACAATTTTTCCGGTTGCAACAGGTTCAAAAACGGATCGGATGCGCCTTGATCAATCAAAACATGACCGGGATGCCCCTTGTCGCGCATCAGAAACGTGCTGTCATGGGCGGCCCAATTATCCTTGTTGTCGCCAAGATAGGCAGACAGCTGTTCGCTGCCCCAATCAGATGTTGATGGGTTGGCAATTGGCGCAAAGGCGGAAACGGATTTATATTGATCTGGCAGGTTCATCGCCAAGGTCAGTGCGCCGTGGCCACCCATGGAATGGCCCGTGATCGCTTGTAAATCCTCAATCAGCGGGAATTCCGCCATTAACAGAGCAGGCAGTTCGCTGGCAATGTAATCCCACATCTGGAAATGGGGTTTCCATGGGTCTTGTGTTGCATTCACATAAAATCCGGCCCCTTGGCCCAGTGTGTAATTATCACTGTCCGCCACGCCTTTGCCCCGGGGAGAAGTATCGGGGAAGACCAGTGCAATACCGTGCAGAGCGGCCCAGCCCTGCGCGCCCGCTTTGGTCATGGCATTTTCATGGGTGCAGGTCAGGCCGGAAAGATACCATAAAACCGGAACCCTTTGGGTCTTGGCCTGAGGGGGCAAAAACAGGCCAAAGGTCATGTCGCATTTACAGGCCGTCGACTTGTGGGAATAAACCCCCTGAATACCGCCAAAACAAGTGTTCTCTGATAGTATTTCCATGCCTTGGGCCTTTGTTGATAGGGTTTCCTGCAATTGTCAAATGCGCGGCGGGTCACGTTGGATTAGACTAAATCACGATGCTATGAGGCTGGCAATGCTGAATGCGACGCCTCTTGTTGGTGCGCGTCCTTGATGCCATAAGGCCCAATCTGCGCAAGGCAGGCGAAAATAACAGGCAGCTCGAACATGCAAAAAATTTTGGTAACCGGAAGCGCGGGCTTCATTGGCTTCCATCTGGCACGGCTGTTGCTGGATCAGGGGCATGAGGTGCTCGGCATTGATGCGATTACGGATTATTATGACACGAAGCTAAAGCGGCGGCGCCACGATATTTTGCTGCAGAACGCTAGGTTCACTGCCAGCGAAGTCGATATCTGCGATTATGACGCATTGCTGGCAACGGCAAAGGCGTTTTGCCCGGATGTGATCGTACACCTCGCGGCCCAAGCCGGTGTGCGCCATTCTATTGAGGACCCGCGCACCTATATTGAGACCAACCTGATTGGGACGTTTAATGTGATGGAGTGTGCCCGCGAACTGACGGTGGACCATTTGTTGATGGCCTCTACCAGTTCAGTATACGGTGCAAATCGCGAAATGCCCTTTGCTGAGACCCAAAAGGCCGACACGCAAATGTCGCTTTATGCGGCAACGAAAAAGGCGGGAGAAAGCATGGGGCATTCCTATGCACACCTTTGGGAGTTGCCGACGACCATGTTCCGGTTTTTCACTGTTTATGGCCCTTGGGGGCGCCCTGATATGGCGTTGTTTAAATTCACCAAGGCCGGGCTGGAAGGTAAACCGATTGATGTATTTAACTATGGCAAGATGGAGCGCGACTTTACCTATGTCGGCGATATTGTCAGCGCCATTTCCCTGCTAATCAAAGCCCCGCCACCGAAAGTTTCGGAGCGTGCCAATTGGCAACCTGTTGAGGGGGACTCCCTGAGCGATGTCGCCCCGTTTCGGGTGATCAATATCGGGAACTCTGAAAAGGTGCTCTTGTTAGACTATATCCAGGCGATCGAAAATGCGATTGAGCGCAAGATCACCCGCAACTACATGGACATTCAACCCGGCGATGTGTCGGCATCTTGGGCTAATTGCGAGCTGTTGAAAAATCTGGTGAACTACCAACCGCGCACCTCGGTTCAGCAAGGTGTTGATCGGTTTGTTGAATGGTACAGGGATTATTACGGGCTTTAAGGCCTGAGTAATCAAAGAGCTGGAGGGTCTAAGCCCAAGTTTTTTAACCGATAACGTTAAAATCACAATCTGCTTATTATCCTTGTTTTTTAAATCACGGTTCGTTTAACTGGCTAGGCACAACATACGGTAAAAAATACTCTGCGTGCGGATTGGGGAGGCTACTTTAGCATGAATTCGCAAGAAACACCGTTGTTGCAAGTACGAGACTTGGCAATTGGTTTCGGGTCGGGAGAGCCGTTAATCCGCGATATAAACTTTGATGTTTCACGCGGAGAAACCCTTGCATTGGTCGGGGAATCCGGTTCCGGAAAAACCCAGACCTGTCGGGCGATATTGCGGATACTGCCCAAGGCGGCACGGATTCATTCTGGTTCGGTGTTGTTGAATTCAGAGACGGGCGACATTGATCTGATTGCGATGTCTGAACGTAAACTGCGCGACATTCGCGGCAACCTGATCTCGATGATTTTTCAAGAACCCATGCACTCTCTTTCCCCACTGCATCGCGTTGGTGCGCAAGTGAGCGAGGTTTTGTGCCTTCATCGTGGCCATTCCAAGCGCAGTGCCAAAGAGATTGTTTTGCAAGCGTTTGAGCGGGTCGGATTTCCCGAACCGGAACAGGTGTACCGGTCCTATCCGTTTGAGCTGTCCGGCGGCATGCGCCAACGCGCGATGATCGCCATGGCGATGGTGGCCAAGCCTGATTTGCTGATTGCAGACGAGCCGACGACGGCGCTTGATGTAACAACCCAAGCGCAAGTGTTGGGGTTAATCAGGGATTTGCAGCAAGAAACCGGCATGGCGGTCATTCTGGTGACCCATGATCTGGGCGTGGTGGCGAATTGTGCGGATAAGGTTGTGGTAATGCGCAATGGCCGGATTATGGAATCTGGCCCTGTGGCAACTGTGCTGGATAATCCGGTGCATGGCTATACGCAAAAACTGATTGCCGCGGCACCCAGCATTCCACATGAGGCCGAACCGACATGTACGCGTGTAGTGCGAGATCCGATACTGCAACTTGAAAATATTTCGAAAAGCTTTGATCTGCGCGGCGGCTCGTTTCTTTCTAAAAGCACGATAATCAAAGCAGTGCGCGGGGTGAATATCACCGTAGAGCGCGGGGGAACTTTCGCGATTGTGGGCGAGTCCGGTTCCGGCAAATCCACGGTTGCACAAATTGCGCTGGGCGCACGCACCTCTGATGCAGGCGGGATCATCCGGTTTTGGCCAAAAGCGGGTGAACCGCCAATAGAAGTGCAAACCCTGTCCCCGCCTGAGAAACGCAACTTTCAACGTCAGGCCCAGATGGTGTTTCAAGACCCGTTCAGTTCGCTTTCGCCGCGAATGCAGGTGATCGACATTCTGACAGAGCCGCTTGAAATTCACCAAATTGGCACCCGTTTAGAGCGCAAAGACCGTGCGATTGAATTGCTGGAACAGGTCGGTCTTGACCCGTCCATGTTGCGCCGCTACCCGCATGCATTTTCCGGAGGTCAGAGGCAACGCTTGTCAATCGCCCGCGCCTTAGCCCTGAACCCCAGCTTGCTGGTCTGCGATGAACCGACCTCGGCGCTGGATCTGTCCGTGCAAATGCAGGTGCTGGAACTGCTTGAGGAGATTCGCGATAATCTGGGCCTGTCCTATTTGTTCATTAGCCATGATTTGGCGGTTGTATCCCGCATCGCGGATGAGGTTGCGGTGATGCGGCGGGGACAAATTGTTGAACAAGCGGCGCCGGATGTTCTGTTTACTGCGCCCAAGCACCCCTACACCAAGGCATTGATTGCAGCTTGTCTGGAGCCGAGTATGGATCAAAAGGTTGATCTCGAGGCGGTGGCGATTGGTGCGGGCAATCCTGATACATGGCCCGAATCTTTTCGCTTTACCGGTATGCAAGCGCCTGATCTTGTAGAATCAGAGCCCGGCCATTTCGTGAGGGTACAGCTATGAAAATGACCCGCAAGGTTTTCAGCACATTGACCGCATTACTGCTCGCTTGCCCCACCTTCGCGAGTGAATTGCCTGTGTTGCAGGAGACTGCATTTTGGCAGGATGCTGTGAAGGATAAAGTCATGCCTCCTATCGCAGGGCGTTTGCCGGACCCGCCGATCATTGTTGATATGGCAGCAAAAGGGCGTTTGCAGGGCCAGCAGGGGGGGACATTGCGCACAATGATCACCCGCTCCAAAGACATCCGGCAGATGGTTGTCTACGGCTATGCCCGACTGGTTGGCTATGATGAAAACTACCGGCTGGTGCCAGATATTTTACAGGATGTGGTAATCGAGGGCGGCAAGTTCACTTTTAGGCTACGCAAAAACCACAAGTGGTCCGATGGCAAGCCTTTTACCAGTTATGACTTTCAGTATTGGTGGGAAAAAATCGCCAATAACGCTGAGTTATCCCCCTCTGGCCCACCCTCTTTCATGCGTCTGGATGGCGATCTGCCAAAGGTCAGCTTTCCCGATGAGGTTACTGTGATTTTTGATTGGTCCAGGCCAAACCCCGGTTTTCTGCCGCGTTTGGCGCAGGCGCGCCCACCGTTTATTTACCGTCCCGCCCATTATCTGAAACAATTCCACAAGGATTTTGCTGATCCCGAAAAGCTGGCCAAAGCCATCGCCAAGAAAAAGGTGCGCAGTTGGGCCGCGCTGCATAACAAGCGCGACAACATGTATAAATTCAACAACCATCGCCTGCCAACCTTGCAGCCATGGATACCGGCAGACACCGGAAAAGAAAGCCGCCGCCAGTTTGTGCGCAATCCGTTTTACCACCGGATCGACAGCACCGGTTTGCAACTGCCCTATATCGACACTGTGGAAATGAGCATCGTTGGCAAGGGCTTGGTTGCCGCAAAAACCAACGCGGGAGAAGCAGATTTGCAGGCGCGCGGGCTGAATTTCAAAGATGTGCCAATCCTGAAAAAGGGCGAAATCGAGGGTGCTGATTACAAAGTTTTTTTGTGGCAGGCAGGAACGGCGTCGCAGATTGCAATATTTCCGAATTTGAATCATGCGGACCCGTACTGGCGCAAAATTTTGCGTGATGTGCGCTTTCGCAAAGCACTGTCATTGGGTGTTGACCGGCGCATGATCAACCGGGCGCTGTATTTTGGGTTGGCTTCCGAGGGCAACATGACAGCTTTGCCCGCTAGTCCTTTCTTTTCGATGGAAAACCGTTTGAACGATGCGGTCTATGATCCTGACAAGGCGAACAGGATACTGGATGAAATGGGCTATTCCGAGCGTCGCAGTGACGGCTTGCGGTTACTGCCCAACGAGAAGGCCATGCGTATTCTGGTGGAAACAGCGGGTGAGCGGCAAGAGGTCGAGAATGCCTTGCAAATCACCGCAGACACATGGCGCGACATCGGGATTGAACTGGTCGTGCGTCCGCTTGACCGCGATATTCTGCGCCAACATGTGTTTTCTGGCCAATCAATGGCGTCCGTTTGGTATGGCTGGGACAATGGCGTTCCGTCAGCCACCACTTCGCCTGATTATTTGGCCCCTCGGGCGCAAGAGTTTTTTGCCTGGCCAAAATGGGGCCAGTATTACCAGACCAACGGTGAGGCGGGCGAGCCGATTGACATGCCCCAACCGCGCCGTTTGATGGAATTGGCGGCAGAATGGGAGGTGGCAACTGAGGATTCCCGGCGCGGGGAAATCTGGGCTGAGATGTTGAAAATTCACGCCGATGAAATGTATGGTATTGGTATTCTGGCCGAGGCCCCGCAACCCGTCGTGGTGTCAAACCGATTGCGCAACGTCCCGAAAAAGGGCCTTTGGGCATGGGATCCGGGCGCGCATTTTGGCATTCACCGGGTTGATGAAGCCTTTTTTATTGATGCGGGGGATTACTAATGCCGATTATCCGCTTTGCAGTTTTCCGCTTTTTCACCATGCTGATGACTTTGGTAGTTGTGTCCGCTCTAGTGTTTTTTATCATGAACTTGCCACCGGGTGACTATCTTTCTAACCTCATCGCCGAACTGCGCTCTACCGGGCAGGAATCTGGCGTGGCCAAGGTGGAGTTCCTGCGGCGGGAGTATTCTCTGGATCAACCGCTCTGGCGGCAATATCTGATCTGGATGGGGTTTTATCCTGGCCCGCACGGGTTCTCAGGTATCCTTCAGGGTGATTTTGGCTGGTCGTTTGAATTTGATAAACCGGTATCTGAGATTGTTGGCAGCGCGCTTTGGTTGACGGTGTTGGTGAATGTCGCAGCGATCCTGTTTGTCTATATGGTGGCCCTGCCCTTGGGTGTTTTGGCGGCGGCGAGATCCAAGACATGGGTCGATTACACCTCTGCTTTTGTTGGGTATCTGGGGTTGGCTACGCCCAATTTTCTGCTGGCGCTGATGCTGTTTTACTATGGCCACAAATACTTGAACTTGCCCATTGGCGGGTTGATGGCCCCAGAATTCGAGGGCGAGCCGATGTCTGCTGCCAAGGTGAAATCGGTGTTGTTGCACCTGATCATTCCGACCTTTGTGATTGGTACTTCCGGTGCGGCGGCGATGATGCAGCGGCTTCGGGCCAATCTGTTGGACGAGCTGAGCAAACCCTATGTTGATACCGCCCGCGCCAAAGGGGTGCCGCCGGTGAAGGCCATTCTGAAATACCCGTTGCGGGTTGCGTTCAACCCATTTGTTGCCGACATTGGTAACTTGCTGCCCTCGTTGATTTCCGGCTCTGTGCTGGTATCGGTGGTGCTGGGGTTACAGACAATCGGCCCGGCCTTGCTTACGGCGTTAAAGTCGCAAGACCAGTTCTTGGCGGGCTTTATTCTGTTGTTTGTGGCAGGGCTTACACTGATTGGGACAATGGTTTCCGATGTGTTGCTGATGCTGCTGGACCCGCGGATACGCTATGGGGGGCGTGATCGATGACCAATCTGACCGACGACCATTATGTTGACAGCGCACCCTATGATGCGAATGCCGAGACTAGCGCACCCGCGCACCCTGATCTGGATGCCCCGAACTGGCTGTTAATCTGGCGCAAGTTCCGGCGCCACAAGCTGGGCCTGATCTCGGCCGTGTTTTTAGCGATTTCCTATCTGATGATGCCCTTCGCCGGCTTTATCGCGCCCTATACGCCCAATGAACGGAATGCGGATCACCTCTATGCAGCGCCGCAAATGGTGCATTTTTTCCATGAAGGCAAATTTATCGGCCCCTTTGTCTATCCTGAAACCGCGACAGCGGATCTGGAGCAGTTTCGCTGGGTCTATACCTCGGACTATGATCATCCGGCCAAGCTGGAATTCTTTTGCAAGGGCGGGACACATTACTTTCTGGGCTTTATCAAGACTGACCGGCATTTATTCTGTGCACCAGAAGGGGCGACTGTGTTCCTGTGGGGTGCGGATCGTTTGGGCCGGGATGTGTTCTCGCGTATTTTTTATGGCGGGCAATTGTCGCTTACAGTGGGCTTGATAGGCATCACCGTGTCCTTTGTTTTAGGCATCTCCATAGGCGGGATCGCGGGTTATTTCGGGGGCTGGATAGACTGGGTGGTGAACCGGATAATCGAGGTTCTGCGCTCGATTCCTGAATTGCCACTTTGGCTTGCCTTATCCGCCGCCGTGCCCTCGCATTGGGGGCCAGTCGCCGTTTTCTTTATCATTTCGATCATTCTGGGGTTGCTGGATTGGCCGGGGCTGGCGCGTGCAGTGCGATCAAAGTTCCTTAGCCTGCGAGAAGAGGAGTTCGTGCGCGCAGCGGAGATGATGGGCGCGAAACCCTCAAGGATTATTCGCAAGCATTTGCTGCCCAATTTCGCCAGTCATCTGATAGCCAGTGCGATGCTGTCGATCCCCGCCATGATCCTTGGCGAAACAGCGTTGTCGTTCTTGGGCCTTGGCCTGCGTGCGCCCGCAGTGAGCTGGGGAGTGATGCTGAATGATGCGCAAAACCTTGCCTCGATCGAGATTTACCCGTGGACGGCTATTCCGATGCTGCCGGTAATCTTTGTGGTGCTGGCTTTCAATTTTCTGGGTGACGGCCTTAGGGATTCACTTGATCCCTACTCTCACGATTAAAGTATCCGTCTTGATCAAGACGGATACTTTATCGGTCATCACCGCTGCTGCCTTTCTTGGCGCCGACAGGCGGCTCTTCTTCTGCCAGCGCGGCGGCGCTGATGGTTTGTTTCTCTTCCTCGGTCAGGTCGGCAACCTTGTTGCCATCGGCCAGCCGAACTGTAACCTCTTTGTGGGCAAACTTGATGCCTTCGCGCTCAAACAGGTCACGGATTTCCTGATAGACCCGTTTGCGCAATATCCACTGATCCCCAGGTTTAGTCATGAACTTGACCCGGATTATCATGGCGCTGTCTTGCATTTCAATCACGCCTTGTGATTTCAGCGGTTGCAGGAATTGTGAACCGACCACCTCGTCTTCCAGCAATTCCAGCCCTAGCTTTTTCACCAGTTTGCGCACCTTTTCCACATCCGTGTCATAGGTCACGCGCAGGGGCAGTTTCATCATTACCCAATCACGGGAAAAATTGGTGAGAAACTGGATTTCACCAAATGGCACAGTGTGCAAGGGGCCAAGGTGATGGCGCAATTGAAACGAGCGGGCCGACACCCGTTCAACCGTTCCTTTTACGTTGCCAATGTCGATGTACTCGCCTTTACGAAAGGCGTCATCAAACAGGTAAAACGCGCCCGAAAGAATATCCCGCACCAGCGTTTGCGCGCCAAAACCGATGGCCAGACCGACAACACCCGCACCAGCAAACAGCGGGGCCACGTTGATACCCAAATCGGTTAGGGCAATCAAACCAACGGTAACAGCAATCACAATGAGCACGAAGTTCCGGAACAACGGCAGCAAGGTGGCCAGCCGGGACGAACCGGCGGCGCCGCCTTCGTCACCGGGGGCGACCTCGACATCGCCGCCGCCTTCTTCCTCGATTTTCTGGTCCATCCAGATGCGTACAGTGTGATAAACAATATAGCCAATCAACAGGACAAAGGCGAGATCATAGCTGCGTTGGGCGGATACTATGCTCACCATATCTATATCAATGCGCCAAATCATTGATAAAGCCCAAGCGCCGGCAAACAGGGCTAAAATATTGGCAAGGCGGCGGGACAAATCCTCAAAAGTTCGCATTTTATGTGTGCGCAGCGGGGCGTCGTTAACTGTGGCCTCGGCCGAGGGCGTATCTTCGCCTTCCTCTTGTTCGGATTCCAAAGCTTGCAAGCGCATTGCTTCTAGCATGCGGCGACGGTTGAATATCCGCTCAATAATGTAACCTACTAAACCATAGGCCACCAGAACCGCCAAAAGTATTCCGTAAAACCCTGTTATCAAAGAGGTCGCCAAGGGAAAGTTCATGACCAGCCGATAGGTCATTTCCCCCCAAGCGACAAAGAAATAGAGAATGACAGCAGGTGCCCAGGCACGCGAAAAAAACTGTGCGGCAATGGATACCTCTCGCAGGTTTTCACCATTCAGGATGGCGTTGGAAATAGCTCTGTAGTTAGCAATGACCATGGCAATATTCATCACGACGACTAGAAATGTAAGCGCTGAATTCAACAGTGCATGAATGTCGTAGCCAACGCCCAGCTCTTGTATCCAGCTTACAAAATTCAGCGCCACAATCGCAAAACTGGAAACGGTCAGCAGCCAGTAATACAGCTTGCGTGCGTCGGTATCAGAAAAATGGGGTATCCGGTATTGCTCAAGATAGGGTGCCAATATCATGCGCCACAGAAATACAATGCCGCGAGATGAGAAATAACTTGCATAAATATACGCCACGGTTAGGCGCACTATATCATTGTCTGCTTTACCAAAAAACAGCCGACCCAGTGCATAGGAAATCAGCACAACCATAGTCAGCGAAACTACGGCCATTAAGCTACGGGTTAACAGGATTGGCAATTTTTGCGTATACCCAATGGGATTTTCGGTTTGCAGCCCGATAAACCACTCTCCAAAAAACCTACGGCCCACGCCATGGCGAATAATTTGCTCTGAGATAAGTAAGAGCGCCAATATCCAGATCAGGATGACAAAGTAATGCGAAAAATGTCCTGTGGGGCTGGCGTAGTTGGTAATATAGATTACTTCTTCGATCAGTGCCGGTGCACGGCTTAAACGAAGAGACAGTTTTTCCCAAAAGGCATCCATCTTCTTTTGGGTGCTCATCATCATAGATTCATGGGCGGTCTCTGCTTTGGCTTCTACTGTGGCACTTGTTCCGCTGCCCTCAATGACGATAACTTTCATTCCCGCATCGGTTGCGGATTTTACGATATCAGCCATCGGATTGGCTGATTCTTGTGCCGCAACCGGAAGTGCCAGCAATAATACCACCACGGTTGCTAAAACCAATCGGCCAAGTCGCATCAAAAGCATGTGGGTTCCTTGCATTTTCTGTTGCAGCCGTCTGGAATGATGCTGTCTGGATTGGGGGCGATTATCTGCAGTAATGGCGGAATTGTAAAATCTATTTAATGTAACCGCGCGTCAAGACAATGTGACAGGAATTAAACAGTGGAAATTTCCAAGTGAGAACTTGTTAATTGTGTCGCAAGGGCACCCGTTACATTTTGATCAGCCGAGGTAAAAAATAGGCCATTTTCCCCAATAAATGCGCTAAATGGCCATAGCGTTAACTGAAACAGGCAGTATGATGCGGGTTCAGGCGCTACTCCGCTTATTGCAGTGCGCGCATAGGGAAGTGAAGGGCCAAAGATTGCAGTATTCGGACCACAGCGCTGGCAGGTTTCCCGAGACTCCTGCTCCTCGTGTGTTGCTCTACAGCCACGACACTTTCGGGCTGGGTCATTTGCGCCGCTCACGTACAATCGCGGGGGCGTTAACAAAAGCGAACGATCATCTGTCTGCGTTGATTCTAACTGGGTCGCCTGTGGCCGGGCGGTTTACTTTTCCTGAGCGAGTGGATCACATTCGCTTGCCCGGCGTGACCAAACTGACCGACGGGTCGTATGTATCCGAGGCCTTGGGGCTGGACATTGACGAAACAACGGCCCTGCGCGCAGGTCTGATCCGCACTGCAGTTGAGAAGTTTGTGCCAGATCTGGTGATTGTTGATAAAGAACCCACGGGTTTTCGGGGTGAGTTACTGCAATCGCTGGAGTGGCTCAAGGAAAACACCAATACAAAAATTGTGCTGGGCCTGCGCGACGTGCTGGATGATGCCAAAGCGCTGGCAGAGGAGTGGGATCGCAAAGGCGCGGTTTCAGCCATGGCGCAGTTTTATGATGAAATCTGGGTATATGGTCTGCGTAATATCTATAATCCGTTGCAAGGTTTGGATTACCCGCCTTCTGTGGACGAGCGGATGCATTGGACCGGTTACTTGCGTCGCGATAGCTGGGGGCAGGCAGAACGTGACGAGGAACCGTATATTTTGGTAACACCCGGCGGTGGTGGCGATGGTGAGTTGCTGGTGGATCAGGTTTTGCAGGCCTATGAAACAGATCCGACGCTAACCCCGCGCGCGCATATTATTTACGGGCCGTTCCTGTCAGGGCAGACACGGGTTGAATTTGAAGAACGGGTCGAGGCCCTGAATGGCCGTGTTGTAAGCTTGGGTTTTGACTCGCGCATGGAAAGCCTGATGGCAGGGGCGCAGGGCGTGATTGCTATGGGCGGTTACAACACGTTTTGTGAAATTCTTTCTTTTGACAAACCGGCGATAATCATGCCCCGAAAAACCCCCCGGCTGGAACAATACATCCGGGCGTCACGGGCCGAAGAATTGTCACTGGTGCGCATGCTTGATCCGGATAGGGATGGCACTTCTGCGGCGGTGATGGTTGCGGCAATCCGAGACCTGCCCAACCAGAAACCGCCCTCGACCAGCAAGTACCCTGATTTGTTAACAGGGTTGGAATACATTGTTGAACGGGTTGATGTCCTGTTGCAACCGGAATCGATCAAGGCGACCGCATGACCGAAAAACACCCTGCTTTGGCGGTAGTGGTCAAGGGCTGGCCGCGCCTGTCTGAGACCTTTATTGCGCAAGAGCTGGCCGCGCTGGAACGTAGTGGCAGGCCGTTTGATATTTGGTCCCTGCGATTTCCTACCGACAAAAAACGCCACCCCTTGCACGATCAGATCAGCGCCAGAGTGCGCTATCTGCCAGAATATCTACATCAGGAACCGCTGCGGGTTATGCGTGCTTGGCTAGCCTGCCGCAAGCTTCCGGGCTATCGTCTGGCGCGCCAGATCTGGGCCAAGGATTTTCGCCGTGATCGAACCCGAAACCGCATCCGCCGCTTTGGTCAGGCCTGCGTAATGGCGCAGGAATTGCCTACCGAGACCCAAGCCCTCTATGCCCATTTCCTGCACACACCCTCCTCTGTCGCCCGTTATGCCGCCATCATGCGCGCCATCCCGTGGAGCTTCTCTGCGCATGCCAAAGACATCTGGACATCGCCGGAGTGGGAGTTGCGCGAAAAATTGTCCGGCGGTACAGATGGGGCCGCGTTCGGGGTCACTTGCACCGGTTTCGGGGCTGAATATTTGCAAGGGCTGGCTCATAATTCCGACAATATGGAATTGTTGTATCATGGTCTTGATCTGACTCGCTTTCCAGAACCGCCAAAAAGAGCGTTTCCATCTGGTGGCAAATTTCACATGATGTCTGTGGGGCGTCTGGTTGAAAAGAAAGGCTTTGACCGCCTGATTGATGCGCTGGCGCTGTTGCCAGATAGCTTGGATTGGCACTGGACCCATATTGGTGGCGGTTCCCTGAACGATCAGATGCAAGCCCACGCGGAACGTTTGAACCTGACCACCCGTATCACTTGGCAAGGGGCCTGTGATCAGCCCGAAGTCATTGCCGCCATGCGCGATGCTGATTTGTTTGTTCTGCCCTCACGCGTTGCCTCTGATGGGGATCGTGACGGTCTGCCCAATGTGCTGATGGAGGCCGCATCACAAATGCTGCCTATCCTCTCAACTCCGGTTTCTGCGATACCGGAATTTATCGACAGTGGTACCCATGGCTTGCTGGTGAACGATGACCCTGCAGAAATCGCCGAGGCAATGCAATCAATGGCTGCTGACGGGGATAGGCGCAAAGCGATGGCAACCGCTGCCCTCAAGCGGCTGCGGGCGGAGTTTGGGGTGCAAAAGGGAATTGACCAACTGACGCGGCGGTTGGACGCAATCATTGACGGGGTCTGATATGACGCCAAACCGGATTGCTTTTTACGCACCAATGAAATCGCCAAACCATCCGGTTCCTTCCGGGGATCGAGCCATGGCGCAGGGGTTGATGGCGGCATTGATGGGGATGTCATCCACGCCAAAGGTAGATCTGGTTTCCGAATTTCGCAGCCGTGACGGTGCAGGGGACGCCACAGTTCAACGGAAAATTCTGGCAGCTGCTGCACAAGAAGCCGACCGCATTTTACAACTGCCACAGGCCCAAGACTGGCAGATCTGGGTGACCTATCACAACTACTATAAAGCGCCGGATTTACTGGGGCCCCAGATCACCAGGGCGTTGAAAATTCCCTATGTTTTAATAGAGGCGAGCCGCTCTCCAAAACGTTTGTACGGGCCGTGGGCAGAATTTGCGAAACAGGCCGAGGCAGCCTGTGATGCGGCTGATAGTATTTTCTACATGACAGATCGCGATAAACCGGCGTTAATAGCCGGTCAAACACAAGCGCAGTCTTTGCTGAACCTGCCGCCATTTTTGAACCGCGATTCCCTGCCTGAAACAACCATCGGAAATGATGGGCCCCCGGTGTTGCTGGTGGTTGGAATGTTGCGAGAAGGCGATAAACTGGCATCATATGAGCTGTTGGCCGACACGCTTCACCACTCAAAAACGCAGTGGCAGTTGCATGTGGTAGGCGATGGGTCGGCGCAAACCAGAGTGCAGGAATTGTTCGCTCCGTTTGGGGCGCGGGTCCGGTTTCTCGGGCAGCTTTCAGGTGCCGAAGTGGCGGATCAAATGGCCCATGCCAACTTGTTCGTCTGGCCCGGTGTAAACGAGGCCTTTGGCATGGTTTATCTGGAGGCTCAGTCGCACGGATTGCCCGTTGTGGCACAGGATCGCCCCGGCGTTCGAGATGTTGTTGGTGCGGGTGGGGTGTTGGTTCCGCTGGGTCAGCCCCAAGAATTTGCAGCCGCAGTTGACGCATTGTTGCTGGATCGGAAGCGGTGGAAGCTGGCACAAATAGCGGCAAGAGACTATATAACAAAGAACCACTTGCGCCCGGCGGCTTCGCTGAAGTTAGAGCAGGAGTTTCAACGCTTGCTAAGGGAGCGGAAATGATACGTTTGGCACTGATCCGCCACGGCCACACCGCGTGGAATCGCCTTGGGCAGATACAGGGGCGCACGGATATTCCGCTGGACGAGGGCGCGGTTGCTGAACTGTCGCGCCTTGTCCTGCCGGAAAGGTGGCGAAAGGCGGCGCTGGTTTCTAGCCCCTTGCGCCGTGCGGTGCAGACCGCGGAGTTGATTACCGTACATGCGCCAGTGGAAATTGCCGCGCTGACCGAGATGGATTGGGGCGACTGGGAGGGCCTAAAAGGCATTGATCTAAGGGCCGATCCCTGCTCCGGGTTTCGTGATCTGGAGGATTGGGGCTGGGATTACCACCCGCCCAACGGCGAGAGCCCGGCGCAGGTTCGACAGCGGTTGCTGGGATGGCTTGATACGCTAGATCAAGACACTGTGGCCGTCTGTCATATCGGTATCATGCGGGTTCTTCTGGCAATGGCTACAGGGTGGGAGTTTCAGGGTGAACCTAGTTTCAAAGTAAAGCGTAACCATCTGTTTATAATAGATATTGATAACGGGACACTGCAACACACGGCTGTACCGGAGAGACTGTTGGAGCGATGATAACATGCGTGTTCTGATCTGTGTCACCCATTTATTGGGCACCGGCCATTTAAGCCGCGCATTGACCCTTGGCCGAGCATTTGCACGGCAGGGCCATTCGGTTGATCTGGTTTCTGGCGGCGGGGGCGTTGCCAATCTGGATTACAGCGGTGTCACGCTGCATCAACTGCCACCAGTTAAATCCGATGGGGTGAATTTTACCCATTTGCTGGATGCGGAAAACAGGCCGGTCAATCAGCACTATCTGCAAGATCGTGTGGATACTCTGTGCCGGATATTGCGGGAAACTACACCGGACGTTCTGATTACTGAACTTTTCCCCTTTGGCCGCCGTATTCTGGCCGCCGAGTTCACTGCGATGTTGAAAACAGCGCATTCCCTGCCTCGCAGACCGCGGGTATTCTGCTCTATCCGCGATATACTAGCGCCCCCTTCCAAACCTGAAAAGGCGACACAAACAGAGCAAAGAATTACCCAGTACTATGACGCTGTTCTAGTCCATTCTGATCCAGAACAAACCCCCCTCGAAACTAGTTGGCCCGTGACGCCCGCTTTGTCTGCTAAATTGGCCTATACCGGATATGTCGCGCCGCCGGTGCCGGATGCGCACCCCTTGGGTACCGGTGCGGGCGAGGTTCTGGTCACAGCGGGCGGCGGCGGTGTTGGCGAGGCTTTGTTTACAGTGGCGGTTGAGGCCGCAAAGCTGGACAACCGGCCTTGGCGCTTGTTGGTTGGGGGGGCGGATGCAGCGCAACAAATCAACAGGCTTCAGGCGTTGGCAGGGGCGCATACGATCATTGAACCAACTCGGCCGGATTTTCGCCAAATGCTACATCATGCGGCGGCGGCGGTGGCCATGTGCGGTTACAACACGGCGATGGATTTGCTGCAAACCGGAACACCGGCGGTTTTTGTACCCTTCGATGCAGGGGGCGAGGTAGAGCAAGGATTGCGTGCCAAGAGCCTTGCCCGGCATTCTCAGTTTGCAGTTGTGAAAACCGCCGATCTGACGCCCGAAGCTTTGCTTGCGGGTCTTTCAAAGGCCGTGCGAAAAGACCCCCCGTCGCGGAATCATTTTGATGGTGCAAATGAGGTAGTTCGCATTGTCACACGGGTTCTGGAGAGTTCAATTGACTGACTGGAAACCGCTCAAGACAGAATTGGAGATCTGGCGGGGTGAGGGGTTGCAACTGCCATTTTGGTGGCGGGATGACGATGCGATAGCGCCAAGCAGGCAGCTGGATCAGTTGCTCGAATTAGTTGGCGAAAACGGTCTGCCGGTTCATTTGGCAGTGATTCCCCGTCGGGCAACGCAGGAGCTTGCGGAACGGCTGGCGGATACTCCGTTGGCCGTTCCGGTTGTTCACGGGTTTTTGCATCAGAACCATGCGCCCGAAGGTGAAAAGAAATGCGAATTCGGGGCGAACAGGGCACAAAAGGCAGTTCAGGATGATATCTCGAATGGTGCAGTTAAAATGCAAAAACTGTTTGGTCCGAATATTGCACCTGTGTTTGTGCCGCCTTGGAACCGTTTTGCACCTATCCATCTACCGATTCTGGCTGATGCTGGTTTTTTGGCCATATCAACATTCACCCCACGTCAGAGACCAGAAGCTTGTGCGGGGCTGGCGCAGATCAACACGCATATCGACCCGATAGACTGGCATGGCACCCGCTCGGCCCATTCCGCTGATATGCTGATTGCCCAAACCGTTGAACTCTTGATAAACCGCCGGAAAGGGTCGCAGGATAATAGTGAACCCCTCGGTTTTCTTACGCACCATTTGGTGCATGATGCAGCGATTTGGGATTTCTCGGTTGGGTTTCTTGAAACCATGCTGGCTGGTCCCGTCTCTTTGTGGAATGCCCACACCCTGAAAGGATCAATAACATGAGCAGATTAGACAGTATGTTGCGCCGTTTTACGGCCCAACGGGACGGGTTGAACTGGGCGGCGGAAAAGGTTGCGCAGCTCCCAGGGGATGCGCTCGATATGGGGCTGGGCAATGGGCGCACCTATGACCACATGCGGGAAATCATGCCGGACCGCCGTATCTGGGTGATGGACCGGATATTGCAATGCCACCATAGTTGCGTGCCGCCGGAGCAGGATTTTCTGCAAGGCGAGGCAGAAGAGAGCTTGGCAAAACTTGCCGGTTTGGGCGTGGAAGTCGCCTTGTCACACTATGATTTCGGATTTGGTGTAAAGGAGAAGGACGTCGCAGAAGCCGCCCGTTTCAGCCCCCTCATTGCCAAGGTCATGGTCAAGGGCGGGATCATTGTTTCCGGCCAGCCGCTGGTTGAATTTAAGGCGCTTCAAGGCCCTGCTCATATCGCGCCGGATCGTTATTATTTTTATCAGGCATAAGGACAGCTGGGTATTCCTCCGAGCGAAGCGAGGCCACGCCCAACGCTTTTAGATTTCGCCAGAAATCGGCGAAGGGGCGGGAGGGTTTGCTTTAAGATGGAATATATGTAAATTTGCGAATGTAACAAGCAATCGGAAACGCCCATGACCCTGTTCAAACCAACCCGCCGCCACCTGTTGGAAACTGCTCTTGTGGCCCCGTTGTTGGCATTGCCCGCCATTGGCTCGGCCAGCATTCTGGCACCAAGTGTCCCGCAAAGTGCGGCGTTTCATCGGTTTCGGGTGGGTCAGGCGCAGGTTACTGTATTGTCGGATGGCAATCTGAATCTGGCGACTTCGGGCTTGGGGGTGAACGCCCCGCGCGAGGAAGTGCAAGCATTCCTAAAAGCCCACGCGTTGTCGGAGACGGAAAACTATTCCCATACCAATCACATTCTAATTGAGCTGGACGAGATGAAACTGCTGGTTGATGTGGGTTCTGGCGACCGTTTCCAATCTTCGGCGGGCCGCTTGATGAATAACCTCGAGACCGCAGGGTTTGCACCCGAGGATATTACACATGTGTTTATCACCCACGCGCACCCGGATCACATCTGGGGCATTCGTGATGATTTCGACGAGCCTATTTTTCCGGAAGCGGAATATATCATTGGCGGGTCCGAATATGATTGGTGGATGCAGGATGATCTGGCCAACACAGTTGCCCAAGCCATGCAGCAATTTGTCGTGGGTGCGGTTAACTCGCTAACTGCCGAAGGGTTGGAATGGAGCATCGCCAAGGACGGGTATGAAATTGCCAGCGGCATCCGGTTGATTGATACACCGGGCCACACGCTCGGGCACATGAGCCTGATTGTGGAAAGCGAAGGACAGTCACTGATCGTTTTAGGCGACGCGATGACCCACGCGTATATGAGTTTCGAGAAACCCACATGGGTCAATGGATTTGATATGGATGGTGACAAAACCGTCACCACCCGTATGCGTCTGCTTGATATGGCGGCAACCGATGGCATGGCGGTTCTGGGCTATCATTTCCCGTTCCCCGGCGTTGGCCATGTGGTGCGCAATGGTGCAGACTATCGTTTTATTCCGGCGCTTTGGCGCTGGCAGGACGCTGGCTAACTGCCCAGTTTGGAATCCAGCAGTTCTTTCAGTTCGCTGTAGGCCATATTTGAATACTGCTCGCCATCAATCATAAATGTCGGGGTGGCGTTGATTTCATCCGCTGTGGCATTCTTCTGGAATTCGGCAACCATAGCCTGCGCTTTTTCCTGATCCTGCAAACAGGCATCCATGGTTTCGTCGCCCAACCCGGCAATCTTTCCCAGCTTTTTCATATTTGCGATGATTGTTGCAGGTTCTGCTCCACCTGCCATCCATTCGCGCTGGCGGGAATACAGCAGATCGATAAAGCCAAAGTATTTTGCTTCTCCACCACAACGTGCCAGCAAACCGGCCCAAAGCCCAAAGCGGTCAAAATACACTTCTCGGTAAATGAATTTTACTTTGCCGGTGTCGATGTAGTCTGCCTTCAGGTCGCCCATAACATCGGTGTGAAAATTGGCGCAATGGGGACAAGTGAACGAGGCGTATTCGATCATGGTGATCGGTGCGTCCTCTGCTCCGAGTGTCATTTCGATCACTTTGGATGCGTCATCCTGCGCAAAGACGGTTTGGGGGAAAGCAAGCAGGGTTGCGGCTCCGGCAGCGATGGTTTTCATCGCGGTTCTGCGGGTATAGTTCATTTTGGCCTCACTGTTGGTTCTTTGGTTTTGTCAGTATCTTTTCGCCTAGATTGGCAAGAGCCTGCCTGAGGCCCTCATCTGCAACATCAGCAACATGGGTGTCCAGTTTGGCACGGTCCTGCGGGCTGATTTGGGGTTCTTGCGGTACCGGAGTGAAACTGGCGCCATGTTCGGAAAAACCTGTAGGTGCTGTCTGGGTAATATGAATCCGGCTGATGGCAGAATAACCGTAACAGCCATTCACGCGCGCAATGATCTGGGGCAGTTGCATCTGCAGCATTGGTGCATTGGCACCGGTGCACAGCAGGGTTAAAGACGCGCCAATGCCTTGGCGATTGTAGTTTACCTTTACAGGTCGTGCGATTCGCGCCACAGCCTCGCCCGCAATTTCCGCCCAATGGGTCAACAGCCGCGTTTCGGCAAAGCCGCGCTTCTCGGATGCTTTGCGAATCTGGGCGTTCAGAATGCCCCCGGTTTGCAAGAATCCCCTCCGTCCCCGTTTGGAGGCTGGTTTTGCGTTGTTTTTGGCTGTAAATGCGCGGGCCATGGCTATCCAAAGGTTAAAGTTAGGGTATTTTAGCGCTGAAGGCGACGGATGCCAGCAGATAACGGGTTAAGGGTGATAAATCTTGTGTGACGGGTTTGAAACACGCGCGGCGAAATTGCTGGCTTGGTATGATGTGAATGCCCGTGAGATGCCTTGGCGTGTGCCCCCTGCGCAGCGTTTGGCGGGGGTGGTGCCAGATCCCTATCACGTCTGGTTGTCCGAAGTGATGTTGCAGCAAACAACTGTTGTGACAGTGAAAAGTTACTTTCTGAAGTTCGTAGAGCGCTGGCCCAGTGTTGGCGATCTGGCAGCAGCAAAGGATGCAGATGTAATGGCAGCATGGGCCGGTCTGGGCTATTACGCACGCGCCCGAAATCTGCTGAAATGCGCGCGGGTAGTGACGCGGGATTGGCGGGGCCAGTTTCCGGAAGCCGAGGCAGAATTGCTGAAACTGCCGGGAATCGGCCCCTATACCGCCGCTGCGATCCGCGCGATTGCCTTTGATCATCCGGCGACGGTTCTTGATGGGAATGTAGAGCGGGTGATAGCGCGGCTACACCGTGTTGGGGAACCGCTGCCTACATCCAAAGAAACCCTGCGCGAGTTTGCCAAACACATTACCCCGCCCAAGCGCTGCGGGGATTACGCGCAGGCAGTGATGGATTTGGGGGCAACGGTTTGCACGCCCCGTTCCCCCTCTTGCGGGATTTGCCCTTGGCAGATTAGCTGTGTCGCGCGACAAGCTGGGGATGCGGCAGAGTTCCCGCGTAAGCTGCCCAAGCTAAGGAAACCCACACGTCTGGGCATCGCCTATGTGTTGATCCGTGCGGACGGCGCGGTTCTTCTGGAACGGCGACCCGACAAGGGGTTGCTCGGGGGCATGTTGGGTTGGCAGGGCAGCGATTGGGCCGAGGTGTTGCCGCAACATCAGGAACCACAGGGGGTGGAATGGCAGGAAATGCCAGAAGAAGTGCGCCACACCTTTACCCATTTTCATCTGCGACTGAGGGTGATGAAAGGAAGCGCGCTGCAAGATCACAAGCCCGCGACAGGTCATTTTGTACCGGCGGGTGAATTCAACCCTTCTGATTTGCCGACAGTGATGCGCAAGGTTTGGGATTTGGCACAATAGAAACAACACGCTTTGAGGAAAATGACACAGTTGTTTGAACAGCTCCTTCGTGACAAACTGCGTAAAAACACGAGGCAATCATGGCCCAACAACCTCTTCGCACCAATTTCATGGCGGCATTGCCGTTCTGGATGTCATTGGCGTTTATTCCGATTATTGCCTTTGCAGGCTGGAAGGGCGGTTGGTGGCTGGCTCTGACGCCAGTTTTTGTCTGGTACATAACAACGCTGCTGGATTTTGCTGCGGGGCGGAATACTGAAAACCCCGATCCAGATGCGCCTGCCGATCTGTTCTGGTATCGTTTGATTACAATAATGTGGCTGCCAATCCAGACCTGTCTGGTTTTCGGCAGCCTTGCCTATGTCAGTTGGACAGACCGGCTCGACACATCCGAAACCATTATTTTCATGATGACCCTTGGCATTGCGTCGGGATCTATCGGTATCGTTTATGCCCATGAATTGATGCACCAGCAGCCCAAGTGGGAACGGTTTTTGGGCGATGGCCTGATGACTATGGTGCTTTATGGGCATTTTCGCTCTGAGCACCTGCTGGTGCATCACCGCCATGTCGGCACCCCGCGTGATCCGGTGACGGCGCGCTATAATGAGGGGTTTCACCGGTTCTTTCCCCGCGTTTTGATTGGGTGCCTGAAATCGTCTTTTAGGGCCGAGCGTGAAATGCTGGAGCGCAAAAACCTGCCTTGGTGGCACCAAAGCAACCCGTTTTGGAAATACGCCATCTGGCAATTCGGCTGGCTAACATTGGCCTTTGTGATTGGTGGTTGGGTCGGTGTCGGGTTGTTTTTGGTGCAGGCCGCAGTGGCGGTTTGGCAGCTCGAGATCGTGAACTATGTGGAGCACTACGGATTAACCCGCCGCTATTTGGGAGAGGGTAAATACGAACACGTTTTGCCGCGCCATTCATGGAATGCCTCACATCGGGTGACCAATTATTTCCTGCTCAACCTGCAACGCCATTCTGACCACCACTATAAACCGGGCCGCCGTTTTCCCTTGCTGCAAACCTATGATGAGGACGAGGCCCCCCAACTGCCCTTTGGATATCCGATCATGACCATGCTGGCCGCAGCACCCCCGCTGTGGAAACGCTATATGAACCCCAAAGTGCGGGATTGGCGGCGCAAATATTATCCGGATATTGAGGATTGGCACCCCTATAACAAGGCGCTCAATCCGCCACCGAAATAGCTATTGCGTGATTACCCCCGCTTGCTGCAATTCGATGCGGGTAGGAATCCAGATGTCCTCCGGCCTGATCTTGTAGATCCGGTCCAGAAACCCGGCGGCAACGCCGCGCCGCGCCAGAAACACCCGATCCTTAGCCTGGATTTCTGCGCTGCTGACGGTCTGCACCCGCAACACACTGTCAAAACGATAGCCGTGAAACCCCATTGTAGCGCCCTGTGGCAGGATTCGGTTGCGGCCACCGGCAAACGCCAGTGTGCAGGCAGAATAGCAGTGACCGTCAACTTTTGTGTCTAGCCCCGACTGCTCAATCGCCAACCCGATTGAACGCCCGGCAATTACATTCCCTCCGGTGCTTTGCAGCCAGATCACTTTGGCAGGTGGATCGTTGGCCAAAAATGGGCGTAATTCGGTTAGAATTCGGTAATCAATGCGGCCTTTGATAAAGACGTCATCGCCCGTATGCGTGACTTTCGGCGGCTTGTCGGCATCCGGTGTGACCACCTCTGAGGCAGGCAAGAACAGACTTGCAACCTGAAGGGCTGTCAGCACTAGCAACATTAGAACCGCACTATACAATGCCCAAATCGAAACCGCTCCGGGGCTATCCAGAACGATCCGGTTTACCGTGCGAATGGCACCAATTGTCAGCCAAACGGTGATCAGGATTAACCCGGCAGATTGGCTATACCGCGCCAGATGGCTTTCTTGAGTCGGCAAGAAATCAGTGGCAATTCCAGCAACCAACAGCGTTACCAGTACGACACTGAACGGGGCATTGCCACGCCAGTAGCTTGAAAGTGCCGACTGTAAACCCGCCATAAAATCACCCCTGCGGCTAGCCTAGCAGGAGTGCCTTGTTTAGGTCCAGAGCCGCTGTGTCAAAGTGCTGGTTCGGGCAACGCCCATCAGTGATTTTGTCAACTAAAAACATCCTAGGATTGAAAGTTGGGCTAGATACGTTGCTCCAGAATATGCACCCAGGTATCGCCATAACGCCGCGAATCCAGCATGTTAAAGCCATCCGGTGCGGTCTGCTCGGCGTTCTCTTCCCAGACAATCAAAGCATTTTCCGCCAGCCAACCGCCTATTAGCGCTGAAACCAGTGCCTTCTCTCCTAAGCCTTTGCCATAAGGCGGATCCAAAAACAGCAGATCAAACACGCCGTTTTTCGCCTCGCCCAGCTGTGTTGCATCACGGCGAAACAGCTTGGTTGTACCAATCAGGCGTAGAATGTCGATGTTTTGGCGCACCAGAGCGCGTGACTTTGCGCCGTCATCGACAAACAGGCCAAAGGCAGCGCCGCGCGATAGTGCCTCGAACCCCAATGCGCCGGTTCCCGCGAACAGGTCCAGCACCCGCGCACCTGTGATCGGGTCGCCATAACCGCCGTTTACCAGCAGGTTAAAAATACTCTCGCGCACCCGATCTGTGGTGGGGCGCAAGTGGGCGCTGGTGTCGCCCTTGCCTAACGATGCCAAAGCTGTGCCTTTAAAGCGGCCGGAAATGATCCTCATCGCAGCAGGGATTTCATGTCAGTTGCCGGATCAGAGATAGCCGCTTTGGTTGGCGATTTTCTAGCTTCGATTAAGCGTTTGCCGATCATGTAACTGCGCGGGTCATTGGCCGCATCCACCGCCAGCAATTCATCGCCTTTGAAGTACCAAAAAGACACAGACCCCTCCTTGTCGCCTTTGCGGGCGATCACATCATCATAGCCGGTATTCAGCCCGGCAATTTGCAATTTCACGTCATACTGATCCGACCAGAACCACGGTTTGGCGATATATTCCTTGCTTTCTCCCAGAATGTTCAGCGCGATTATTTCAGCCTGTTCAATCGCATTGGGAACGCTCTCCAACCGGATACGCCCGCCGCGATAAGGGAAAGAGGCGCAATCGCCTGCCGCCCAAATTCTGTCAACAGATGTCCTGCCAAAAGCATCGGTTGCAATGCCGTTATCCAGTGCTACGCCAGCCATTTCGGCCAAGGTTGCAGCCGGGGTAACTCCCACGCCAACAATTGCAAAATCAACTGCCAGCTCGGTACCATCACTCAGAATCGCGCCATTCACGCGATCCTCTCCTGTTAGCTCTTTCAGGCCAACGCCTTCCAGGATTTCCACTCCATGTGCGCGGTGCAATTCGCGGAAAAAATCCGAGGTCTGCGGGCAAGCCACCCGCTGCAAAATCCGCTCGGCCATTTCCACCAACGTTACTTGCAACCCCTTCGAGGCCGCCACTGCCGCCGCTTCCAGCCCGATATAACCCCCACCGATAATCAAAACGCGCTTACCGCCAACAAATTCCGGTGCCATTGCGTCAACGTCCTGCAGGTTGCGCACAACATAGACCCCCTCCAGTGCGCCACCAATCGCGGCAGGCAAATGACGCGGATCAGAACCGGTAGCCAATACCAGATGATCATAGGCCAACACCTCTT
>JAHRVG010000048.1 GCA_019090795.1 Paracoccaceae bacterium | reverse complement strand
AGATAGATCTAAACGATCCGTTAACCTTGGTAATTCTGGGCGTTGCAGCCTTTTTAATCCTGTTGTTATTGATGGTGTTCTTTTCGTTGCGCGCTGCTGGGCGTTCGGTAAAGGCAACTGAACCACTGGCGCAACAGTTTGGCCAGTTGGCTGATGGCTTGCGGGTTTTGAATGATAGCCAACACCAGCTTTCCGGCGCCCTAAAGCAGGTGTCTGAAACCCAAGCACAAGCACAGTTGCAGATGATCCAGACAATGGAGCGGCGGCTCGAACAGGTGCAGCTGAAGATGGGCGAGAGCCTGCACGGTAGTGCGGCCAAAACGGCGCATTCATTGGGGGAATTGCAGCAGCGTTTGGTAACAATCGACAAAGCGCAGACCAATATAGAGAAGCTTTCGGGCAATGTGTTGACCTTGCAAGACATTCTGTCCAACAAGCAAACCCGTGGTGCATTTGGCGAAATCCAGCTCAATGACATCGTGTTTAAGGCGTTGCCGCCGGACAGTTATCAATTTCAGGCCACGCTGTCGAATGGCAAGCGCGCGGATTGCCTGATTCATCTGCCGAATCCGCCCGGCTCTATTGTGATCGACAGCAAATTCCCGCTGGAAGCTTATGAGGCCATTCGTGGCGCACGCACCGAGGCGCATATCAAAGAGGCCAATTCCTTGATGCGCAAAGCGGTACGGCTGCATATTCGGGCGATTGCTGAAAAATACATCATTGAAGGCGAAACCGCCGACGGGGCGTTAATGTTTTTACCCTCTGAGGCGGTCTATGCAGAACTGCACGCCAACTTTGCCGATGTTGTTCGGATGGGTTTTGATGCGCGGGTCTGGATTGTTTCACCGACGACCTGCATGGCAACGCTCAACACCATGCGCGCAATCCTGAAAGATGCGCGAATGAAGGAACAGGCGGGGGCGATCCGCAAGGAACTGGGGCTACTTTACAAAGATGTAGAACGTATGGACCAGCGGGTTGGCAATCTTGATCGCCATTTTGGGCAGGCTGCCAAGGACATTGAGGAAATCAAAATATCCACCAGCAAAGCGGGCAATCGTGCCCGGCGTCTGGACGCATTTGACTTTGAAACCGTCGAGGCCGAGGATGCGGCAGAAGTGATAAAGCTGGAGCCGTAAGTTATTGATTGCCGTACCGCTGACCTCGTGATTAAGTCCGGCCATGACTTATGATTTTCTGATTATTGGCGGTGGGATCGCCGGTGTTTCTGCGGCGGCGCATCTGGCTCCGCTTGGTTCTGTGTGTTTGCTTGAGGGCGAATCCGCACTGGGCTATCACGCGACGGGGCGTTCGGCGGCGATGTATTTGCGCGACTATGGCAATGATGTCGTGCGGGCACTGAATTACGCCAGCGAAGAGCATCATCGCACCGCGAATGGCGGAGTTTTGTCGCCACGCGGGTTGTTGTCGTTGGCGCGGGCGCAAGACGGCGCGGCGTTTGAGGCTGACTTGGCGGGGCTGGGGATGGCGGAAATTTCGCTGCCTGAAGCGGTCGAAATGTTTCCGATCCTGAATATGGCAACCACCACGCGGGCCTCTTATCTGGCAGAGGCCCCGGATATTGATACGGACCGGATGTTGCAGAATTTCCTAAAGCAGGCGCGCGGGCAGGGGGCCGAGGTGATCTGTAGTGCCAGTGTTTCGGCCATTCGCAAGGCCGGGCGCTGGCGGGTTCAAGCAGGGGAAACGGAATACAGCGCGCGTATTCTGGTGAATGCGGCTGGTCCTTGGGTGGACGGCATTGCACAGATGGCCGGTGCCGAATCTTTGGGTTTTCAACCCTACCGCCGTTCCATGGTTCGCATTCCCGCCCCGGATGGCCATGATTTGCGCAACTGGCCGATGACCCAAGGCGCGGGGGAACGCTGGTATGCCAAACCGGACGCGGGCGCTTGGATGATCTCGCCAGGCGAAGAAGACCCAATGCCGCCCCATGATGCTTGGGCCGATGATATGGTTCTGGCCGAGGGTATTGCGCGTTATCAGGAAATGGTGACGCCTGAAGTAACCCGTCTGGAAACCAGCTGGGCAGGCTTGCGCACATTCGCGCCCGACCACAGTCTGGTGGTTGGTTTTGATAGGGTTGTGGCCGATTTCTTCTGGGTCGGTGGACAGGGCGGTTACGGATTTCAAACTGCCCCTGCGGTGGCGCAGCTGGTAGGAGAACTGATCGGTGGTGGCGGTACTTCGCTTGATGCAACTGTGATCAATGCCCTGTCTCCGGCTCGGTTTTAGGTATGGTTGTTGCCCCGATCACTGCGCAAACGCCGCTACGTTTCTCGGATCCACTGCCGGAGGCTGTCGATACGGTGATTATCGGTGGCGGTGTGATCGGCGTATTCACCGCACATTATTTGGCGCAGATGGGGCAGCGGGTTCTGGTTTGTGAAAAGGGCCGGATCGCGGGGGAGCAATCCTCGCGCAATTGGGGCTGGGTGCGCCAGCAAGGGCGTGATCGCGCGGAATTGCCGATTATGATGCAGGCGCTTGAGCTGTGGCACGATGTGGACGCGCAAGTTAAGGGCGCAACCGGGCTGAAAACCGTTGGTGTGAATTATCTGGCTAGTTCTGACACCGAAATGGCTAAGCTGGCGGAATGGCTGGTAACGGCCAAAGAAAACGGGTTGGTTTCTGAGAAGTTGACGCGCCGACAAGTTAATGAACAGTTTTCCGGGCAGGGAAATGGCCAATGGGTTGGCGCCGTTCGCACGCCCTCTGATGCGCGGGCCGAACCTTGGCAAGCGGTGCCTTCGGTGGCGCACCTAGCGCAGGAAAACGGTGTGCTGATCCGCGAGGATTGTGCGGTTCGCGGGCTGGATGTTTCTGCGGGCCACGTTAGCGGGGTTGAGACCGAGGCGGGGCTCGTCCGCTGTGAACAGGTGGTTCTTGCCGGTGGTGCATGGTCTTCGCTGTTTGCACGGGCCAACGGGGTGAATTTTCCACAGCTTTCGGTGTGTGAAACAGTCGCGCGCACTGCGCCTTTGGCTGCATTTTTTGAGGGCTGCGCGGCGGACGAAAAACTGGCGCTGAGACGTCGTGCTGATGGTGGATACACTTTGGCACCGGGGGCCGGGATCGGGTTTTATCTTGGACCGGACGCGTTTCGCCATTTTGGGGCATTTACAGCAGTGGTGCGCAAGCATCTATTGGATATCAAACCCAGCCCCTTTGCCCCCCACGGTTTCCCAGACGCATGGGCGACGCCGCGCAAATGGGACACGGCGAGCACATCGCCGTTTGAACGGATGCGGGTTCTGGAGCCTAAGCCGGATTTGGCATATGTCAAACGGATGCAGAAGCAGTTTGCCATACGTTTTCCCCAGATCGGCAAGCCGCAAATATTGAACAGTTGGGCAGGGATGATTGACACCATGCCTGATGTGGTGCCGGTGGTAGATCATTCGCCGCTGCCCGGCCTGATTATCGCGACGGGGATGAGCGGCCACGGCTTTGGCATCGGCCCCGGCTTTGGCCGTATCGTGGCACGCATGGCAACGGGGCGGGCTGCTGAACATGACCTGCGCCGCTTTCGCTTTTCACGCTTCAGCGATGGCAGCGTTTTGGACGTTGGCTCAGCGCTTTGATTGGCGGTTGAAGCGCGCAGCGCGTTGCAATAATACGATTATTAATCAACTATTACGGAGTATCCCGATGGATTGGAAAGAAAGCAGCAAAGCAACCAGAGGCCAGTTGCGCAATCTGAACAAAGCTATCCCAGATGTCACCAAAGGATTTGGTGAGCTGAGCAAGGCCGCAAAAACCGGGGTGGCGCTTGATGCCAAAACGCTGGAATTTGTGGCTTTGGGAATTGCGGTGGCGGATCGCTGCGAGGCTTGTATCGGTTTTCATATCGAAGCACTGGTGCGCCTCAAAGCCAGCCGTGAGGAAGTCGCTGATGTGCTGGGTATGGCCGTGCAAATGGGCGGTGGGCCGTCTTTGATGTATGCGGCCAAAGCGCTGGATTGTTATGATCAGAACGTGAGCTAGCAAAATGCGGCCCGTGTGAAACGGGCCGCCTGAATTCTGTTAACCATTCATCCGGATGGTGGCATTTGTTGGATCATAAGGACTGTCCGGTGTCACCTCGGCATCCCACAGCTCGCCCAACATCCGGACCTTGAGTTTCTGGCCAACAACGGCCAATTCCGGAGGCACATAGCCCATGCCGATGCTTTTCTCGAAGGCCACGGAATAACCGCCGGAGGTTAGGCGTCCGACTTTAACACCGCCTTGCAACAGTGCCTCGCGGCCCCATGGATCGGCGTCTTTGGGGCCGTCAATTAGCAGGGTTACACATTTGGAACGAATGCCTTTGGCCAGCATCGCAGCCTTGCCGTGGAAGTCTTTGTTCAGGTCGATAAAACGGGGCAGATCGGCCTCGGCAGGGGTGGCGTCTCGGCCCAGCTCATTGCCAAAGGCGCGATAGGATTTTTCCTGCCGCAACCAGTTTTGCGCCCGCGCGCCAACCAGTTTCAAGCCGTATTCCTTGCCCGCTTCAAGGATCAGATCATAGAGGTAGTTCTGCATCTCTATGGGATGGTGCAATTCCCAGCCCAATTCGCCAGTATAGGCCACGCGGATCGCATTAACGGGGCACATGCCCAACTCGATCTGGCGCGCGGATAACCACGGGAACCGCTTGTTCGACAGCGCGGTTTCAGGGTCTGCGTCCTTGATGGTTTTTTTCAGTACATCGCGGGATTTTGGGCCGCCGATGGCGAAAACACCCCATTGTGACGTCACATCCTGAATTTCAATATATCCGAATTCCTCCATTTTATCCTCGGCTGCTTTGCGCAAGAAATCCGCGTCATAAGCCGTCCATGCCCCTGCAGAGACGAGGTAATAGCTGTTTTGTCCATTGCGCACGATTGTGTATTCCGTGCGTGTGGTTCCCGCGGCAGTCAGGGCATAGGTCAGGTTGATGCGCCCGATTGAGGGAAGCTTGTTGCAGGTGAACCAATCCAAAAAAGCGGTGGCGCCGGGGCCCTTGACCCTATGTTTGGTAAAGGCGGTGGCGTCTATCAGGCCCACGCCTTCACGAATGGCTTTAGCCTCGTCCACCGCGTATTGCCACCAGCCGCCACGGCGAAAACTGCGTGCGTCATGATCGAAATTATCGGGCGCATTCAGGGGGCCAAAATAATTCGGGCGTTCCCAGCCATTGACCCAGCCAAATTGCGCGCCAGCTGCTTTTTGCCGGTCATAAGCAGGAGAGGTACGCAGGGGGCGGCAGGCGGGGCGTTCCTCGTCCGGGTGGTGCAGAATGTAAACGTGGTCATAACATTCCTCGTTCTTGCGCGCGGCAAATTCGGTGGTCATCCAGTCGCCGTAACGTTTGGGATCAAGCGACGCCATGTCGATTTCGGCCTCGCCCTCGACCATCATTTGCGCCATGTAGTAGCCGGTACCGCCCGCAGCGGTGATGCCAAAACTGAAACCCTCGGCTAGCCACATATTGCGCAGGCCCGGAGCGGGGCCAACCAGCGGGTTGCCGTCTGGGGTGTAACAGATCGGGCCGTTGAAATCGTCTTTCAGGCCGGATTTCTCACAGGATGGAATCCGGTGGATCATCGCCAAATACTGCTCCTCAATCCGGTCCAGCGCGAGCGGGAACAGGTCCGCACGAAAACTGTCCGGTACGCCGTATTCAAAACGGGCAGGGGCGTTCTTTTCATAGACACCTAAAATCCAGCCGCCGCGTTCTTCGCGCACATAGGATTGGGCGTCCGCATCGCGGATCACCGGATGTTCGGGATGGTTCTTGCGGAACTCTTCCAGCATCGGGTCTTTGTCCATCACGATGAACTGGTGTTCCACAGGAATTGCGGGAATTTTGATGCCCAATTTTTGTGCGGTGCGTTGCGCGTGGTTGCCTGTCGCGGTAACAACATGTTCCGCGTGGATGGTGAAGTCTTCTTCACCCGCAATCAGATTGCCGCCACGCTCGACCATAACCTTGCCGCGCACAATCCACTCTGACCCTGTCCACTCGTAGCTGTCCACTTGCAGCTTGCGGTGAATTTCGACACCGCGCTGGCGTGCGCCTTTGGCCATCGCCTGAGTGACATCGGCAGGATTGATATAGCCATCGGTTGGGTGATAGATCGCGCCCTTCAGATCATCGGTGCGGATCAGCGGCCAGCGGTCTTTGATCTGCGCAGGTGTCAGTTTTTCAAACGGCACGCCTACGGATTCGGCCGTTGTGCCATAGAGCATGTATTCATCCATCCGCGCATCGGTTTGTGCCATACGCAGGTTGCCGACCACGGAAAAACCGGCGTTCAGGCCGGTCTCGGCCTCCAGTTCCTTATAGAATTTTACGGAATAGTCGTGAATGTGGGTGGTTGCGTAGGACATGTTGAACAGAGGCAGCAATCCGGCGGCGTGCCATGTAGAACCGGATGTCAGCTCGTCTCGCTCCAGCAGAACCACATCATCCCAGCCAGCTTTGGCCAAATGATAGGCAATTGATGCCCCAACGGCACCGCCGCCAACGACACAGGCTTTTACATGGGTTTTCATCTATCCAACTCCGCTGATGGTTTGTGCGCAAGATTGCAGAAATTCGCAACATAGCGCCAGAGCCTGCCGACCTGACGTGTTGAAAAAACGACATTTGGCGTTGCCGTTTTCATGCGGTAATCGCTTTACCCTCCTGCCTCTGTCTGTTTATGTGACAGACGAGTTAATCGAGAGACAGAATGACACAGAATAACCCTTTCCTTTCAGACTGGACCGGCCCTTTTCAGATGCCACCATTCGACCAGATTGAGGATGGCCATTTCGCACCAGCCTTTGAGGAAGCATTTCTCCAATCCCGCAGCGCCGTGAATGCGATTGCCGATGCCACGGATACCCCGACGTTCGCCAACACAATCGAGGCTTTGGAATGTTCAGAGTGGTTGATGGACAGGGTTGCGGGGGTGTTTTTCAACGTTTCCGGCTCTGATACCAACCCCGAACGCGAGGCTTTGCAGCGCGATCTGTCCCCCCGTTTGGCAGCGTTCAATTCCGAAACAATGATGAATGCCAAACTGTTCGCGCGTATTGATATGTTGTTTCAGGGGCGTGAAACGCTGGGGTTGACGGATGAGCAGGACCGTGTGCTGGAACTGTATCACCAGATGTTTGTGCGCGCAGGGGCGCAATTGCAGGGGGGCAGTGCCAAGGATTTGGCCGGGGTGTTGCAGCGGCTGGCAGAGTTGGGCACCCGCTTTTCACAAAACCTGTTGGCGGATGAGCGGGATTGGCTTTTGGTTCTGGATGAGAATGATCTGGATGGCTTGCCCGACTTCCTGATTTCTGCCGCAGCAGAAGTTGCGCGTGAGCGTGAAGTTGATCCCGAAGAGGGCGGCCATGCGATCTCATTATCGCGCTCCTTGCTTGTTCCTTTCTTGCAGTTTTCCACGCGCCGCGATTTGCGCCAAAGGGCACTTGAGGCCTGGACCTCGCGCGGTGCCAATGGCGGCAAAACGGACAATCTGGCCATTGCCAAAGAAACATTGCAATTGCGTGACCAGCGGGCGCATTTGCTGGGGTTTAAAACTTTTGCCGATTTTAAGCTGGCACCGGAAATGGCCAAGACGCCGAGGGCGGTGTTGGGGTTGTTGATGGCGGTTTGGGAGCCGGCGTTAGCGGCGGCAGAGGTCGATGCCTTTGTGCTGACCGAAATGATGCGCGGTGACGGTATCAACGGTGATTTCCAGCCTTGGGACTGGCGCTTTTATTCCGAAAAACGCCGCAAGCTGGAATACGATCTGGATGAGGCAGAGCTGAAACCTTACTTCCAGCTCGACCAGATGATAGAAGCCGCGTTCTACTGTGCAAACCGTTTGTTTGGCCTGACGTTTAAGCCGCTTGATGTGCCACTCTATCATCCGGATGCACGCGCGTGGGAGGTGCTTAAGGGCGATCGTCACATGGCGGTTTTTGTCGGTGATTATTTTGCCCGTGCGTCCAAACGTTCCGGTGCGTGGTGCTCACGGTTTCGCGCCCAGTCAGCGCTGGATGGCGAGGTGCGCCCGATCACCGTGAACGTTTGTAATTTTGCGAAAGCACCTGAAGGCGAACCCTGTCTTCTCACCTTTGATGATGCGCGCACCCTGTTCCACGAATTTGGCCATGCGCTGCATTCCATGCTGTCCGATGTGACTTATAGCTTCATTTCCGGCACCAGTGTGGCGCGGGATTTTGTGGAATTGCCCAGCCAGCTGTACGAGCATTGGCTGTCGGTTCCCGAAGTGCTGGAAAAATTTGCCCGTCATGCGGAGACCGGAGAGGCGATGCCAGCAGAGTTGTTGCAGCGGTTGCTGGCGGCAGAGAATTACGATCAGGGCTTTTCGACAGTTGAATACACTGCCTCGGCGCTGGTTGATCTGGCTTTTCATTCCGCGCCCGCACCCGCCGATCCTATGGCGAAACAAGCGGCGGTTCTGGATGGGTTGGGGGTGCCAAAATCTATCGGCATGCGCCACGCCACGCCGCAGTTTGCGCATGTGTTTTCCGGTGATGGTTATTCATCCGGCTATTATTCCTACATGTGGTCCGAGGTAATGGACGCCGATGCTTTTGCCGCCTTTGAGGAGGTTGGCGATCCGTTTGACGCGGATTTGGCGCAGCGGCTGCATGACAATATTTATGCAGCCGGTGGCTCAAAGGATCCAGAGGAGTTGTATCTTGCGTTTCGCGGATCAATGCCCAAAGTGGATGCGTTGATCAAGGGGCGCGGGTTGGAGCCGTAGCCGCACAGGTTTTCGGCCAAGAAAGCGGGAGCCTCCAATCCCGAAATTACTGTTTCCCAAATGAAACGTACCGGCACCATAGACCCAAACCTTCCCACCCCAGCCATGTTACGGTGCAGGAAGGTGAAACACCGACTGTTGGCGGTGCAGATCAGTGTGGCAAAGCTCTAGATGCTTAGCCACATTTGGAATGGCCGCACTCGCCGCATGTCATACAGCCCTCGATCATCCGCATGCCATAGCTGCCACAGCTGGGGCAGCTTGCGCCTTTGGGGCGCTCGCCAATGGCGATTACTTCGGCGTGCGGGTCAGTCTTGAGGTGCATGCCTTTGCCCTCGATAAAGTCGATATTGATCATGTGTTCTTCGATCACGCCACCGATGGCCGCTAAAATCGAGGGGATGTATTTGCCTTGCACCCATGCACCACCGCGTGGATCAAATACGGCCTTTAGCTCCTCGACCACAAAACTAACGTCGCCGCCGCGCCGGAATACGGCAGAAACCATCCGAGTCAGGGCCAGAGTCCAAGCGTAATGCTCCATGTTTTTGGAATTGATAAAAACCTCGAAAGGGCGGCGTTTGCCGTTCTGGATAATGTCGTTGATGGTGATGTAAATCGCGTGCTCATTTTCGGGCCACTTGATTTTATAGGTATGGCCATCAAGCGCTGCTGGTCGATCCAGCGGCTCTGCGATGTAAACCACATCGGCACCAGTATCAATTTCGGGTGCTTTCTCTTCGGCTTCTGAAACACTTAGAACCGAACCTGTTACATCATTGGGGCGATAGGTGGTGCAGCCTTTGCAACCCTGATCCCACGCTGCCATGTAGATTTCCTTGAAGTCGTCAAAGGTAATATCTTCGGGGCAGTTGATTGTCTTGGAAATTGAGCTGTCGATCCATTTTTGTGCCGCCGCTTGCATGCGCACATGATCCAGCGGAGCCAGTGTCTGGGCGTTTACAAAATAGTCAGGCAGTTCCTTATCGCCAAATTTTTCACGCCACATTTGCACCGCGTAATCGATGACCTCTTCTTCAGAGCGAGAGCCGTCATTTTGTAAAACCTTGCGGGTGTATGCATAGGCGAAAACAGGTTCGATACCGCTGGAAACATTCCCGGCATAAAGGGAAATCGTGCCGGTTGGGGCAATGGATGTCAGCAATGCGTTGCGAATGCCGTGGGTGGCGATCAGGTCGCGCACATCGTCATCCATTTCCATCATGGTCTCGGAGGCAAGGTATTTATCCTTGTCAAACAATGGGAACGCGCCCTTTTCCTCGGCCAGATGGGCAGAAGCTTTATAGGCCGCGCGGGCGATGCTTTTCATCCATGTTTCAATGCACGCCGCCGCCTTGACGGAACCATATTTCTCGCCCACCATCAATAAAGCATCGGCCAGACCAGTGACCCCAAGGCCAATGCGCCGTTTAGCGAGGGCCTCGACCTTTTGTTCCTGTAGGGGAAACAGCGAAGCGTTGACCACGTTATCCATCATCCGAACTGCCGTGGCGACAAGGTCGTCGAGTTCGGGAATATCCAGAGCAGCGTCATCGCCAAACGGGTCTTTTACCAGCTTAGCAAGATTGATCGAGCCAAGCAGGCAGGCGCCATAAGGCGGCAGCGGTTGTTCACCGCAGGGGTTAGTCGCGGCAATGTCTTCGCAGTAATGCAGGTTGTTTTTCTGGTTGATCCGGTCGATGAAAATCACCCCAGGTTCGGCGTAATCATAGGTGCCGCGCATGATTTTATTCCACAGATCGCGGGCCTGAATGGTTTTGTACACGCGATCACCAAAGACCAGTTCCCACACGCCATCATTCTTCACCGCTTCCATAAATGGATCGGTAATCAGCACTGAAAGGTTAAACATACGCAAGCGCGCGCTGTCTTGCTTGGCGGTGATAAAGTCCTCGATGTCCGGATGATCACAACGCATGGTGGCCATCATTGCGCCGCGGCGGCTGCCTGCTGACATAATGGTACGGCACATGCTGTCCCAGACATCCATAAAGGACAACGGGCCAGAGGCATCCGCGCCAACGCCTTCAACGCTTGCGCCTCTGGGGCGGATGGTTGAGAAATCATAGCCGATGCCACCGCCCTGCTGCATGGTCAGCGCGGCCTCTTTCAGCATATCAAAAATTCCGCCCATGCTGTCGGGCACCGTGCCCATCACAAAGCAGTTGAAAAGGGTGACAGCGCGCCCCGTACCGGCACCGGCCAGAATGCGACCGGCTGGCAGGAAACGGAAATCTTCCAGCGCGTCGTAGAATTTTGCCTCCCATAACTCGGGGGTTTTTTCTACTTCCGAGAGGGAGCGCGCCACCCGACGCCAGCTATCCTCAACCGTTTGGTCAATCGCTCTGCCGCCTGCCTCTTTGAAACGGTACTTCATATCCCAGATTTGTTCGGCAATAGGGGCGGTAAAGGTGCTCATCAGTTGTGGCTCTCGTTGGGTGGTGGCAGGGTGCTAGAGTTAGTTAGTCACGGGATTGAGGTCAAACGATTCTGTTGACTGAATCCGCTTGAAACGTCGAAAAATTTGGATAGGGTGGTAAGAAGCCAAACTACTACATATAGTGTCCAGATGTCAAAACCTAACGATTCCTACATAAATATTGTAAAACTCTGCGTTGGAATCGATAGCGTAGAGCATTTGCAGGATTGGCGCGCGCAAAAGGCAGCCGAGGCTTTGGTGCGTAAAGCCCCCTATGTTTCCAGCCACACCACACGAATGTGGCCCAAGCGCGAGGCGGAGCTGTTGAATGGTGGATCGCTGTATTGGGTGATCAAGGGCGTGATCCAGATACGCCAGAAAATCCTGCGCTTTGACGAAGTTATCGGGGGGGATGGCATTCGCCGCTGCAAGATTGTGATGGATTCCCAATTGATTCGCACCCATGGGGCCATTCGTCGGCCTTTTCAGGGTTGGCGCTACCTCAAAGCGGATGAAAGCCCGCCGGATTTACCGCAGGGACGCAAACCTGCTGAGGTTCTCCCGCTTGCGATGCAACAAGACCTTGCCAACCTTGGGGTTTTATAGGCGATTTTCTTGACAGGTTGGTAAAATTATCGTCACCTGAATTGCAACCAAACGGCCAAGGCGCCTGATTTTCAGGCGTCTTAGGGATGTTAGTGAAAAGAAAACACGCCAAAGATTTGCATGGTGAAACCTAATGGTTTGCCAGTGAAAAATAGTCGTGCGCATAATCGGGAGACGACAATGAACAGAATGATTAAATCGGGTATCCTAGCGGCCTTGCTGGTCGTGGGGGGCACAACCGCCACTTTGGCAGAAGAAATAAGCGCCACCATCGTTGCGGGCCATCCGCCGGTTTTTCGCTGGGTGAAACATGCCAGCCAGACCTTTATTCCGGCGGTGAATGCGGCGCTGGAGGGGTCGGGAACCACGATCACTTGGAGCGAGCAATATGGCGGTTCTCTGGCCAAGGTTGGCGACGAGCTGGAATCGGTTGAGGAAGGCCTTGCTGAAATCGGGCTGGTGTCGAGCCTGTTTGATCCAGCCAAGCTGTCGGTGCAAAACGTAACCTATTTTACCCCGTTTGTTTCAAGTAATTCCGATGCGGTTTCTGCGCTAATGGACAAGTTACAAGCCGAAATCCCCGAAATGCGTGCTTCTTGGGCGGAAAATGGATTGGAGTATTTGGGCGGAGCCATCGGGATTGATGATTATTTGCTGATGACAACCTTTCCGGTGAACAGCATTGCGGATCTGGAGGGCAAGAAAATCGGTGCCCCCGGTCCGGCCGTGAACTGGCTAAAGGGCACTGGTGCCGTGGGTGTTTCGGGGAACCTGACCACCTATTACAACGAGATCAAAACCGGCGTTTATGATGGGGTAATCGTCTTTGCTTCTGCTGCCTTGCCGGGCAAGTTGTACGAGGTTGCCCCTCATATCACCAAGGTTGGATTTGGGGCGCAATATGCCGGTGGTCTTGCGGCCAACAAGGATTGGTTTGATGGTCTGGCCCCCAATGTACAGCAAGCGTTGCGGGATGCGGCCACGGCAGATCGGTTGGCCTATATCGCCGATCTCGATGCAAGTGTGGCCAAGTTTCTGGGCATCATGCAGGCCAAAGGGGCCACCATTACCGAAGTAGATGATGCCTTTCGCGCGCAATGGGCGGCAGGCATGGATAATGTTGCCAAAGTCTGGGCCGAAACCCTGGATGGCCAAGGCAAACCCGGTTCCAAGGTGCTGAAAACCTACATGGATACCATGCGCGCAGCGGGGGCGACTCCTGTGCGCAATTGGGATCAGGAGTGATCTACCCCATGACCGCCCCACAGTCGATGTGGGGCGGCTCTTCCATCCATGACAAGTATTGCCATGCCTGAAGCGCTGCCCAACTGGTTTCTGACAATTCGACGCTTTGTTGATGGCCTGACCACGGTGTTAAACGTGGTTGGTACGCTGTTGATTTTTGCGATTATGGTGCTGGTCAATACCGATGTGATCGGGCGCAGTATGTTCAATGCACCAGTGTCGGGCGTGCCTGAAATGGTGTCTTTGTCCATTGTTGCCATTGTTTTCCTGCAGATTGCGCACACTTTTCGCATGGGGCGTCTGACGCGCACCGATGCCATTCCGAATATCATCAAATCCCGCGCACCGCGCTTGCATGCTGTTTTGGAGCTGGTGTTTGCCATCGCCGCGATAGCGCTGATCTGGCAACTGCTGTCCGCCAGCCAGCCGTTGTTTATGAAAGCGTGGGTGCGGGGCACGTTTGAGGGCACAATCGGTGATTTTACTGCGCCGATCTGGCCGGTGAAACTGGCGATCCTGATAGGCTGCACCGCGCTCATTGTGCAACTTGTCCTGTTCGCCATGACCGCGGCCTTCCGCTTGAAAAAAGGGGCAGAGCATGACCCCGTTTGAAATTGGCCTAACCTCTTTTGGTGCTATGATATTCCTTGTTTACATGGGGTTCTGGGTGCCTTTTGCGCTAATGCTTTCGTCTTATGTCGGGGTGTGGATGATCAAAGGATCGCCGGTTCTGGCAGGCAAACTCCTTGCTCTTGCGGCCTCAGAAACCATTTCCAGCTACTTTTTCGGCGTGGTACCGCTGTTCGTGCTGATGGGGTATATCGTTTCTGTCACGGGCATGGGCAAAGATGCCTTTGATGTGGCCAACCACCTGTTCCGGCGATTGCGCGGGGGCTTGGGTATCGGCACCGTTGGGGCCAATGCCATTTTTGCGGCGATTACCGGAATTTCAATCGCCTCGGCCGCCGTGTTTACCCGTATTGCGGTGCCTGAAATGCGGCGTCATGGCTATTCAAAACGCTTTTCAGTTGGCGTGGTGGCGGGTTCTTCTGTGCTCGGGATGCTGATCCCACCCAGCCTGCTGTTGATCCTTTACGGGTTGCTCACAGAACAATCCGTTGGTGATTTGTTTATTGCGGGCGTCTTACCCGGTATCCTATTGGCGCTTTTGTTCGGTGTTGGCATTTTTGCTACGGCCTATCTGAGACCACATTACCTTGGTGAAAACATCGCCTTCGATCCAGCAGGAGGCCACCTCACCCGTCCCGAACTCCTTGCCAAAGGGGCGCCACTGGGTACTCTTATCGGGCTGGTGCTGGGGGGGATTTATGGAGGTTTCTTTACCCCGATTGAGGCCGGAGCCGTGGGTTGCCTTGGGGCAATCCTAATCGGGTTGGTGCGCCGCAAATTGTCGTTCAAAGATTTCTGGCAGGTGCTCAATGACACTGGCCTCGTGACCGCCTCAATTCTGTTCCTGATTATCGCTGCGCAAATGTATTCACGCATGTTGGCGCTTTCTGGTGTGCCTTCGGGGTTTGGCAGCTATATCGTGACAGCTGATATTGGCTATTGGGGGGTGATCCTGTCTTATGTGCTGCTGGTAATTGCCATGGGCACGATCCTTGATAGCTCCTCGATTATGCTGATCTTGGTGCCACTGATGTTGCCAGTGATCACAGCCATGGGGGTTGATCTGATTTGGTTCGGCATCGTTACCATTATTGCCGTTGAAATTGGTCTGCTGACGCCGCCCTTTGGCATTTCCGTTTTCGTCATCAAATCCGCCCTTGATGACCCCGACATAACCCTTGGCGACATTTTTATAGGTGCCGCGCCCTTTGCCCTGTTGATGCTGGTCGTTCTTGGCCTCGTCCTGATCTTCCCTGCCATTGCCACCGCCCTGATATAAAGGAATTATCCCATGCCGCGCCGTATTGTTGACCTCTCAGTGGCCCTCGAAGCCGGAATCGCCTCCGATCCGCCGCCGATGCTGCCGAAAATTGAATACCTGAATCACAAAGACACCGCCGCGCAGGTTTGCGAGTTTTTTCCCGGCCTGAGCAAGGATCAACTGCCCGGAGGCGAGGGCTGGGCCGTCGAGATGCTGCAGGTTGCCACCCATTGCGGCACCCATCTGGATGCACCCTATCACTACCATTCCACCATGAATAACGGCGAGCGGGCGATTACCATCGACGAGGTGCCACTGGAATGGTGCTTTAACCCCGGTGTAAAGCTGGATTTTCGCCACTTCGCAGACGGTTATATAGTCACTGCGGCTGACGTTGAGGCAGAACTGAACCGCATCGGTCATGAGTTGCAACCGCTCGATATTGTGGTGGTGAATACCTCTGCCGGGTCACACTACGGACAGCCGGATTATCTGGCCAAGGGTTGCGGCATGGGGCGTGAGGCAACTTTGTACCTGACCGAGCGCGGGGTGCGTGTCACCGGCACCGATGCCTGGAGTTGGGATGCCCCATTCCCGTTGACGGCTGTGGAATTTGCCAAAAACGGCGAGCCCTCAATTATCTGGGAAGGCCACCGTGCGGGCATGGAAATCGGCTATTGCCACATTGAGAAGCTGACCAATCTGGCGGAACTGCCGGGCGATGGTTTCGAGATTTCCTGTTTTCCCTTCAAAATCAAAGATGCCTCAGCCGGTTTCACCCGCGCCGTTGCAATATTCGAGGAATAGCCAATGCTGTTGTGTACCGTAGAATTTGAGGGCCGCACCCGCGTGGCGGCGAAGCTGGACGATGAAACCCTGCTGGATCTCGATAACGCTGCAAAATTTGCGCGCTATGAAACCGATGTTTTCAAAGACATGCTGAGCGTGATCAAAGAGGGTGACTATGGGCTGGAACAAGCAGAAGCCCTGATACGGCGCAAACATCGCCGGTCGATGATACCGGTCAACAAAGCAAGGTTCCTGCCCCCGATCATGCCCACCCAATACCGCGATTGTCTGGTGTTTGAACAGCATTTGAAAAACAGCTTTGCGGCTGCGGAAAAGATGACCGGGCGCCCCTTTGCCATCCCGCCTGTATGGTACGATCAACCGATCTATTACAAAGGTAACCGGTTTTCCTTTGTCGGGCACGAGGCGGATGTTCTCTGGCCAAATTATGCGGATTTTCTGGATATCGAACTGGAGCTGGCCGTTGTGATTGGCAAGCAGGGCAAGGATATTTCGGTCAAGGACGCCCCAGGGCATATCTATGGCTACACCATCCTGAACGATGTGACCGCCCGCGATGCGCAGATGTTGGAAATGGCCGGGCAGCTAGGGCCAGCAAAGGGTAAGGATTTTGACACCGGCAACATCCTTGGCCCCTATATCCTGACCGCAGACGAGGTGCCCCATCCGGTGGCACTGGATATGCAAGCGCATGTGAACGGCGAAAAATGGGGCGGGGGCAACAGCCGTGACATGCACCACAGCTTTGCCGAGATCATTGCCCATATCTCAAAGTCCGAAACGCTTTATCCCGGCGAAGTGATTGGTTCGGGGACCGTTGGCACCGGTTGCGGGCTTGAGATCGGCAAGCAGCTGGCAGATGGGGACCGGTTCGATTTAACGATTGAGGGTATCGGCACCTTGTCAAACCGTATCATCAAGGGGGGGTGAGCATGGTCAGCCCCTTGCCGACACGTTCTGTGGTGCAGTTTGACTGCACCGGCATTGCAACAGGAAAAATGCGCAACGAACTGGAAGTTCGCATGGTGACGCCGATGCAGGAGGTGTTCACCATGGCCACTGACGAGGGCGCGTTTCATGGGGGTGACGCAACAGCGCCGCCGCCGCTGGCGATGTTTGTCGGTTCGCTAACCGGATGTATCATGACCCAGATACGGGCCTTTGCGAAACGGCTGGAGGTGCCGCTGAACGATCTCAAGGTCGAAACACGGGTGCAATGGGATTGGCAGGCGACCGGACGCACCTATGAAACTGCGCCCAAATCGTTCGAAATGGACGTGATGATCGACAGTGATGCCTCGCTTGATCTGCAACGTGAACTGGTTGCGACTGCCAGAAAAGGTTGCTTTATCGAGCAAACCCTCGGGCAGAAAAATACCGTTCACCACCGGATCAAAACGGCGCAGGGTTGGGCCGAAATCTAGCGCGAATGGCGCCTTGGGTTCTGGATGCAACATTTATCGCGTTATTCTTACTCCTGCGGTGACAAAGCCATAATTCCCCCATAAACTGACTGCAAAACAAGAAAAGAAAACTTTGAGGGTAGTATGCGGGTAATGACACTTGCACTTGCAGCGTTGCTGCAGGTCAATTTTGCGTATGCAGAAAACGGGGTATTTCCAAAGCGGGACAATCTGGTCGGCGTTTCACAATTGCTGACCAATGATTTCATGGGGGATGGCCGGGATCGCTGGCGCACGGGTTCCTATGCCTTGTCCTATACCTTTGGTGATAGTGTGGAGAATGGTCTGCCGGGCAGGCCGTGGCAGTTGATGGAATACCGTTTTCGGGCGGAAATCCTTGCGCCTGAAAACTTGACCTTGCCCATCGCCTTTCCGGATCGCCCGTATGCGGGTGTGCTGGGTTTCGGGGCTTTTACCCATTTTGAAACCGAACGGTTCAATTATTCCTTTGGCGGCGAGTTGGTCTTTGTGGGGCCAAGCACGGGGTTGGGGGATTTCCAGTCCAACTTGCATGACATCATGAACATCGGCCAGCCCCAAATGTTGGCAGACCAGTTGCCCAATAAGATATACCCCACGGTGCAAGGCGAAATTTCCCATGATTTTTTCACTTTAGGGGATCGTCAAACCCTGATCCGCCCGTTTTTTGAGGCGCAAGCCGGGATCGAAACCTATGCACGCGCGGGCGTAGACTTCGTGTTTGGCAACGGCTTTCAGCGCGGATTTTTCACCCGTGACCCGAACACCGGCTTTTTGGTGAGCAACGCACGGCGGGGCAATACGCGCAACTTTGGCTTTATGCTGGGCGGCGATGTGGCCTATGTGGCCGACAGTCATCTGCTGCCTGAAAGCCGAGGCTATACTTTGCGCCCCATACGCCCACGGGTGCGCGCGGGGATGGTTTATGAGGGCAACAGCTTTGGCCTGTTCTACGGCGCCACATGGCTGGGGCGTGAGTTTGAAGCACAGCGGGAAAGCCAGATTGTAGGATCGGTGCGGCTGAGCCTTCGGTTTTAGGGTTTAGTGCTGAGAGGGCCGAAGTCGCGATCTGATTGATGGAAATGCAGCCTGATACTGTCTCTTGAGGACTCAAAAAATAACCGTGCGTTTCAAATTTTTTCCTGCAATGCTCGCCTTCCAAGGAAACGATTCTTGAAGGCTGATGCTATGGCGATTTCTACAATTCGCGAACCGGCGCGGGACATTGATATTGTGCACGAAACAGATGTTTTGGTGGTTGGTTCTGGCCCCGGAGGCTTGCCTGCCGCCTTGGCTGCGGCGCGGGCAGGAGTTGAGGTTGCTCTGGTAGAACGCTTTGGCTGCTTTGGCGGCAATCTGACCGTTGTTGGCGTGGAGGGCATGCATTGGTATCGCCATGAGAAAACTGTGGAATCTAACGGAATCGCACGAGAGTTTGAGGATCGCGCCAAGGATATGGATGCGGCGGTGCCCGAATCTCAATCCTTGTCTTATGAGATCGATTCCGAAGGCTTTAAGCTTGTTGCCGACAAAATGGTGCTGGATGAACCCAACATTCGCCCGATGCTGCACAGGCAATTCGTTGCTCCGATTATGGAAGGTAACACTGTTATAGGGATCATTACTGAATCCAAAGCAGGACGTGAGGCCATTCTCGCTAAGCGCGTGATTGACGCTACGGGTGATGCGGATGTCGTGGAGCGCGCCGGTGCGCCCACATTTATGACGCCCAGAGAAAAGATGATGGCGGCGTCAGTGATGTTTCATGCGACTGGTGTTGATAAAGCCAAGTTTATTGAAGGTATTAAATCTGACCCGCAGACCTATAAAGATTGGGGTGGCGGTGGAGAGTGGCAGATTGAGACATCGGGCAAAGAAGATGATATGTTTTCGCCTTTTTTGAAAAAACCGTTTGAACAGGCAATCAAGGATGGGCTGATACCGGCCAAGCTGAATACGATCGCTGGGACATGGGGCGCTATGCATGACACCGGTGAACTGACCTATTTGAATCTGATCCATATGGATGATTGCGATGGGACTGACCCCAACAGTTTAACAAAATATGAAATTGAGGGACGCCGACAAGCGATGCTCGCGATTGAGGCTTTGCGCAACTATACGCCGGGTTGTGACGGGATAAGGCTGCGGAATTTCGGAATGTCTCTTGGTATCCGAGACACGCGAAAGGTGGATTGTCAGTATAACATGACCTCTCAGGATGTACGCAATCAGGCGCGGTTTGACGATAGCATTGGCATTTTTCCAGAGTTCATTGACGGCTATGGCATATTGATATTGCCAACAACTGGAAGGTATTTTCAGATACCTTATCGCAATTTGCTGCCAAAAGGGATTGAGAACCTACTGGTTTCCGGTCGTGCAACGGGAGGAGACCGTGACAGCCACGCGGCGACGCGTAATATGGCTTGTTGTGCTGTGACCGGCCAAGGCGCGGGGATTGCGGCAGCGATTTCAGTGAAAACCGGCAAGCCGTTGGCCCAAGTTGACGTGGCAGATATCCAAAAAGAGCTGGATCGACAGGGTGCTCGGCATCATTAGGAGTAATAATGCGGGGGGAAATGAAAACCTGTAATCTTGTTGTATTGACTCTCTCACCGCCAGCCTTATAAGCCCCCTATCCGCGTAAGCGGGTATTGGTGTTGGTGGCCCTCGCAAGAGGATGCCTGTCTCCCGCAAGGGGTAGGACAACGCCCTTCACTTTCCACATTTGTGGGATAAACATAACTGAAGGAGAACAGCCGTGACTAAACGTACGTCTGCCAAATACAAACTTGACCGCCGCATGGGCGAAAATATCTGGGGGCGTGCTAAATCGCCTGTGAACCGTCGTGAATACGGCCCGGGTGTACACGGTCAACGTCGCAAACAAAAACTGTCCGATTTCGGTACTCAGCTGCGCGCCAAGCAAAAGCTGAAGGGTTACTACGGTGACCTGACCGAGAAACAGTTCCGCCGGATTTATTCCGAAGCTGAGCGTGTAAAAGGCGATACAGGTGAAAACTTGATCGGTCTGCTGGAGCGTCGTTTGGATGCTGTTGTTTACCGCGCCAAGTTCGTGCCAACAATCTTTGCTGCACGCCAGTTCGTGAACCACGGTCACGTGACTGTAAACGGCCAGAAGGTTAACATCCCTTCCTACCGCGTAAAAGAAGGCGATGTGATCGCTGTGCGTGAGAAATCCAAGCAAATGGCGCTGGTGATGGAAGCTATGGCTTCTAACGAGCGTGACTTTGCAGACTACATGCATGTCGACACCGGCAAGCTGACTGCTGAATTTGTGCGCACCCCGGGCCTGACCGATGTGCCTTATCCGGTAATGATGGAGCCAAATCTGGTGGTGGAATTCTACGCGAAAAACTAAGGTTTTTCGCTACCGCTTACGAAATTCAAAAGGCCGCTTCATTCGAAGCGGCCTTTCTTGTTTCAGACGTCCGTCAGTTCTTTCTCATGCATCCAGGCTGCGTGCCTTGGGGCTTTCTTTGTCTTGGACCACTCGTTCAGCATGTCCCATTTAACGGCATCCAGTTTTTCCAGCATTGCCTCCTCGGCGGGATCGGGGCAGGCCAGTTCCAGACGGTGGCCATTGGGATCAAAGAAATAGATCGAATGGAAAATCGAATGGTCGGTGACGCCCAGTACCTCGACACCTTGGGCTTCCAGATGTTCTTTGAACTCTAGCAGCGTGGCGCGATCCGCGACTTTGAACGCCAGATGCTGGGTCCAGATCGGCGTGTTCGGGTCACGGCCCATTTCGGGCATTGTGGGCAGCTCAAAGAATGCCAGAATATTGCCTGCACCGGCGTCCAGAAAGACATGCATGTAGGGATCAGGGTCGTGGGTCGAGGGCACGTGGTCCTCGGCGATGGCCAGAACAAAATCCATGTTCAGCATTTTTGTGTACCATTCCACAGTCTCTTTGGCGTCTTTACAGCGGTAGGCTACGTGGTGAATGCGGTCGATTTTCATAAGGTGCTCCCTTCGTTGCATTTGCAATGATGTGAAATCTGTTAGACGATCTTATAGAGTAAAGCAAATCGTTTCATTTACAACGAATAGAAAATTGAGCTATATAAACCTATCAAATTAGGAAAATTCGCATGCAGCTTGACGATTTGCTGGCCTACCGTTTGGCCGTCAGTGCAGATAAGGTTAGCCGACAACTGGCCGAGATCTATGAAAAGCAATACCATCTGGCACGGGATGAATGGCGCTTGCTAGCGCTCCTCGGGGATGCAGGGATTGCCAGTTCGCAGGAGGCGGCGGCCAGCACCACGATGGACAAGGTTCAGGTTTGCCGCGCAGCAAGCCGGCTGGAGGTCAAGGGGTTCCTGACGCGCGATGTGTTGGCTGATGACAAACGTTTGCGTGTGTTTACCTTGACAGGGGCGGGGCGGGCGCTGTTTGAGCGGATGGCCCCGGAAATTGTCGAGCAGAACGCGAAAATGGTGCAGTTGCTGGACCCTCAAGAGTACGCGTGTCTGGGCAAGGCGCTGAGGAAACTTGCAAAGTCCCTAGCCTGATTTCACCTTAGGGATCACGCAATTATTACCGACCCTCTTTTTGCTATTCAAACTATTTTGAAAAGGTTAACTGGAACAATGACTGTTTCATTTGTAACCCTTGAAGATGCTCGTAAATTGCCTGTTTGGCGGCGCCCTATCACATTGCTGGCGGTGATGGCATTTGCTTTGCCGATGGCGTTTTCCACATGGATGGCGTTGCTGAATAATTTTGTGATCGAGGTTGCGCATTTTGACGGCAAGGATATTGGCTGGCTGCATAGCTTGCGCGAAGTGCCGGGGTTCATGGCGGTTGGCGTGATATTTGTGCTGCTGTTTGTCCGAGAGCAATTGTTGGCGGTACTGTCTTTGTTGACAGTCGGGGCGGCAGTTTGTGTGACCGCGTGGTTTCCAACGTTTACCGGATTGATGATCACGACGTTAATCGGCTCTGTCGGGTTTCACTATTACGAGACGGTCAAGCAGTCACTGGAATTGCAGTGGATCGACAAGCTGCGTGCGCCGCGTATTTTGGGCTGGATGGTGACGGTTGGTTCGGCCGCATCCTTGATTTCCTATGGTGCGATCATGTTGGTGTGGAAGATTCTGCACTGGGATTATAACACGATTTACATGGCCAGCGGCGTAATAACGATCATTCTGGCGCTGTATTGCTGGCTAGCCTATCCGCAGTTCAAAACCCCGGTGACGCAGCATAAAACCATGATCCTGCGCAAGCGTTATTGGCTGTATTACGCGCTGCAACTGATGGCCGGTGCGCGGCGGCAGATTTTTATGGTGTTTGCGGCGTTTATGATGGTGGAACGTTTTGGCTTTCAGGTCCATGAAGTGACATCTCTTTTCCTGATCAATTATATTGCCAACATGATTTTCGCGCCGATGATGGGAAATCTGGTGATTAAGGTGGGCGAGCGTAACGCGCTGGTCTTTGAATATATAGGGCTGATTGTGGTGTTTCTGGCTTATGGCGGGATCTATTTCTTTGGCTGGGGCGTGGTGCTGGCAGCGACACTCTATGTGATTGACCATCTGTTTTTCGCGCTGGCCTTTGCCATGAAGACCTATTTTCAAAAAATCGCTGATCCGGCAGATATTGCCCCCACGGCAGCAGTGGCCTTTACGATTAACCATATCGGGGCGGTGATCCTGCCTGCACTGCTGGGCTATTTGTGGCTGTTCTGGCCCGGTGCGGTTTTTATCGTGGCCACAGGGTTTGCCGCGATCTCGTTGCTGCTGGCGTTGATGATTCCGCGCCATCCTGCACCGGGGAACGAAACGGTGTTTTCTAGCGCAAAACCGGTAGAGGCTGGTGCGTAAGTGGTTCACAAGCAACGCTTCCTAACCGGTTCAACCATGCGCCATGTTCTGGTGATGACCCTGACCGGGTCTCTGGGTCTGATATTCATGTTTCTGGTCGATGTGGCGACCCTGTTCTGGGTATCGGTATTGGACCAAGAACGCCTGATTGCCGCCCTTGGCTTTGCCTGGACGATCCAGTTTTTCACCATTTCGGTGGGCATAGGGCTGATTATTGCAACTACTGCACAGGTTTCCAAATCAATTGGGCAGGGCAAGTTTGAACAAGCGCGCAAACAGACGATGAGCGCGATGATCTACGCGGTTAGCCTGCAAGTGGTTATAGCCAGTGTTGTGGTGATGTTCCGAAAGGAAATTCTGGGCTATGCCGGCGCAGAGGGTGAAACCCTTGAACTGGCAGCACGCTTTCTTTCCATCAGTATTCCTTCTTTGCCTGTATTTGTGATCGGAATGGTGGGGTCTGCCGTTCTACGTTCGGTTGGGGATGCGGTTCGCTCGATGACTGTAACACTAGCGGCGGGCTTGATCGCGGTTGTCGTGGACCCGTTTCTGATCTTCGGCCTTGATCTGGGGCTGGAGGGCGCTGCCTGGGGGGTGGTGATCTCGCGTGGCGCGTCGGCTTTGTTGTCAGTCTGGTTTGTCGTTCACGTTCACCAGATGACCGCCCGCATAACGTTTGGGGAACTGGTTGGTATGTTCCGGCCTTACCTGATAATCGCAGCACCTGCGGTGCTGACCCAACTGTCAACGCCGTTTGGCAATTACCTGCTGACCAAAGTGATTGCCGGATATGGTGATACTGCGGTTGCCGGTTGGGCGGTGATATCCCGTGTGGCGGTGCTGGCCTTTGGTGGCATCTTTTCGCTTTCGGGGGCGATTGGCGGTATTATCGGGCAGAACTTTGGTGCCGGAAAAATGGATCGCGTTCGACTTGTTTTTAGGGATGCCTTGGTGTTTTGCCTTTTCTATACACTGATCGCATGGGGGGTGCTGGCGACGTTTCACGCTCCGATTGCGCGGATGTTTGGGCTTAGCTCAGAGGCAACAGAGGTTTTATCGGCATTTACGGTTGTCGCGGCGGGGGGGTATGTATTTTCGGGGGCGCTGTTTGTGTCAAATGCCGCGTTCAATAATCTGGGAAGGCCGTTGTTTTCAACCGCCTGCAACTGGTTTCGCGACGGTATTCTTATTTACCCCTGTGCGATCGCGATGGGTATTGCGATGGGGGCACCGGGTGTCGTTTACGGGCAGGCAATAGCCGCGGCCATCTCTGGATTATTCGCGCTGGTTTGGGCCTGGGTATTTGTTTCCCGACTGGCACGGCGCGCTGGCGACGCTTGACCTTTGGCTCGCCCTGACCTATCCGCGCAACAGCCCTATTGACGGAAAGACGACATGCCAACCTTTACCGCACTGACAACGTTGAAAGATAGAACCCAAGCGCAGGCCTTGGCGGACGCCATTGAGGACCTGACACCGGAACCCACAGGCGTTGGGGTGTTTGAGGTAGAAGACGGTTCTGGCACTTATGAGGTTGGCAGCTATTTTATCGAGGCACCGGATGAGGTGGGTCTTGCCTTGTTGGCGGCTGTCCACGGGGCCAAGCCCTTTGCGGTTTCCGAGTTGCCGGAAACGGATTGGGTTGCGGCGGTCAAACGAGAGCTGTCGCCAATCATCGCAGGCCGGTTTTTTCTCTATGGCAGCCATGATGCGGATCGGGTGCCTGCCGATTGTGTGCCCTTGTTGATCGAGGCGGCAATGGCTTTTGGCACTGGCCATCATGGCACTACGCAAGGCTGTTTGACGGCGCTGGATAGTTTGGCCAATCAGGGGTTTGTCGGCAAGAATGTCGTGGATGTGGGTTGCGGCACTGCGGTTCTGGCGATGGCAGCAGCCAAGATTTGGTCAGGTGGAATGCTGGCGAGTGATATTGACGAGGTCGCGACCGACACCGCCAGCGCTAACATCCGTTGCAATGATCTGGATGGACGCATCGAAGTTGTGACCTGTGCGGGGTTTGATCACGCGGTTCTGCGCGCCAAAGCCCCCTATGATCTGATCTTTGCCAATATTCTGAAAGCGCCGCTCGTTGCACTTGCTCCCGACATGGGCACAAGTTGCGCTGCGGGTGGCTATGTCATCTTGTCCGGCATTTTGAACGAGCAGGCAGCGGATGTTCTGGATGCTTATGCAAAGCAGGGTTTTGAGCGGGCAGAGCCTTTGATTGTTGGCGAATGGTCAACACTTTGTTTACGTAAACCCGTCTAATTTGCCTTAAACCGGCCCTATTTCCTCGATATTTTTAACTGGTACAAGCGTTTCAACTTAAATTTGAATCGCTCTTCACCCGAAGTTGGGGGGAATAGTGATAGTTGTAATCCAATGGCAAGTTGAGGCGCCTTAGTGAGTGACAGTGTTAACGAGTAAGGGGTCGGGTTGATGACCGAGAACATGAAGGCGTTTGAAAACCGTGTAAAGCGGATCGTAAAATCGCACTATGGCGGCAAGTTCAGCCTGAAACGCAGGATCATCGAGGGCCGCAAACCATTGCGGTTCCCGATGTTCCATTTGCTGATGTTTTTTGGTCTGGCGTATTGCGGGCTGACAGCCTCGAAAATCTATATGGAACGGGAAATGGGTGAAAAGGGTTTTGTTGCCCATTTGGCTGTAATGGCTGATGGCGACGAGTCTGCCCGTATAGCGGCCAAACTGCTGCAACCGGATCGTTTCATGACTTTTGTTGAAAGCAGAATTTAGCGTTTCAACGCCCCCAAAAACAAAAGGCCACAGCACTTGATGCTGTGGCCTTTTGCCTGAATGGTCGCCTGTTTTCTAGAAACGGGTCATGCTCATGATATCGCCGCGTGTCAGGCCGATATCTTCCAAATGGCGGTCGCTAAGGGCAGCAAGTACCTTTCGGGTTTTGCGCGTTGCATTCCACTCGCTGAACGCATTCAGCACTGTTTCGAAACGAGTCACAACATTGAGAGTTGTGATGGCCCCAAAGGGAGCCGGGCGGGTGTAAGTAGCCAGGGCCATGGAAATAATCCTTTTATCCAGCGCATCCTCGGCGGTATTGCCTTGCGCTTAATCTGCCATGTAGGACGCCAATCCCGAGAGTACAAATGCGTTTTTTACATAACTGTGATGTTGGTTTTGCATAGCGAACGAAAAATGTCGAAAATAGAATACTTCACTTCGCAAATGAGCTATTTGAGGTATAATATGGCGAAATTTGGGCGTTATTTTTAAGGTGTTTCCGGCGATTTTCTGCACTTTCAAGCTCTAAAAATTTGGGTCCCAGATAATTGCGGGCTTGTCGGGCACTTATGTGCGAATCAAATGGCCACATGTCGCATCTAGGCTTGGAATATGTTCTTGTTTCGTGCTACGGCTAGGGCAACTAAAAAGGCAGGGGCAAAATGCGCGTTATCGGCATTGACCCGGGATTGCGAAATCTCGGTTGGGGGATTGTGGACGTATCCGGTTCCCGGCTTACCCATGTGGCCAACGGCACCTGCAAATCTGTTGGCGATGATCTGGCACAACGGTTGCTTAGTTTGCACAGTCAATTGGAACTGGTTTTTAATGAACATCAGCCCGAAACGGCGGCGGTTGAGAAAACTTTTGTCAACAAGGATGGTGCGGGTACCTTGAAGCTCGGGCAGGCACGGGGGATTTGCCTGTTGGTGCCAGCGCAGATGGGGTTAGAGGTGGCGGAGTACGCGCCCAACTCGGTTAAAAAAATTGTGGTTGGCGTCGGCCATGCGGATAAACGGCAGGTGGATCATATGGTGCGGCTGCAACTGCCCGGTGTGGTGCCAAACGGGCCGGACGCGGCGGATGCGCTGGCGATTGCTCTGTGCCATGCACATCATGCGCAGTTTAACGGTCGGTTGGATGCAGCGATTGCCCGGGCGGGAGGGACGAGATGATTGGTAAGATAACCGGACGGGTGGATTACGCGGCTGTGGATCACGTGTTGGTGGATGTGCAGGGGGTGGGCTATCTGGTGTTCTGCTCGGCACGAACCTTGGCAGGACTGCCCGGCAAAGGCGGGGTTGTGGCGCTGTACACCGATCTGCTGGTGCGTGAGGACAATCTGCAATTATTCGGCTTTCTGACCTTGGCCGAGAAGGAATGGCACAATCTGCTGACCTCGGTTCAGGGGGTTGGGGCCAAAGTGGCGCTTGGAATTGCCGGTGCACTGGGAACGGATGGCGTTTCGCGTGCGATTATATTGGGTGATATTGCCGCCTTGAAATCAGCCCCCGGTGTCGGGCCAAAACTGGCGCAACGGATTGTAGTTGAGCTGAAGGACAAAGCCGCCAAAATCATCTCAATGGGTGCGGCAGGGGCCCAGCAGGTGCAGGCAGATGAAGATATGGTGATAGACGCACCGGCAGCGGTTCAACCGTCGACAGCACGCGCGGCACCCGGCCCTGCACCCTCTGTCGGGGCTGCCGCGGCGCAAGCGGATGCACTGTCGGCCTTGGTCAATTTGGGTTATGGACACGGTGATGCAGCAAGTGCTGTGGCCGAGGCCAGCGGTGTTACACCCGATCTGGACAGTGGTGGGCTGATCAAGGCCGCGCTTCGGTTGCTGGCACCTAAGGGATAGCGCATGAACGAACCAGACCCAACCCTGCGCCCCGAAATCCGCCCCGAGGATATGGACCGCGCCTTGCGCCCGCAAACCCTTGATGAATTTGTCGGGCAAGCAGAGGCGCGCGCAAATCTGAAGGTATTTATCGAGAGCGCCAAGATACGCGGCCAAGCAATGGACCATGCGCTGTTTTACGGGCCGCCGGGTCTTGGTAAAACAACACTGGCGCAGATCATGAGCCGCGAATTGGGGGTTAACTTTCGCATGACCAGCGGCCCGGTGCTGGCCAAGGCGGGGGATTTGGCGGCGATCCTGACCAATCTGGATGCACGGGATGTGCTGTTTATTGACGAAATTCACCGGCTCAATCCGGTGGTGGAGGAGGTTCTCTATCCAGCACTTGAGGATTTCGAGCTGGATCTGGTGATCGGCGAGGGGCCAGCAGCGCGCACGGTTCGGATTGATTTGCAGCCCTTCACGCTGGTTGGGGCGACAACGCGGTTAGGGTTGTTGACCACGCCTCTGCGCGATCGCTTTGGTATTCCTGTTCGGCTGGAATTCTATTCCGTGGCCGAGCTGACCCATATTGTCGAGCGTGGTGCGCGTCTGATGGGGGTTGAGGCCAGCAAAGACGGAGCGATTGAGATAGCACGCCGCGCGCGCGGCACGCCACGGATTGCCGGGCGTCTGTTGCGCCGCGTGGTGGATTTCGCGATTGTTGAAGGTGATGGCAAGGTAACACAAGAATTGGCGGATAAATCGCTGATACGTCTGGGGGTCGATGATCTGGGGCTGGACAGTGCGGATCGCCGTTACCTGCGGATGATTGCCGAGAATTTCGGTGGTGGCCCGGTCGGGGTGGAAACCATGTGCGCCGCCTTATCCGAAGCCCGCGATGCGGTAGAAGAAGTGATCGAACCGTTTTTGCTGCAACAAGGCTTGATCCAGCGCACCCCGCGTGGACGAGTTTTGGGGGCCAAGGCGTGGCGCCATCTGGGGATGGCTGTTCCAAAGGCTCCAGGGCAGGCGGACTTATTCGAGGATTAGGTGATGCGAATTCTTGTTGTTTTACTCTTGATGATGGCGGCCCCTTTAAGGGCGGAACTGAGTTATCCCAAATATAGCCAGCTTGGCAGTCAACTGGGGCCAATCACAGTGCAGCAGTTTGCTAATAGGCAACAGCGGGTGAGTGTCGCAAATCTCCCAATCGCCGGATTAACCGCTGTACAGATTTATTTGCATGGCGTTTACAACCACAAGGCAGATGGGTCGCAAACAGTTTTGCTGTCCTTGCGCCATGGGACAGCCGGTTGTCTGGACCGTTGGGCGTTGATACGGATTTCTGGTAATCAAGTTTTGCCCACAGCGCCGTTTGGTGGCTGCGCGGAAATCCCTAGATGGCTTGAAAGCGACGGGCTTGGGCTTGAATTGGGATTTTCACACCCTGATCCGCAGTATGCGGCGACAGTTTTTCGATTTGATGCGCAGGGCCTTATTCGCAAGGATACCCTTGTCACGGAATTGCAGAATGAAGAGGGCAGTGGGGATGGTGGTTTGCCGGAACTGGATTGGGCAAAGTGGATCGGGCGTGCCAGTTCAGAATTCCTTCAAGACCCTCAGGAACGATTTCGGTTTCAATATGTCAGCAGTGAGGAATTGGAGATATTGCTCCAACAGATGCAAATCAGTGGGGCACTGTTTTCGGATGGGGCCTATTTGTATGGTTATGGCTGCGTTACAAACCAATGCAACAAAACCCATGCCGCATTTTCGGTCAGTATCTCTTACGGCTATCCAAGATATGTATTTCATGACAAGAACGGCCAGCGTAAAAGTGGTGGGGATATCCTGTCCCGGTTTCCGGAACGCTTGCGCCAGTTCTATTACACAGGAGTATTCGGCCAGTGAGTATTGATGCAGATTGGGTCACGGCACTTTTTACCCAAAATGATACCTATCGTTTTGCCCGCTGGGGCCGTCCAGTTGTGCCGGTGGTTTTCGGCGTGGATGACGAAACCCTGATCCACTTGAAAGACGGAATTGCACAGACAGTGGGGGTTACGGGCGGTGTGATCGCGGAAACGGACCCAGAGCTTGGGGCAAATTTTATGTGGTTCTTTTGCCAGAACTGGGAAGAGCTGAAATCCATCCCCAATCTGGAAAAACTGTTCCCGGATTTCAATGACACCATCGACAACTTGCAAAAGAGCGGTGCGAACCAGTATCGCCGGTTTGCGTTTGACGACGATGGTGGCATCCAACTGTGTGTGGTTTTGTTGCGTATGGATGATGAACTGGCAGCGATGTCGATCCAGACGTTGGCCACAAGCGAGACATTGCAAGCATTGCTGATTTGGGGGGATCGCGCATTTACGGATACATCCCCGATCGCGATTATTAAGGAAAATGGCATTTGTATTGTAAAGCCGGAGTTCGCCGCCGTCGTGCGCGCCGCATATTCTGATATGATGCCGGTTGCCGCAGATGATGCCAGCCACGCTTTGCGCTTGGCAGCGCGAGCAGGAATGCTGTTTCAGGACTTATCCGATGATTCATGAACTCAAGCTCAGGGTGTTTTACGAGGACACCGATATGGCGGGCATCGTTTATTACGCCAATTACCTGAAGTATATTGAGCGTGCGCGCAGCACCATGGTGCGCGAGGCGGGGATATCTCAGGGGCAGATGAAAGAGGGCGATGGGCAGGTATTCGCGGTTTACAAGGTCGAGGCGACCTATCAACGGCCTGCCAAACTGGATGATGAGCTGACAATTGCTACAAAAGTGCAACATTTGAGCGCGGCCAAAATGCTGTTCCTACAGGACGTTCTGCGCGGTCAAGAAGTTCTTTTTACCTCAAAAGTTACCGTTATCTGCATGACAACCGCAGGCAGGCCGGTGCGGCTTCCGGCAGAATTTCGCGCAAAAATGCAGAAGTTCGAGGCCTGAACCGCCCAATGTTGCATTCTTCTGGTTTTTTGCTGCTTTTATACCTATTGTAGGGCTAACAAAAAGTGCTGCCAACAAACGGTGGCGTAAGGCAAAAGAGCGGACCTATGGAAACAGAAACACTCGCAGCGGCGCAGGTCGTTGATTTCTCTATGCTTGCGCTGTTCCTGTGCGCGACCCTGACGGTACAGGTGGTGATGGTGATGCTGGTTTTCGCCTCCTTCTGGTCGTGGGGGATCATCATCCAGAAATTCATTAACTATCGCGTAGCACGTCGGGAATCTGATCTGTTTGATCGCGCTTTCTGGTCAGGGGATCCGCTGGATGAGCTGTTTGAGCGACTGGGCGCAGAACCCAAAGGCTCGTCGGAGCGAATATTCGCGGCAGGTATGGTGGAATGGCGGCGCTCGCACCGCAGTGATGGCGTGCTGATTGCCGGAGCACAGGCGCGGATTGATCGCTCGATGGATGTGGCAATCGGGCGCGAGAGTGAGCGGTTGAACAACGGGCTGACCTTTTTGGCGACCGTGGGGTCGATTGCACCTTTTGTTGGCTTGTTCGGTACTGTTTGGGGTATCAAAAATGCCTTTGAGGAAATCGCGGCGCAGCAAAGCACCAATCTGGCGGTTGTTGCACCCGGTATTTCCGAGGCGCTGGCAGCCACGGCTTTGGGCCTGCTGGCGGCGATCCCGGCGGTGATTTTTTATAATAAGCTGTCAGCCGATGCGGATAGAATTATTGGTGGCTACGACAGCTTTGCGGATGAATTTGCCACAATTTTATCGCGGCAATTGGATAGCTAGGGGGCGCGGTTATGGGTGCTGGTGCAATCAACCAAACTGACAGTGGACGAAAGCGGCGGCGCGGAAGCGTAAAACGCAAGCCGATGTCAGAGATCAATGTTACGCCATTTGTTGACGTGATGCTGGTGCTGCTGATCATTTTTATGGTGGCGGCCCCGTTGATGACTGTTGGTGTGCCGATTGAATTGCCCAAAACAGCCGCGACACCTTTGCCCGGTGAAGAGGAAGAGCCGCTCACACTGGTGATCTCGGCAGATGGGGTGTTGTTGTTGCAAGAGGTTGAGATCAAGCGTGAGGCGCTGGTGCCCAAACTGCGGGCGATTGCGGCAGAGCGCCAAGACGACAAGGTGTTTTTACGAGCAGATACAAACGTGCCTTATGGGCAAGTTATGCAAGTGATGGGCGCACTGAATGCCGGAGGTTTTCGAAATATTGGTCTGGTGACCGATGCGGGTGGTCCAAAGCTCGATGGGCAGGGACAGTAAGGCGCGGGCGTGGAAACCGGCATCAAAATATCTCTGGTTGCGCATTGCACCCTGATTGGCCTGGCCCTGTTCGGCAGCTCGTTTCGCTTTGCCGATGACATTGAGACGATCCGGATATCCGAAGTGTCGTTGATGACCAGCAGCGAGTTCGAGGCGATGACCTCGCGTTCCCCCGCGCCGGTGATCGAGCAACCAGAACAAATACAGCCAGCCCTGCCAAGCGAAGATTCTGTGATTCCTCCGGTTGAGGAATCAGCCCCGAAACCGCCAGTCCAACCGCTTGAAGAGCATGCACCAAGCTTTGAGGAAACGCCGGATGTAACTGGCTTGCAAGAGCCTGAGTTTCCGGAACTTGAAGTGGAAAGCCCAACCTTAGCACCGCAAGCCAACGACAGTGTGGGCAATACTCTGGTGCTGCCCGATAGCCCGGTTTTGGATCAACAAATGGATGGTGCACGCCGACCCGATCAGCTGGCAATGATGAAGCCACAGCCGCGACCGGCACCACGGATTGATACGAGGGCGGCAGAAAAGCCGCCAACGGACGCGGAAACGGCTGAACAAGCGCAGCAGGCGACCACCCCGGATGCGGCAGCGACACAACAAGTGGACAAGGTAGAAGAGCAAGCCCCTAAAGAGGCGACAACCGAGATTGTGAGCGAACCGGAGTTTGATCCGAATTCCACGGCACCGGCGAAATCTAGCCGTCCACGCGGCAGACCCCGTGACATTGCGCGCAAAGCACAGCAAGCTAAGGATAAGGCCGAGAAGGTTGCAGCGCAAAAGGCTAGGGCGGCGAAAGAGGCGGAGGCCCAGGCGATCCGGGATGCATTGATACAGGCAACGGCAGAGGCGCTGAATTCGGCACCAACCGGCCCGCCGCTGACATTTTCGGAACGTGAGGGGCTGGTGCTGGCGGTGCAAGAATGCTGGAATGTTCCGGCAGGACTGGAAAACGCAGGCGATCTGGTGGTTGTTCTTTCGGTGGATTTGTCAAAGGATGGTGACCTGACCAGCAGCCCAAGGCTGATTGATCCGGCAGGCAGTGCGCGAGGAACAATACTGCAAGCATTCGAGGCAGGGCGGCGGGCATTGATACGTTGTGCGCCCTATGATTTACCGCAAGATAAATACGAGCAGTGGCGGCAATTGGAAGTCGTCTTTAATCCCAAGAAAATGGTGGTCAAATGACTAGAATAACCAAAATTTTATGCATGGCATGGATGATGGCGCTTGGCCTCGTTCTGGCGGCAAATGCTCAGAATAAACCGCTTCGAATTGAAATTACCGAGGGGATTATCGAGCCTCTACCCTTTGCAGCCCCTCTATTCGTGGCAGAAAATGCAGCTGCGCAAGAGTATGCGGCAAAGCTGACACAGGTAGTGACGGCAGATTTAGTCGGCTCCGGGTTGTTTCGGGAAATCCCGGCGGCGGCGCATATATCAAAGGTAAGCAATTTTAATGCACCGGTGCAATTCTCGGAATGGAAAGCCATCAATGCACAGGCGCTGATTACTGGCGCGGTAAGCGTGACGTCGGACAACCGCATGGTGGTCAAATTCCGCCTGTTTGATGTGGTTGCGCAAGCACCACTTGGCAAAGGCTTGCAGTTTGTCGCCAGCACCGACAGCTGGCGGCGTATGTCGCATAAAGTGGCGGATGCAGTTTATGTGCGCCTGACCGGCGAGCCGAGCGGGTATTTTGACAGCCGCGTGGTTTACATTGCCGAGGAAGGGCCGAAAAATGCGCGCAAAAAGCGGCTGGCGCTGATGGATTATGATGGGGCAAATGTGCGCTATCTGACCAATTCAAATGATATCGTTCTGGCTCCTCGCTTTTCCCCCAATGCGCGCGAAATTATTTACACCAGCTATGAAACCGGTGAGCCACGGGTGTTTTTGATGAACGTCGACACCCTGTCGCGCCGTGTTCTGGACAGTGAACCGGGAATGACATTCGCGCCGCGGTTTTCGCCTGATGGACGCTATGTTGTGATGTCGCTGACCAATCGCGGCAACACCGATATTTATCGTTTCGATGTGGCGCGGGGCAGCAAGACACGTCTGACAAATTCACCGGCAATCGAGACCGCACCAAGCTATTCGCCAGATGGCAATCAGATTGTGTTTGAATCGGATCGGGGCGGCGGGCAACAACTCTATGTGATGAGCGCCAATGGTGGTAGTGCCAAGCGGATCAGCTTTGGTAGTGGCAGTTATGGCACGCCGGTATGGTCGCCCCGTGGCGATATGATAGCCTTTACCAAAATTACCAAAGGGCGGTTCCATATCGGGGTGATGCGGGTTGATGGTTCTCAGGAAAAACTGCTGGCTGGATCATTTCTGGATGAAGGGCCAACCTGGTCGCCTAACGGTCGGGTGATCATGTTTTTTCGCGAAACACCGGGGGCAAATGGCGCGCCTTCACTGTTTTCGGTGGATGTGACGGGGCGCAATCTGCGTAAGATTAATACGCCGACTTTTGCATCGGATCCGGCTTGGTCGCGTCTGCTGGAGTGAGACACAGAGAAGATTCCCAAGTTGGCCAAAAGCTGATAGGGTCGAAAAAAGCGGAAAACCGCGAACGAGAGGATGAGCAGATGAATTTTAAGAAAACTGGGGCTATTATTGCATGCCTGTTGGCGTTGTCAGCCTGTGGCGACAACCCATTTGGAAGGCAGGATCAGAATGGGGGGGGAACCGGAACAGGTGTCAATATTGCCTCAAACCCTAGTTCTGTGGCGTATTTCCAACAAACGGTCGGGGATCGGGTGTTGTTTGTGGTGAACCAGAGCTCCCTAACCTCTGAGGGTATTGAGACCCTGAACGGGCAGGCCAACTGGCTGCTGCAATACACCGAAAATACGGTGACGATTGAGGGTCACGCGGATGAGCAGGGTACGCGCGAGTATAACCTTGCACTGGGCGCGCGGCGCGCCAGCGCAGTGCAGAACTATCTGGTGAGCCGCGGTGTTGCTGACAACCGGATCAAAACCATCACTTTCGGTAAGGAACGGCCGATCGAGATTTGTTCGGAAGAAAGCTGCTGGTCACGGAACCGGCGAGCGGTCACCGTTGTGGTTGGCGGCTTGAATAGCTAGGCAATAAGGAGCATTTTGTGGTGAAGATTAGATTGTGCGCTATTTCGGAACGCCTCCGGCGAGGATTTTGGGGGAGCAAAGATGCAGGGGGACGGCGCGTTCTTACAGGGATTGTGGTTGGCGCATTGTTGCTTGCTGCACCTGTACAACTGCGGGCGCAGGATCAGACTTTAGCAGATGTCCGTCAGGAGTTGGAGTTCGTTTTTGGCGAGATTTTGCGCTTGCGCCGCGAGTTGTCAACCACGGGCAATGCGGGGCTGCCTGTCGCCTCGGAGGTGCCGGCGTTGCAGCGAATTGATGCCCTGGAACAGGAAGTGCGGCGCTTGACCGGCGATGTGGAGCGCCAGCAATTCCAGATTGACCAAATTGTCAAGGATGGCACCAACCGGATCGGGGATCTGGAATTTCGCTTGTGCGAATTGGAATCCGGCTGCGATATTACGGCTCTGGATCGTACTGCGCCACTGGGTGGTATGGTGGTTCCGAAACCCGGCCAATCGGGGCGGCAAACGTGGACTGCGCCGGTGGGTAATGCGGATGCTACAATGAGTGAACAGAGCAGCTTCAATCAGGCATTTTCAGCCTTTGAGGCGGGTGACTATGTCAATGCCGCGGCGATGTTTGAGAGTTTTGCCTTGGCCTTTGCCGGGGGGCCACTTTCCGGAGAGGCGTATTTCTGGCGCGGTGAAGCGCTTGCAGCCGCGAACAACTGGAGCGATGCAGCGCTGAGTTTTCTGGAAAGCTTTAGCGGATCACCAGCGGGTGTGAAAGCGCCGGATGCCTTATTCCGGCTCGGCGTATCACTGGCGCAGCTTGGGCAGGTCGAAGAGGCCTGTTTGATGCTGTCCGAAGTGTCCGTGCGCTATCCGGCATCAAGTGTGGTAACGAAGGCTAATGTGGAGTTTGCCGGGCTTGGCTGCACTTGAGCCGACGTGATTTTTTAACAGATGTGAAAGATGCCATGCGATCTGTCCCCGAGGGACGGGTCGCTGTTGCTGTTTCGGGCGGCGGTGATTCGATTGCATTGCTGTTGTTGCTGGCTAGATGGGCGCAAAACACGGGTCGTGTGATAGAGGTCGTGACCGTCGATCATGGGTTGCGGCCCGAGGCGGCGGCAGAAGCTGAATTTGTGAGCGGGGTTTGTGCCGAATTAGGGCTGCATCACACGGTCTTGAACTGGCAGGGCTGGGACGGGCAGGGCAATCTCATGAATGCGGCGCGGCAGGCGCGGCGGGCACTGATTGTCCGCTGGGCGATCGGGCGCGATATTGGTGGGGTGGTGACGGGCCACACGCGGGATGATCAGGCCGAAACCTTTTTAATGCGGCTGGCGCGGGGCAGCGGCGTGGACGGATTGGCGGCAATGTATCCGGAGCGCCGCGCGGACGGGGTGCTTTGGCTGCGGCCCTTGCTCGGGTTCCGGCGAGAAGAGCTGCGCGACTATTTGCGCAAACGTGGCGTATCTTGGGTGGAGGATCCAAGCAATGAGGATGAACGCTTTGATCGGATCAAGATGCGCAAAGCGATGGGGATGCTTGGGCAATTGGGCCTGGGGGTTGATGTGCTGTCCGACACGGCAAACAGGATGCGCCGCGCGCGCCACGCGTTGGAAGTAACGACACAAGCTTTGGCATATTCGGTGGCGGGGCCACGCCAAAGTGGTGTTGTGCGCCTGCAACTGGACGGTTTTCTGGCGGCGCCCCCCGAAGTGCAACTTCGACTTTTGGCCCATATCATGGGATGGGTTGCGGGCGCCGAGTATCGCCCCAGACTGCAAGGTCTTGAACGGGTTCTAGCGGGAATCAGCAGCGGCCAAACACACACACTTGCGGGGTGTTTGATCAGCCCATTTGGTAAGGGGTGTTTTGAAATCTGCCGCGAGGTAAATGCAATGAAGCCGACTGAGAATTTAACCGCGATGTTTGATCGTCGCTGGCGGATAGATTGCAACCTTGATCTGACCCCTTTAACCCTGCGTGCCTTGGCTGAGGACGGTATCGCGCAACGTACCGACTGGCGGCAAACTGCCGAGAGCCGAAATTCCATACTTTCAACACCGTCGATCTGGTACAATAACGAATTGAAGTCCGTGCCGTTGTTGGATAAAGACGGTGCTTGCAGCTGCACGTTAAACAAAGGCGTCCAAAGCTTCTTTGAGTCGATTCTGACGCATTGAAAGCAGAAAACTGGGCGCTAAGTATGATACAAGCTTTCGCATTAGAGCCGATGTTCGGTTCGCTTTTGGAGAATGAGTTTTGGGAAACACCAGAAACCTCGCCTTTTGGGTCGTTTTATTCATGGTGCTTTACGCACTGTTTCAACTGTTCGGGAATTCCCAAAGCGGGAATGCGCCGACCGGCGTCACCTATTCGGAGTTTGTTCAATCCGTTGAATCCGGCACCGTTTCCAAGGTTGAAATGGATGGTGAGGAAATCACCGTCTGGACCAAAGACGGGCAGAAATATTCAACCATTCAGCCGCGTGCGGCGATGGAATCGGATGCACTTACCAGCCGCCTAATTGATGCTGGCGTGAATGTTCGGGTAACGCCGCAGGAACAGTCGGGCTTTTTGTCTGCGATTTCTTTGTGGTTGCCATTCTTGTTGCTCATCGGTGTGTGGATATTCTTTATGAACCGCATGCAGGGCGGTGGTCGTGGCGGAGCGATGGGTTTTGGCAAGTCCAAAGCCAAACTGCTGAATGAGCGCTCGGGTCGAGTTACGTTTGACGATGTGGCTGGTATTGATGAGGCCAAAGACGAGCTGGAAGAAATCGTGGAATTCCTGCGTGATCCGCAAAAATTCTCGCGCCTTGGCGGCAAAATTCCCAAAGGGGCGCTGCTGGTTGGTCCTCCGGGTACTGGTAAAACCCTGCTGGCGCGGGCAATTGCTGGTGAGGCAGGCGTGCCGTTCTTTACGATTTCGGGTTCGGATTTTGTGGAAATGTTTGTGGGTGTTGGCGCAAGTCGGGTTCGCGATATGTTTGAGCAGGCCAAGAAAAACGCGCCATGCATTGTTTTCATTGACGAAATTGACGCAGTGGGCCGTTCCCGTGGTGTTGGCATGGGCGGTGGCAATGACGAGCGAGAGCAGACTTTGAACCAGTTGCTGGTTGAAATGGATGGCTTTGAATCCAATGAGGGTGTGATTATTCTGGCGGCGACCAACCGCCGAGATGTGCTGGATCCGGCGCTGTTGCGTCCGGGTCGTTTTGACCGTCAGGTTGATGTGCCGCATCCGGATATCAAGGGGCGCGCCAAAATTCTGGAAGTACATGCGCGCAAGACGCCGCTGGGGCCAGATGTCGATCTGCGGATTATCGCCCGTGGTACACCCGGTTTTTCCGGCGCTGATCTGGCCAATCTGGTGAACGAAGCGGCCTTGATGGCGGCGCGTACTGGCAAGCGTTTTGTGATGATGGACGATTTTGAGCAAGCCAAAGACAAGGTGATGATGGGGGCCGAGCGGCGTTCTATGGTGCGAACCAAGGAACAGATCGAACATACCGCCTATCACGAGGCTGGGCATGCTGTTGTTGGCTTGGAATTGCCCAAATGTGATCCAGTTTACAAAGCGACTATTATTCCGCGCGGTGGTGCCTTGGGCATGGTGGTGTCCTTACCGGAAATCGACCGGCTGAACTGGCACCGCAATGAATGCGAACAAAAATTAGCGATGACGATGGCAGGGAAAGCTGCTGAGATCATCAAATGGGGCGAAGATGATGTCTCAAACGGCCCAGCAGGCGACATTCAGCAAGCGTCCTCTTTGGCGCGGGCGATGGTGTTGCGCTGGGGCATGTCCGATAAAGTTGGCAACATTGATTACCAGCAAGCCCATGAAGGATATATGGGCAATGGTGCTGGTGGGCTGTCGATTTCGGCCAAAACCAAAGAGATGATCGAATCAGAGGTCAAGGACTTGATTGACAGCGGGTATGATCTGGCCAAGAAAATTCTGTCCGAAAAGAATGAAGAGTTCGAGCGCTTGGCTCTGGGGTTGATTGAGTTCGAAACCCTGACCGGCGAAGAGATCAAGCGCGTGATGAAGGGTGAACCGCCGCACACAAATGACGACGACGAATCCTCGGATGGCAGCGCGCCCAGTGTTGCGTCAATTCCCAAGACAAAGAAACCGGTGGCCGAGCCAGAGGGCGGGATGGAGCCGGAACCGACTTAGGTTTAAGCACTCCTGAAACAGTTTGAAAAGGCTCGTGTATCGCACGGGCCTTTTCTTTTGGGTTTAGATCAGCTTTGTTGCTAGAAATGCTAAAACGGAGATCCTGATGCCTGCTCTGATTCCGACTGAATTCACCGGAACGATTACCTATTTGGGCCATGTGCCGGATCGCGGGGTTTCATTATCCTCGATGCCCCAAAGCGAGGGTTTCGCCAGTTTTGCGGGTGTCCAAAGCGAGAGCCGGGGCGGGTTAACACGGCCCTCTTGCAGCCGGGTTTTATCGCAGTATCCACGCGGCACAGAAATTCGCAACACGCGACAGTTCAGTATCGTTTGTCAGGAGGAATTGTCGGGCATTGCCGATGCGATGGAAATTGACGCGCTGCGACCCGAATGGTTGGGGGCCTCGATGATGATCAGCGGTTTACCGGATTTTTCGCATATCCCCCCGTCGTCGCGGTTACAAACACAGCGTGGAACCACGCTCACCATTGATATGCTGAACCGCCCCTGCGTGTTACCGGCACCTGTGATTGACGCGCATTGCCCCGGAAAGGGCAGATTGTTCAAACCGGCGGCAAAAGGGCGTCGTGGTGTAACAGCTTGGGTAGAGCGGGAAGGCATTGTTATGGTTGGTGACGATGTCACCTTACATATACCGGATCAGAGGCCTTGGGGGCCACAAGCGCGTTAAACTGGAAAAACTATTTCCTAAAGTGTCGCGGTTTCTGATGCAAAGACGATAACGGGCGGGAATATGTCGGTTTTACTGTGGATGGAGGTATGATTTTATCGCCATAGATTGCGACAGTATACCAACGCATATTTGCCACCCAAAGGGAATCACCTCATGGCCTATAAGACCGACATCGAAATCGCCCGTGCAGCGAACAAGCTGCCCATTCAGGATATCGGGGCCAAGCTCGGTATCCCGACGGCTGATCTGTTGCCGTTTGGCCATGACAAAGCCAAGGTTTCCGCCGAATTTATCAAGGCGCAGAAAGACAAAGACGATGGCAAGCTGATCCTTGTCACCGCGATCTCCCCGACGCCTGCGGGCGAGGGTAAGACAACGACAACCGTTGGTCTGGCTGACGGGCTGTGTGCCTTGGGTAAAAATGCGGCGATCTGTATTCGCGAGGCATCGCTTGGGCCGTGTTTTGGTATGAAAGGTGGTGCCGCAGGGGGGGGCTATGCACAGGTCATTCCAATGGACGAAATGAACCTGCATTTCACGGGTGATTTTCATGCTATTACCTCGGCGCATAACTTGTTGTCGGCAATGATTGACAACCATATCTATTGGGGTAACGCGCTGGAAATCGACGAGCGCCGGGTAACCTGGAAGCGGGTCGTAGACATGAATGATCGTGCGCTGCGCGACATTGTTACCAGCTTGGGCGGTGTTGCTAACGGTTTTCCGCGCCAGACCGGTTTTGACATTACGGTGGCCTCCGAAGTTATGGCGATCCTGTGTCTGTCGAATGACCTGGAAGACTTGCAAAAACGCCTTGGTGACATCATCGTGGCCTATCGCCGCGACCGCACACCGATTTATTGTCGCGATCTCAAGGCGGATGGCGCGATGACCGTGCTGTTGCAACAGGCGATGCAGCCCAATCTGGTGCAAACGCTGGAAAACAATCCGGCATTTGTGCACGGCGGTCCGTTTGCCAATATTGCGCATGGGTGTAATTCGGTTGTGTCCACTACCACCGCGCTGAAGCTGGCGGATTACGTGGTGACGGAGGCCGGTTTCGGGGCCGATCTGGGGGCCGAAAAATTCATGAACATCAAGTGCCGCAAAGCCGGTATTGCCCCAAGTGTGGTTGTTTGTGTTGCGACCATACGGGCGATGAAAATGAACGGAGGTGTCGCGCGTGCTGATCTGGGTATCGAGAATGTGGATGCTGTGAATGAGGGCTGCGCGAACCTTGGCCGCCATATCGGCAATTTGAAAAGCTTTGGCGTGCCGGTGGTTGTGGCGATTAACCATTTTGTCACCGACACAGAGTCAGAAGTACAAGCGGTTAAGGATTATGTTATCACCCAAGGCTCTGAGGCAATCGTCTCCCAGCACTGGGAATTCGGTTCCAAAGGGGCGGTTGATCTGGCTGAACGGGTTGCTCAAATTGCCGATGCAGATGTGGCGAATTTTGCGCCGCTCTATCGTGATGATATGCCATTGTTTGATAAAATCGATACGATTGCACGGCGTATCTATCGTGCGGATGAGGTTCTGGCCGACAAGAAAATCCGTAAACAGCTGCGTGAGTGGGAAGAGCAGGGGTATGGTCATCTGCCGGTATGTATGGCCAAAACGCAATATAGTTTTTCGACCGATCCGGATCTGCGCGGAGCACCTACTGGCCACAGTGTTCCGATCCGCGAGGTTCGCCTGTCTGCAGGGGCCGGTTTTGTTGTGGTAATCTGCGGCGAGATCATGACCATGCCGGGCCTGCCGCGCACACCCTCGGCCGAGGCGATTTGTCTGAACGGTGCGGGCGAGATCGAGGGTTTGTTCTAGGCTGGGATTGTTGTAACAGGCATGCGCAGGGTGGTTTTGCCCTGCGCAAGAATACTGATAAGGGAAATGAAATGACTGCGAAAATCATTGACGGCAAGGAATTTGCTGCCAGCGTTCGGGGCAAAGTAGCCGAGCATGTTGCGGGTTTGAAAGCGGATCACGACATTACTCCGGGGCTGGCTGTTGTGCTGGTAGGAGAAGATCCTGCAAGCGCGGTTTATGTGCGAAACAAAGGAAAATCTACGCTTGAAGTCGGGATGAATTCCTATGAGCACAAGCTGGATAAAGACACCTCGCAGGAAGATTTACTGGCGCTTATCGACCAGTTAAACAAAGACCCCAAGGTGCATGGTATCCTGTGCCAGCTGCCACTACCTGACCATATAGACGAACCGGCAATCACCAGCGCTATTCTGCCGGAAAAGGATGTGGACGGGTTCCATATTTCCAATGTGGGTCTGTTGGGGATGGGGTTGAAATCCATGGTGCCTTGCACGCCGCTGGGCTGTTTGATGATGCTGAGGGATCACCACGGCTCCTTATCCGGCCTGAATGCAGTGGTTGTCGGGCGTTCCAACATTGTTGGTAAACCGATGGCTAATCTGCTGCTCACGGATAGTTGCACTGTTACCATTGCCCATTCCCGCACGAAAGAAATCGAAGCGCTGTGTCGGCGTGCCGACATCGTGGTTGCCGCAGTGGGCCGCCCGGAAATGATCAATGCTGACTGGATCGCCGAGGGCGCGACGGTTATTGATGTGGGCATCAATCGCATTCCCGCCCCTGAAAAAGGCGAGGGGAAAACCCGTCTTGTCGGGGATGTCGATTTTGCATCTGCCAAGGAAAAAGCGGGGGCAATCACGCCGGTTCCCGGCGGGGTTGGGCCGATGACGATTGCCTGTTTGCTGGCAAATACCGTGACAGCGTGTTGCCGCGCAAATGGATTGGCTGAACCCGAAGGGTTGACTGCCTAAAACAAAAAACGGTACGGGTTGCCCCGTACCGTTCAATATTCAACAACCATTTACAATACACAATTGAGAGGGCAGAACTCGCAATCAGGACACAGAAAATTCCTCTCGCAGCGATGCATATTCTCATATGCAACAAAGTATATGTAAGGGCGGATCTGGCGCATTCAAGGCCTATAGCAAGATTCCCTTTAAACTCGCAGCAACACCAGATACTGGACCGGCATTTTGGTTCAATCTGCCTCAGATTAAACGTAAAATGCTTTAGTGGGCAATTTCCCCATCTGCGACAAACAAGTTGGCCCATGCCTGTTCTAACAGGTCTATGGCCATATGATGCGGCCGCCCTTCATAATCACAAATGGATTTCATTTGGGTTATCAGGAACGGTGCGTGATAGGCAGCGTAAGTGTTTTCAGTTTGGGGGTAAAGCTTGGAGAACAGATGGATCAGCACTTTTTCATCGAGCGGCATTTTCATGGCCTTGGAGACTAGCGCGTAAATCTGGATCATCTCGTCTCGGGTGGGGCGATCAACCAGCACTTTGTAGTAAATCCGCCGCAAGGCCGCGCCGTCAAAGATTTCCGCAGGGTGAAAGTTGGTCGAAAAGATCACCAGCGTGTCAAAAGGCACCAGAAATTTCTCGCCCGATTGCAGCGACAGAATGTCTTCGCCCCCCTCCATGGGGACAATCCAGCGGTTGATCAGGGTTTGTGGCGGTTCCGCCTGTCGCCCCAAGTCGTCCACAATGAACACGCCCCCGGTGGCCTTGAGCTGTAAAGGGGCCTGATAGGTCTTTGAATTCGGGTTGTAATTCAGCTCCAGCATGGAAAGCGTCAGTTCGCCGCCAGTGATCACCGAGGGGCGTTTGCAGAGCACGTAACGGTTGTCAAACTGGGTGCCACTGCGACGCAGGGCGTTTGGATCAGCCATGCTCTCTTGCGCTTCGCCATGCACGATTGGATCGTACACCGAAATGACCTGACTGGAGTATTCCAGAAACTTGGGTACAAAAATGCGGTCACCCAAGGCATCCCGAATACCGTTGGAAATAGAGGATTTCCCGTTGCCGGGCGGGCCATACATCAGGATCGACTTGCCGGAATTCACCGCTGGCCCCAACTGGGTTAACAACCCGTCGGGAATGATCAGATGACCCATAGCGCCTTCGAGTGCGGATTTGGTAATACCCACATCCGCGACCGATTGCAGTTTCACCTGCTCCTTGTAAATTTCCAATGGGATCGGCAGGGCTCCAAAGTATTCTGACTGACCCAAAGCGTCAAGTGCGCGGGCCTTGCCGCTGTCGGACAGCTGATAACGCATTGACTTTGCATTGCCTTCACCGGTGCTGCCTAAAACCTCGATCAATCCCTGATCGCGGGCAAGTTCAATCAGCTCCAATGCCACTGGTGTAGAGCAACACAACTCCCTCTCCACATGACGGCCAATTTCCACGTTTTTTCGAAACATGGTTTTGATCAGAATGTCGCGTGCAAAAACCGGATTAAGCCCTGTTTCGGCTATGGTCATAGGCACTTTGGGAAGGTGCGGGATACGCGCCTGCATGTTCATTGTTTTGCCAATCTGCTGCTCTTTTTTCACAGTTTAACCGGAGTACAGCATATAGGTAAACAAAAACTGCATTTACTTTTGCGCGATGCAGATTTTTCCATTAGATTTGCTGAAAAACAACATATTGAGGGTAAGATGGGGCGGCTATTCCATATTTGGTATGGGCTATTTCTGATTGGCGGCTGGGCATTGCTTAGTATCGGTCGTGTCAATGAAGGTGGCGTGTTGATCATGAGCTTTCAGGGGGATGCGTTGCATATGGCGCAAGCCGTGCTGCGCGTGGCATCCGGTGAGGTGCCGCACCGCGATTTTCAGACACCACTGGGGGTGATGGCCTTCTTGCCGATTTCCGGCCTGATCAACCTGGGTTTCGGCGTCGGCAAGGCTTTCGCCTATGCTCCCAGCCTGTTGGGGATCATCTGTTTGCCAGCGGTCTATTGGCTGGGGTTTACCCGCTTCAAGCCTGCCGGGGCACTGCTGTTTGGTACGATCTTCCTTGCGCTGATGTTCGCCTATATTCACGGGGGGGGTTTGCCCTCGGTGACTGCGTCAATGTATTACAACAACTGGTGTTGGGCGATTGCAATGCTGATTGTTCTGGCGGCCGTTTTGCAAGGGCCGCAAGGACGGTTTACCTTTTGGTTCGAAGCGCTGATCCTCGGGTTCGGTATGGGGTTTCTGACACTAACCAAGGCAACTTATGCCGTGTTCCTGTTGCCAGCCATTGTTCTGGCTTTGGGGGTGGATAAGTCCTGGGGGAAACTGCTTGCAAGTGTTGCCTTCTCTCTGCTTTTCTTGGTGTTTTTTACCCTTCCTATTGGGGGCGTTAGCTATTGGTTTGGGTATATCAATGACTTGCTGAGCGTTGCAAAATCCCAGACACGGTCGCAACCCAGCCTAGGATTGGCCGAACTTGCCGTATCGGCGCGCCATTTGCCTGGAACTTTGGCACTGCTGGCTGCTGTTGTCTTTTTCCGGCAGGCAAAGCATAAAAAAGAAGGATTGGTATTGCTGGTACTGGGCGGCGGCTGGCTGTTGATCGTCTTCCAGAACTGGGAGAACGATCCACATTGGATGGCTTTTGTGGGGCTGTTGTTGTTTCCGATGTCGAACCGGATTGAGATTTACAATAGCTTGGGTTGGCCCCTGCGCCGCGCAGTGCACCTTGTTGCGGTTGGGTTGATTTTCATGGGCGTACCGCTCACTTATACGCAACTTCAATCTGTTGCTCTTCACGATGGACTGAACCCAGTTGATTTTCCCAACACCCTGCCAATAAACCGGCAGATGGACTTGCGGTTTCGCGATCCCAAGCAGGGTGTTGTTTGGGCCAAGACGCCGTTTGATGCACTGGCGGGCCAATCGCAAGGCGGCAAGGTAAGTCGTTTGGGCGACGAAGTTTTGCCCGATTGCCGCAAGGAAAATGGGCTGTATGCCGATTTGCAAGCAACGGGTGTGTTGCTGGACGAGATCGGTGAAACGGCGGGGAAAACAGTGCTTTACACGGATTGGGTGAATTCGCTGTGGATGTTTTCCAAACTTGAACCGTTGCCGGGGGGGGCACCGTGGTATTATGGCGGCACACCGGGGTTTCAAAATGCGGATTATCTGGTCGTGCCGCTCTGCCCGATGGGGCCGTCGGTACGCCGCACCATGCTGGACCAGATTGCGGCAGACCCTACGCTGGAATTCGTGGAAGTCCAGCGCAACGATTTGTTTGTTCTGCTGAAAAAGAAATAGTTATCCGCGAAATGCCTTGAGGCAGAGATAGGCAAAAAGTGCTATTCCAAGTGTCACCCCAAAAGGAAACTTGCGTTTTTCCGTGCTCCAGGATTTCCAGCCTGCAAGGCTAGACTGCATCGGTTTGATCGCCCCGATCCCCCGATGTGCTGCGACTGTTATCAAGGATAACGCAGAGAGCAGGAACAGGAACCCCATTGCATCCTGTAAAGCGATGTAGGGGGCCATTGCTGCGATGAATTTGGAATCGCCCCCCCCCATCATTCCCAACGATGTCAGAACGAACCCGGCCGCCAACATCACAGCGGCTTGTGACAATCGCAGGCCGTATTGGTCAAGCGGAAATAGGAAAAAGCCCAGAATGACAAAGGACAGGAACAAGCCGAGATTGGTTTTGTTCAGGATTTTCATAGATTTCAAATCTGTGACTGCCGCCATCAGGCAAAATGGTGTGGCGACAATTAGAAGCACTAAGGCCGGGTCGAGGCTCATGTTGTCAACCACTGACATTCCTGTTCAGGGCGTCAAGGCTGCGCACCGCATCGGCGAAGTGGCGGGGGTGGGTGTCAATGGCATCCTCGAGCAAGCCACGCCCGATATCCTTGTCACCTTGCTTGATCGCGCTCAGGCCTGCAGTATACATCAACTGTGCCCGCTCTTCCTCGGACATCGGAATGACGGGCAGAGCATATTTTTTCTGGGCGGCGCGGGCCAGAACCAGATTGTTCTTTGACGTGAATAATTTACTGTTTTGGGTGATGGCCTCGATAAACAACTTTTCAGCGCCTTTGTAATCGCCCCTTGTCAGTTTGGAATAGCCCCAGTTGTTTAGCACGTTGGCCGGTTTAGTGGTCAGACCTGTGGCGATCTCGTAAAAACTGTCGGCCTTTTTCCATTTTTTATTACTGTCAGCAATCATCGCCTCAAGCCGGTAACGTTTGTAAGTTTCCACTGTTGGGGGCACAGCATTCAGTTGTTTCTCCGCAGCCTTCCAGTCGCTGGTGCGGATCAATGCGTCTGCATAATCTATCCGGTCTTCGTCGGTAACGCCCTCGTGCTTGAGAAGCTTTTCAAACAGGGGTCCAGCTTCGGTCGCGCGTTTGGCTCGCACCAGAGATTTGGCAAGTCCACGTATAAACTCGATGCGGTTCGGGTCTTTGCTTAGGGAGTTCTGGAAATAGTTCACAGCCTCGTTCGGGTCAGCGACCGTTAGCATAATGTCATTCAGATCAGCGGCGTCTACTACATTCACCGGATCAAGATTGGCAGCTTTGCTTGTCTTGCCATTTTCTCCACAAGCCGACAGCGCCAGAATCCCGGCGGTGACGACAATAGCCATAATTGGATTGCCCATATGTCTTTCCTGTACTGCCCGTTATCCCGAATTTGGTGTCGAAAGCAGCAGATACCTGCCATTTCCGCGCCTCACCAATTCGAATTCTTTTGGTTTGTTAGGGGTAGAATAGCCCGAACTCTCAATAATTGCGATGGTTTTAGTTAGATTGGCCCTGATTTCTTCAGAATCCCCGTTGTCTAGGGCATATGCCAACTGAAAAACCTGTTTTGCCTCGCCGTAGTTGCCCTGAAACAGCAAGACTACGCCTAGATTGTTCCAAGCTGGAACAAACTTATTGTCCTTGGAGACCGCGATCCGCAGCATTTCTTCAGCTTGATGTAGCCGCCCCAGCTTTAGATTAGCTGAGCCAAGCGCGCTCAGTACATCAGCATTCAACCCCTGCTCCCCTGCCGCGCGACGATAGGCCTTGAGTGCTAATTCGTATTCGCCTGAGGCCATAAGCCGGTGTCCAACGACTAAACCATCGACGGCCTCGGAGACGGAATTCACCCCTTTGGGGGCTTTCACGCCTTGATGCAAGGGAGACAGCGAACGGGAATTGACTGTTCCATTCGAAGAACAAGCCGCAATTAGGGCGCTGCAGATTACTATGAGAGACCAGCGCGTTTGACGGGTGAATATTTGCGGAAAACCGGCCATTACTTCATAATCATTTCTGTATAGATGCTGAAAACTGATGGCCCAACCATGATGATCAAAAGGGGTGGAACCGTAAACATCATGGTGCACAAGGTCATTTTGGTTGGCAGCGTATTTGCCTTTTCCTCTGCTCTTGTTACCCGCTTGTCGCGCATTTCGCTGGCGTAAACCCGTAGTGCATCGCCAAGCGAGGTCCCGAATGCTGCTGATTGGATCATCACTGTTGCAAAAGCACTGATGTCCTGAATGTCGCAACGTTCCGACATGTCTTTCAGGACTACAGCGCGTTCTTTACCGGCGCGCATCTCGTTCGAGACCATGGTGAATTCTTCTGAAAGGGCAGGGGCCGAGGGGGCGATTTCTTTAGCCACCCTCTGGATTGCCTGATCCAGCGACTGCCCGGCCTCAATACAAACCAGCATCAGATCAAGGGCATCAGGGAAACCGTCAAGAATTTCGCCCTGACGCTTCTCTCGCCGCTTGTCTACCCAGTAACTGGGCCCGTAATAGCCTGCCAGGCCAGGGCCGAAGGTTTGTATCATTGTCCACTTCAGGTCGGCGTCCCCCCCCAAGAGAAGGGTATATAACCCGCCAAGTACCAAACCGAGCAGGCCAAGGGACATTTGCAGGAAGTAATAGGTGCGCACCGCCGTTTTGCCACGATACCCGGCTTGAATCAGTTTGAGGCGGCGGGCAGAAAATTCTTGCTGATCCTGGGGTTCCAGATATGCGGCAAATTTATCAAGCTTTGGTCCTTTCTGCTGTTCGCGCAAATGGATCTTTTCCGCCCCGTCCTTTTTTGGAGCCTGAACCCGGGTGCCTGACCCGGCCAAGCGGTCAAAAGGATCTTCCTTGCGCGTAAGAAGAATTGGCAAGGTCATGATAATAAAGAAAACCCCCAGGACCCCCATAGCAATCAGAGGGCCGGCAGGGCCCAAAGCCTCGGTCAGGTAAGTGTTTATGTTGTCCAGCATTTGCGGGTTTTCCTAAACCTTGATATTGACCATAGCGCGCATGACGATTGCATTTATCGCAAGCAGTGAGAATACAGCCACTGCTGCAGGCATATAGTATTCCGTCGGTTTCACTGCGTCATAGTAATGCGGGTTGAGAACGTTCACACCGAGTAGGGCGGCGATTGGGAAGCCGGACAAGAACATGCCGGACCACTTTGCCTCTGCGGTGATGGCTTTAACGCGGCGGAACAATTTGAACCTTGCGCGCACCACCTTGGACAAACCGTCCAGAACTTCGGCCAGATTGCCCCCGGATTTTGACTGGATTGCAACTGCCACTGTAAGGAACCGCAAGTCAGGCACGTCAATCCGCTCTGCCATGTTATGCAGGGCCGATGCAACCTCTGCGCCATAGGCGGTTTCATCCACGATCATGCCAAATTCGGTGCCGATTGGGTCGGGCATTTCCTGTGCCACAATATTAATGGCATTCGCAAATGGATGGCCAACGCGCAACGAGCGCACAATTAGATCAATCGCATCGGGCAGTTGTTCCTCGAACAATGCCATGCGTTTCTTGGCCTTGCCGTTCAACCAGAAATACACCCCGCCGCCGCCCATAACCAAGGCCACCAGAATTCGTGTGGGCAGCCCGAGGGAGGCGAAATATGTCAGGCCGCCAAATGCAAAGACGGCGACCAGCCCCATCACGGCAAGCAGGGCTTTGGGAGAAAATGCGATGTTTGCTTGTTGTGCTTTCGAACTGAGGATAGTCATGACCGGAAATTTGAAACTTTGTCGATGCTGGTCGCGTTCCTTGCGCAGCGTCTCGAAGACTTCTTCGCGATCCTTGCCTTGTTCCAGCAGGGCCAGCCGCCGATTTACCCGTGAGTTCAATTTGATGGATTTGCCAAATGCCACCAAATAGATACCCTCGACGATCAGCACGACGCCGACGAACATGAGGATATAAATTATGGCCTGTGTTCCCATGGTGGTTACTCCGCTGCCTGGCGTACAGTGTAGATGCTGTTTGGCAGATCATATCCCCACTGCTGGAACCGATCAGAGTACAGCGAGCGCAATCCGGTTGCTGTAAAAAAGCCGTCGATTTTACCGTTTTTACCCGTGCCGTTGATTTGATAGCGGAATATCTCTTGCAAAGAGATGACTTCCCCTTCCATCCCGGCGACCTCTGTAATGGAAACCATCCGGCGCGAACCGTCTTGAAGGCGTTTCACCTGTACGATCAGATTTACAGCCGAAGCAATCTGGGAGCGCATCGCCCGCAAGGGCATTTCCACTCCGGTCATAGCGATCATGTTCTCAAGGCGCGAAATTGCATCGCGGGCGGAGTTGGCGTGAATAGTGGTCATTGAGCCATCGTGCCCGGTATTCATCGCCTGCAACATGTCGATCACTTCTTCGCCACGGGTTTCGCCAACGATAATGCGATCAGGGCGCATCCGCAGGGCGTTTTTCAGGCAGTCGCGTTGGGTAACAGCGCCTTTACCCTCGACATTGGGGGGGCGGCTTTCCATGCGAGCAAGGTGGGTTTGCTGCAATTGCAGCTCTGCTGTATCCTCGATCGTTGCGATGCGTTCATCGTCGTCAATAAATCCGGACAAGGCATTGAGCGTCGTGGTTTTACCTGAACCGGTACCACCGGAGACAATGATATTCAGGCGACAGGAAACCGCGGCTTGTAAATAGGCGGCCATTTCTTCGTTGAAAGCTCCAAAAGCAACAAGTTTGTCGATGCTCAGTTTTTCTTTTTTGAATTTCCGAATGGATACCAGCGCACCGTCCACCGCGATTGGCGAAACCATCGCATTGAAACGGGACCCATCAGCCAGTCGTGCATCCACATAAGGGTTGCTTTCGTCCACGCGCCGACCCACGGCGGAAACAATTTTGTCGATCACCCGCAGCAGGTGTTTGTCATCGCGAAACCGCACAGTGCTGAGTGAAAGAATACCGTCGCGCTCGACAAAAATTTGGTGTGGTCCGTTGATCAGAATATCGTTGACAGCGTCTTCTTTCAAAAGCGGTTCCAGCGGGCCGAGACCGGTGACCTCGTCATACATTTCGCTGAACAACAGTTCGCGTTCTTGCTTGTTCAGCACCATGCCCATTTCTTGCAGGCCGTCAGTACAGATAGCGGCGATTTCGCGCCGCAAATCGGCCTCAGATGCCTGTTCGATTGCCCCAAGGTTTAGATCTTCGAGCAATTTAGTGTGCATTTCCAGACGCAGATCAATGAGTTTTTTTACGCGGCGTTGTTCGCGTGTCATCCCGTCACCGCCGGTCTTGGCTACGCGGATTTTAGCGGCCGGATTCGGTTTAACTGCAACGGCTTGTGGCACGAGTTGTTCAACCGGTGAGGCCGCTGGTGCTTCTGGTACTACCGCGATCGGTTCTGCCGCTGGTTTTGGTGTCTTGTTATATCGTTTAAACATGTTTCAGCACCCCGTTACTCGCCTTCATCTGCCGCCAGTTTTGAGATTGTCTTAGCGATCTTTAGAATTTCCTTACGAAGTGGGTTTTTTGGCGCCAATTGTTTCAATGCTTCGCCTTCATCACCTGAATTCGCAACTTGTTTGCCTCCTTCGGGCAGTTGAAAGCGGAACTGTATTTCCAGGCTTTCTGCCATTTTCTTTACCCGCGCTTTGCCGTTCATGTCAGTGAACTTGGGTGCGCGGTTCAAAACGAACTGTACTTTCTCAAAGGGTAGATCCTCGGCTTTGAGGGTCCGCATAAACCGCAGGGTGTTCTGGGCGGACCGCATATCCAGCTCTACCAAGCCGAAATATAGATGTGCATGCTCCAGAACAGTTTCTGACCAGCTCACCAATGCTATAGGAAGATCAATGATTACAAAGTCATAGAGAGTTGTCGCCAATTCAATCAGATGATTGACCTCTTCAGAACCAATAAATTCCAACGGTAAGGCATCCGGCGGGGCTGGCAGGATATCAAGCGATTCCCGGTAGGGAACCATTGCCTGTTTCAGCCCCTCGGCATCCGCAGAAAGGGCGTCGGACAGAAACTCGAAAGTCTGCTCGGTGCGGGGAACATCTAAGTATGTCGAGATAGCGCCGTACTGGAAATCGAAATCCAGAATGCAAACCTTTTTATTCTCTTTAGCGAGAACTTCTTGCATTTCCCAAGCCAGATTGGCCGCAAAAGTCGATGCGCCGACGCCACCCGCCAGGCCATAGACCGGTAAAACGATGCCGTGACGGTTTTGCGCCAGCTCTCCGGCGGGTGCAGCCGTGGCAACAGCAGGGGCGATAACTGGTTCCGGTACAGCCTTGATCCGCTCGATTGCGTCGTGCAGCGCGCCTTCGGGCAGTGGATAAGGGGCAAAATCATCTGCACCGGTGCGCATTAATTGATGCAAAGCAACTGTGTTCAAATCATGGGGAACCAGAATAACGTTGATATTCTGTTCTTTTGCAATGCGGATAACGTTTGCAACGGGGGCCAGATCCTGCTCGTCTTGGGTGTCCACTGCAACGGCGATGAATTCCAGATCACGGGCCAGATCACTGGTCAAAATCCCCGGAGCATTTTCAAAGGTCAGCCCGCCCCAATCGGCTCCAAGCTCGGCCTCCATATCCTCAATCAGCAGATCGAATTCCTCAATCTGGCGTGCGACTGCGCAGGCTCTTACGACCTCGGCATTTTCGCTCGTTGATTCTGCATTCATTTTTAACCCACTGACGCAGCTTAGCGCTGACAATTTATGCCCTACGACACGTTTCTTCACTGGTTTCCAAGGAAACCAAGCGCAAAACTATGCATACCCCCTACAAGAGATCCCTATTTTTTGTCACCTACGAGTTCTCCTAACGCTGTCAACTTGTACGGCGTAGAGATGTAGGCATCGTAAACAGTTTTCGCATATTTTCCGTCCAGATCAGAAGCGCGTCCCCGCGCTACAAATCCAGAAACCTCTGTAACGGTGCGCCGGTTTTCGCGATTTGGTCCTTCGGTCAGGACCAAGGGCTGAGTCTCGCCAAGTGACGAAACGGCCTGAAGTTTGGTTCGGCTCACGCCCTGAGAGACAAGAAAATTCACGGCTGCGCGTGCGCGTTTCAGGCCAAGACGCCGGTTGTAAGCATCCGATCCAACTTTATCGGTGTGCCCATAGACGCGGAATTTGATTTGCTTGTGTGCCCGGATCCAGCTTGCCTGCAGACGCAATGCTTCGCGCGCGCTTGCATCCAGCACCGAGGAATTGAAGGCAAAGTTGATCCTCGCAGGCGCTTCGCTGGCGAATTTCCGCGTGAGGTTGGCAACCATTGTGGTTGTCAGGTCGCCATTTTGAACGCCGATGTTATTTGCAGTGGCAACTCCAAAGCCTTGGGTGATGATTGTTGAGCCAGCCTCCGGCCCCAAGTATGCAAAGGTTTGATCAGTCGCTGCGCAGCCAGACAGGGCGGCGATACATAGGGCGGTCGGAATGTAATATATAGGTTTCATTGCCTTACTCCATCACATAGCCATAGGAACCGCTGAAATCCTGTGACGCGACCGAGCCGCTAGAGCGGGCGCGGTCTTTGCGTTTGCCAGCCACATTCCCGAGTAAAAACAACTCTTTTTCATTCGGAATTTTGATGCGGTCGGTTGGCAGGGTCAGCGTGTCGCCATCAACGGGTGTCACCAGATGCGGCGTCACGATTATCACCAGCTCTGATTGATCGCGCCGGTATTCAGAACTGCGAAATAGTGCACCGAGAATTGGAACGTCGCCAATCCAGGGAATCTGGCTGTTCAGATCGGTAAAATCATCTGTCAGCAAACCCGCAATGGACATGCTTTGCCCATCGCGCATTTCAACAGTAGTCGCAGCCTTACGGGTCGAAAAGGCCATGATAACATTGCCATTAAAGCTCACCGCATTTGACGGATCCAGTTCCGAGACATTGGTTTCAATTGTTAGATTGATCAGATCGCCATCAACCACAACAGGTTTGAATTTCAGCTCGATACCAAAGGGTTTGTATTCAACCTTGATACCGTCCGCATCTGCGACCGGAACAGGATATTCACCTCCTGCCAGAAATCCGGCTTCGCTGCCGGAAATAGCGACGATATTGGGTTCCGCCAGTGTCCTAACCATACCTTTGGTTTCCAAAGCCTCCAAAAGTAACCCGATCGCAACACCGCCACTGGAAAAACCGATACCTAGGCCGCCCTGAGCGTTGTTACCTGAAGTAATTGGATCCCCATTGGCAAAATTGACCATGTTGTTGCCTTGGTTATAAACGCCCGAACCAATGGTTCCGCCCAAATTGCCCCCGATGGTGCGGATACCGATGCTGGCATCCAGGCTTTTGGCAACACTGCGCTGCATTTCTGCGAAACGCACCTTCAGCAGAACCTGTTGCGAGCCACCAACGGTCATCAGGTTGGTTACCCGCTCAGGTGCATATCGTTCGGCCAAATCAAGGGCGCGTGCCAGCTTTTGTTTGCCCGACACCCGGCCGCTTAGAACAATTCCATCATTCGCGGTGCGAACCTCTATGGCTTCGCGCGGCAAAATTTCACGCAGACGCTCTTTAAACTCTGCAAGATCAGGCGATACATGGACATCAACGTTGGTGAGCAGACGGCCATCCCCTCCGAGCAATGTCAGTGTTGTGCGCCCGGGGGCCTTGCCTAACACATAAATCGTCCGGTCTGACAGGGTCGCAATATCCGCAATTCCCGGATTGGCGACGGACAGTTCAGCGAAGGGCTGGTCGGATTCCATCACGATTGCTCGATTGACCGAAACCTTGATGCTACTACTGGTAGCACCGCGCATTACGCGCAAAACATTCTGTGCATTCGCGGTCGGGGCGTGAACCACCCCCCCCACGCATAGGCCAAAAAGGCCTGCTGTTAACAGGTTACGTAATTCCATGTGATCCTGCCTCTCAAAATCACTGCTGCATCGAAATGGACATTTTTTGCCCTATTATTCTCGATCATACTGCGCCAGCTGGAAATTATTTGCAAGAATCAATATTTTACAAGCAGTTCCGCATGTTGATTAAGAGCAACACATTTGCGTTCAGGTGAGGCGGTACCCGGCAGTTCAACGGCAAACGGACACCGAAGTGCCCGCAAATCAAACATATTTTTGCAAAACTCCTAGTTGCTGCAAGGGATTGGGATCATGATCACTTCTGCGCCTTTGCGGGTTTTGATGGTGCATACTTCTTCTTTTTGCACAACAACTTGTTCATGTCCTAACAGATCGTCTTTGGTGACTTGAACCTGTTCTGAAACTGTTTCATCGTTTACACCGCGCAACGACAACAGCAACTTGCCGGTTGATTGCGCCTGTACCAGCGCAGCAATGGTTTGCGCGTTGGCAGCAACGGTAACGGTGCGGGCGACTGTTGCTTTGCTGCGGTTGCCACCGCCGGCGGATTGGTCGATTGCAATCAGGGTCAGGCTTTCCAAAATCAGCTTGGTGATCGTTTCTTTTTTGTGAACCCCAGTCCAGTAAACATCAATGTGATCACCCGGGCGAAGAAATCCGGAAACACCGGAGGCCACGTCAACGCTGATCGCGAAGGCTCGCATTCCTGCTGTCAGACGCGAAGAAACCCCAGCATCTTCGCCCAGAGCAGTGATCTTGGTTGTCATGATAATTTCGCCGATATCCATCGCGCGAATGATCGTTCTGAAATCTCGGTCTTCGCCCGTACCCAAAAGGGCCAGCTCTTCGGAAAATGCCGTTTCAGGGGCTGCATCCAAGGGAACCTTGACAGCCCGAACATGTTCTTTGGTCAGTTGCTGGCCATATTCCAGTGCCTCTGTGGCAACGTAAATGGTTTTCATAGCGATGGCAGGGCCGACAGAGCGTTTGCTTGCCAACGCCGTTTCGTACTGATTGAAACGTTCCATAGCCAAGTAAACTGCGCCACCCGCAATTGCCACTCCTACAAACAGTACCAGTGCAAATACAATCCGCATTTTTTCCTGTCCCTTGCTACTCTACTCATATTTTTCGGAAATATTCCCGCTTGCTTTACTCGATATTCCCCCACCGGAGTGAAGGCAGTGTTTTCAGGCAAAGTGCCGCAGAAGACGTTATCGTTCCGCGGCACTTTTCGTTTTTACTATGCTTGTGGCACAGCCAGAAGAATGAGAATATTTCTCATTCAGTGTCGCTTCACTTAGCCAAGAGCTGTTGCGCTCAACTGTGTGTTGATGTCGCCAGCCAGGTTATCCATACCGCCGGAAACAGCAGTCAGCACAGTGCCGCCAACCAGAACCAGAGCTGCGGTCAGAACAACCCAGTCAACAGTAACAGCGCCGGACTCGTCGTTTGCGAAAGATT
>JAHRVG010000047.1 GCA_019090795.1 Paracoccaceae bacterium | reverse complement strand
GATGTGTATAAGAGACAGGTGGTGCTGGCGGCAACACTTCTGGGGGCGGGGGCCAATGTCGTATTTAATTACGCGTTCATCTTTGGCAATTTTGGCGCACCAGAAATGGGGGCCGAGGGCGCGGCGATGGCCTCTCTGCTGACCACCGGGCTGGCGTGTCTTTTTCTGGTGGTTTATGCGGGCATAGGGAAAGATTTCAAATCCTTTGATCTGTTTCGCAACCCCCTGCGCCCCGATTGGCCTGCCTTTAAAGAAGTGTTTCGTCTTGGCGCGCCGATCGGATTGACCATGCTGGCAGAATCCGGTCTGTTTTCCGGATCGGCCATTCTGGTTGGATGGTTTGGCACCATTCCCCTTGCCGCCCATGGTATTGTGATACAGATCGCGGCAATCGCCTTTATGATACCGCTTGGCGTATCTAATGTGGCCACAATCCGTTCGGGCCGCGCGCTGGGGCGCAAAAGTATATCTGATCTCAAGCGGAGTTCTGTTGTGGTTCTTATCATGGGCCTGCTGATATCGAGTTTTACCATTACCTGTTATTTGCTTTTTCCAAATGAACTTGTTGCACTGTTCATGAATGCCAACGCCGCTGATACACAGCAAATCGTTGAAATTGGTGTCGGGCTGGTCATGGTGGCCGCGGCTTTTCAGCTGGTGGATTCGATGCAGGTCATTGCGTTGGGGCTGTTGCGCGGCGTCAAAGACACCACCGCCCCGATGGTGATCGCGGTAATCGCCTATTGGGGGCTGGGCATGCCGGGGGGGTATATCCTCGGTTTCCATTTGGGGTTTGGCGCGCAAGGGGTATGGATGGGGCTGGTGATCGGCCTCGGCTTTGCCGCCGTGGTGCTGCTGTGGCGCTATTGGGTTATGCTAGGGCGCATAACGGCGCGGTTGCAGGGCAATCTATAGGACAGCCCTGCAGAATTGATTTACGATGCGTGATCATAGGCCCGTTCACCGTGGGAAGTAATATCGAGGCCATTGAATTCCTCTTCTTGCCCAACCCGGATCGGGAACACCAGTGCCGTCGCTTTTGCGATGATGAATGTAATCACTACGGTAAATACTCCAACCACCAGCAGCGCGCCCAGTTGCGCAGTCCAGTCGCCTTTGCCAAACGCTGCAATCATGATTGTACCGAAAATTCCGCCCAACCCGTGCACCGCAAACACATCCAACGTGTCGTCGATCTGTAGCTTGTTGCGGATAATAAGGCAGGATTCCTGACACAGGATACCGGCAACGGCACCAATAAACATGGCCTCGGCTGGTCCCACGTAACCGGATGCCGGCGTAATCGAGGCCAAGCCCGCAATCGTACCCGTCACCATGCCGACCATCGAGGATTTTCCGTATTTTATCCGCTCCCACAATGCCCAAGTCAGAGACGCTGTTGCGGCTGAAATATGGGTCACTGTGATCGCCATCGCCGCACCACCGTCTGCAGCCAACTGCGAGCCGCCGTTAAAGCCAAACCAGCCTACCCACAACATCGACGCGCCGACCATCACATAGCCCGGATTATGCGGCGGTTGCTTTTTATCTTTGCGTGGCCCCAGCAGGAACGCAATCACCAGTGCAGCCAAGCCAGCGGTTTCATGCACCACAATCCCCCCCGCAAAATCGTTTGTCGCCTCGGCAAACAAGGCACCTTCACCCCCGGCTAGCAAACCGCCGCCCCAAACCCAATGGGCCACAGGGGCGTAGCACAGCAACATCCATAGGCCGGAGAATGTCATGACAAAACCAAAGGTAATGCGCTCAACATAGGCCCCGACGATCAGGGCAGGGGTAATGATTGCGAAAGTCATCTGGAAAACGAAGAACAGCACTTCGGGGATGGTACCGTGCAGTGTTTCAGTGTCTATTCCATTTAAGAATGCCTTACCCAAACCGCCCCAAATCATATTTCCGTCACCAAAGGCGATGGAATAGCCCACCACCAGCCAGAGAACCGACATCAGGCAGGTGATGGCAAAACAATGCATCAAAACCGACAGCACATTACGGGCGCGCACCAAGCCGCCATAAAACAGGGCCAACCCCGGTAAGGTCATAAACAAGACCAAGGCCGTAGCAACCATGATCCAAGCGGTATCTGCGCCATTCATAGGGATTTTCCTAAACTAGAGAATTTTTTAGGGTAGTGCGGCAGGGTTAATAGCTTAGATATAAAACAGGGTCAGATGTTTCAAAATATCTGAGTAAATGCCGTAATTTTGTGCAATAATTCTCGCTCTGCTGAACAAATGAGCAAAGTAAGTATGCCCTTAAGCGTTGGACGCCTCGGTCAATAAGTTGAGTGCAAAGACCACCGAGGCCGCCCGTACTTGGCGTCTTCCGATCGCCCCAAAGTCATGGGTCATGCCTTGGGTTTGCACGCCTTTGACGGCCAAACCGAAACAAATGCGACCCTCTGGTTTGTGATCCGAACCGCCGGGGCCGGCAACGCCTGTGATACTCACGGCCAGATCAACCTTTGCCTCTTGCAAAGCACCCTCGGCCATTTCGCGCGCCACCTGTTCTGAAACGGCGCCAAACACATCGAGACTTTTCTCGGCCACGCCCAAAAGCTCGGTTTTGGCCCGATTGGAATAAGTGATAAAGCCGCGATCAAATACATCCGATGATCCGGAAATTTCGGTGATTGCCGCACTCAGCAAGCCACCGGTGCAGCTCTCGGCTACGGCAATCCGCCACTGCTTTTGATAACATAGCGCCAGCACTTCACGCGCCAGTTCATGTTCAAATCCGTCAGAAATAACCATGGGCCAAACCACCTAGAATTGCTGTGCAAATGCCAGCGTACACCCCTGCAAGCACATCGTCAAACATCACCCCAAAAGGCGTGGATTTGCGATCAGCCCAACTGACGGGCCAGGGTTTGAAAATATCAAACAAGCGAAATAGCAAGAAGCCGACCACCAACCCCGGCCAAGGCAGGATTGCGAGGTCGATGTCGTGATACCACAGCATTCCAGACAGCGGGAACAGGGTGATCCACATGCCTGCGACCTCGTCAATTACGATTTCGCCGGGGTCGTGATCCTCTTTACCCGCAGTTTCTTGTGTTGTTGCCCACCAGCCAAGGAAAAACACCAGCAATGTCGCAACAAGCAGGAAAGGAAAGCTGCCGGTCGCATGGAGGACAATCGCAAAGGGCAGGGCAGCAAGGGAGCCCCAAGTGCCCGGCGCAAAAGGGGCCAGTCCTGTGTAAAACCAGGTTGCAATAAAACGTGTCATGATTTCACCAATGTTGCGGTTGCCAGTGCAGCGATGCCTTCGCCGCGCCCGGTAAAGCCGAGTTTTTCCGAGGTTGTGGCCTTTACGCTGACGCGGTCAAGTTCAAGGCCGGTAATAGCCGCAAGACGTTCGCGCATTCTGGCAGCATGAGGGCCGATTTTGGGATGTTCGCACACCAGCGTGCAATCGAGATGGGTAACCGTGAAACCGCGCGCGCGGCTCCGCTCCATCGCTTTGAGCAGGAAAATGTCGGATGCGGCCCCCTTCCATTCCATTTCGGAGGGTGGAAACCACTGGCCGATGTCGCCCTCAGCCAATGCCCCGAAAATCGCGTCGGTGATCGCGTGCATGCCCACATCTGCGTCCGAGTGGCCAACCAGCCCCTGATCGTGCGGAATCACCACCCCATTCAGCGTCACATGATCACCGGGGCCGAATTTATGCACATCAAAACCGTTACCTGTGCGAATGTCCATATTCTGTTCCATTAGCTTTTCTGCCAGCGCAAAATCTTCTGGCCGGGTAATTTTCAAATTTTTTTCGGTGCCCACAACCGCTACTACCTCAATGCCAGCAGCGCGTGCAACAGCGACATCATCGGCCATCGGCGCGTGGCATTCTGCGTGGGCCGCCCGGATCACATCAAGGCGAAAGGCTTGCGGTGTCTGCCCCCGCCACAAGCCGTCACGCGGTTGTTCGGACACAGCCAACCCACCCTCTACCCGCCACAACGCATCGTTTACCGGCACTGCCAGAAATGCCGCATCCGATTGCGCCATCTGCGCGATCAGCCGTGCCAGTGCGTCAACAGGCAACAAGGGGCGCGCGCCATCATGGATTAAGACCACATCACCAGAGCAGGCTGCCAAGCCATTGGAAACTGAAGATGAACGGCTGTCACCGCCCATCACTGGCGCCTGCAAACGTGGATCCGCAAGGGGGGCCACGGTCTGGGAATAAAGTTCTCTGTCATCCGCGTGGATCACCACTTGCACCGCCTTAACGGCCCGATCAGCCAGCAAAGCACGGATCGTGTGGCGCAAAACGGGTTCTCCGCAGAGTGGGCGATATTGTTTTGGCAAGCCACTGCCAGCGCGTGTACCACGCCCAGCAGCGACTATCAGGCCGGTAATTTCCATGGTTATCCCTTGTCAGCTGGAGCCTTGATACGGTGTGGCAAAGGCAGGAGCAATAACCCAGTTGCCCGTTTTGCCGCATCAGAACCACCTTCCCCCGGTCTCTACTCTGTGTTTAAAGGGCGATATTGAACCAACTAGCGGGTAGCAAATGGCACGTAGGCCAACTTTACGAGACGTCGCAGAACTGGCAGGTATCAGCGAGATGACCGCAAGCAGGGTTTTGCGCGGCAAAGGCGAGGCCTCGGAGGGTACGCGCATACGGGTGCGAGAAGCCGCCGCCAAGGTCGGTTACGTGGCCAATCGGATTGCTGGATCGCTGTCATCCCGTTCGGTCAATCTGGTGGGGGTTGTTGTGCCCTCGATCAGCAGTTTTGTCTTTGCCGAAGTGCTGACGGGTATTTCCGAGGTTCTGAAATCCACCCCTTTGCAGCCGGTTTTCGGTGTGTCCGACTATGATCTGGACACCGAGGAAAATGTGATCCGTGAAATGCTGAGCTGGCAACCTAAAGGGCTGGTGGTGGCCGGGCTGGAACACACTGATGCTGCGCGTAAGATGATGGAAAACGCCGGCATTCCGATTGTCGAGATTATGGATCTGGACGGCGATCCGGTCGATATGAATGTCGGGGTTTCGCATTTTCGGGCCGGATACCAGACCGGGCGCGAAATCCTAAAGCGCGGTTACAAGCGGTTGGGGTTTATCGGCACTAAGCTGCCGCTGGACTATCGCGCGGAAAAACGGTTGAGTGGGTTCAAGAAAGCCTTGGCAGAATCCGGGGTGGAACTTGCGGACCAAGAGCTGATTTCGCAATCTTCCTCGCTGTTGCTGGGGCGCCAGCTGACCGAAAAAATGCTGGCCCGGACGCCGGATATTGATGTGATCTATTATTCCTCTGATACCATGTCTAGTGGCGGGTTAATGCATTGTATTATGAACGATATTTCGGTGCCTGATCAACTGGCGCTTGCTGGTTTCAACGGTCTTGACCTACGCCATGGCCTGCCACTACTGACCGCCACCATGAATGCCTATAGGTTTGAAATAGGCAAGCGGGCGGCGGGGCTAATTCTGGAACATATGACACCGGATTATATTCGGGTTGGCAAGATCGTCGAGTACGCGCCAGAGCTTGAAATTGGTGATACATTGTAGTAACAGGCCGGATTTTTCGCTTAACTTGAGTGCGGATTACCGCTCCTGATGTGCGCTTAAAAATATACATATTGGTGAGATTGTGACACCAAAACAAACCATTACACTGGCCCCTTAAAGTGAAGCCTAAATATTAGGCATTCCCAATTTCACTTGCCTCAAGCGTGATGTGTTCACTCAGAAAGCCCAGAAAACCGCCTAGTAAATAGGCATGGCTGCAAATTTTTTTTGCAAAAGGGGCGTTTTTGCTTGAAAATACCAACTTAATGCCCAACAATGAGGCATAATGGCTATACTGATAGGAAATAGGGCACTTAGCTCGCCGGTGTTTCTGGCCCCCTTGGCTGGAATAACCGACCTTCCATTTCGCAATCTGGTTTCGGGCTTTGGTGCCGGACTGGTGGTTTCTGAAATGGTGGCGAGCCAGGAAATGGTGCAGGCAAAACCGGATTCAACAACGCAAGCACGCGTAAGGGCGGAATTGGGTGGTGAAAATACTGCCGTTCAGATTGCCGGGCGGGATGCCTACTGGATGGCTGAATGTGCGCGTATGGTGGCGGATAACGGCGCTCAACTCATTGATATCAATATGGGATGCCCAGCCAAGAAGGTCACTAACGGGGATTCTGGTTCGGCCTTGATGAAAGATCTCGACCACGCTTTGACCCTGATTGAGGCCGTCGTCAGTGCGGTTGATGTTCCGGTTACACTGAAAACACGGCTCGGCTGGGATGACGATTTGCTAAACGCTCCGGAACTGGCGCGGCGTGCAGTGGGGGCCGGGGTTCAAATGATTACCATTCACGGGCGCACACGTTGCCAGTTTTACAAAGGTCATGCGGATTGGGCTGCGATTGCGAAGGTCAAGGCGGCCGTGGCGATTCCAGTAATTGCGAATGGCGATATAGTGGACACGGCCACGGCGCAGCGCGCGCTGGAGTTATCCGGTTGCGATGGGGTGATGGTGGGGCGTGGAGCACAGGGGCGGCCATGGGCGCTGGCGCAAATTAATGCTGATATTTTAGGCATCACGCCTCCCTGTGTGCCTGGTGGAAGTGACCTTATAGATTTAATATCAAACCACTACGAGGCTATCTTGATGTTCTACGGGCCGAAATTGGGCAACCGCGTCGCGCGCAAGCATTTGGGGTGGTATATGGATGATCTACCTGTGCCGGCCGATCTAAGACGTCAGATCATGACACAAACGGATCCGGCAAAAGTGCAGCAACTTTTGCACCAACTGCCCACAGAAAAGGCCGCGGCATGAGCATTGATTTTGAGGTTCTCTGGGGCATTCTGCCTTTCCCAGCATTTGTAATCGACAAGGACAACCGCTTTATTGAGGCCAACGGTGCTGCTGAACAAATGGTGCAAACCTCAGCCAAACAGATGCAGCGCAAATCCTTGGCTGAGGTCTTTGGCGCTGCCTCGGTGGTTGTTGACACTGCTGCGACAGCGCGGCGCAAACGAGGCTCTCTGATCCAGTACAATGTAGACGTCGCTTTGGCAGAGAAGTCAGTTCAAAGCTGCAATGTTCATGTCGGTGTAATGGGGCGGGACGACCCGAACCTGTTGATTATAATTCAACCGACGAGTGTAGCCCAAAAAATGAGCCGATCACTGACGCATATGGCGTCCGCCCGTTCTGTTGCTGCTATGGCGGCGATGTTGGCCCATGAAATTCGCAATCCTTTGGCGGGTATTTCTGGGGCGGCACAGCTGCTTGCCATGACAGCTAGTGCTGAGGATCAGGAATTAACCGAGATGATTTCCCAAGAATCCCGCCGTATTGGCGAGTTGGTGGATCGGGTGGAGCATTTTGGAGACGAGAGGCGGTTTGAGCGCAATCCCCTCAACATTCACGATGTATTAGACCGTGCCCTGCGCGCTGCGAAAGCGGGGTTTGCAGCACATGTAAACTTTGGCGTAAATTACGATCCATCCCTACCTGACGTCGCCGGGGACAGCGACCAACTTCAACAAGTGTTTCAGAATTTGATTAAGAATGCTGCTGAATCTGTAGATAAACCCAAAGGAAATATTACCATCCGAACCTCGTATAATTCTGGTGTAAAGTTCGCGGTTTCCGGTTCACACACGGAAAATGTTCCGATACAGATCGAGATAATTGACAATGGTCGTGGTATACCAGCTGAGTTGATGAATGATATTTTCGAACCTTTCGTGACGAGTAAGGCGAACGGAAGCGGACTTGGATTACCGCTGGTATCAAAGATTGTCACGGGTCATGGCGGTATGATTGAATGTAGCAGTGCGGACGGGCGGACAGTTTTTTGTGTGCGCCTTCCGATCTGGAAAATATCCAAGGAGGCCCATTAAATGGACGGCACAATCCTGATAGCAGATGATGACCGAACCATTCGTACGGTGTTGACCCAAGCCCTTACCCGGGCCGGGTGCCGGGTGCGGGCGACGGGCAATACAACTACCTTGTGGCGATGGATCGAGGAAGGTGAAGGCGACGCAGTGATTTCGGATGTGATGATGCCCGACGGCAACGGTCTGGACATGCTGCCGGCAATTAGACGGCGCAGGCCCGATTTACCGGTGATTGTGATTTCAGCGCAGAACACTGTTATGACCGCGATCAAGGCCTCAGAGGCCGGGGCTTATGACTATCTGCCAAAACCGTTTGATTTGCGCGACTTACTGTCAAAAGTTAACAAAGCCTTATCGCATGCAGAACGACCCAAAGTCTCACCGGAGGCGCAAGAGTCGGAAAATGCCCTTCCACTGATTGGCGGATCTCCCGCCATGCAGGAAGTATACCGTATTTTCGCGCGGGTGCTGAATACCGACCTGAATGTTATGATTCTAGGAGAGAGTGGCACTGGCAAAGATTTACTTGCAAAAACTTTGCATCAACTGGGGGGGCGGTCGGGATCGGATTTTGTAACCTTCAATGCGGCGACACTCGATAAGGATGAACTTACCGATACGCTCATTTCACGCGCGTCCCTTGCAGGGGGCACTGTGTATCTTGACGAGTTGGGCGAAATGACGCCGGAATGCCAAATTAGTCTATTGGGGTTACTGCAAAACCCGGCTGTGATGGCGCGAAACTTGCGGTTTGTTTCTTCGAGCAGCCAGCCAATCGGTGAATTGGTGAACGAAGGCGTGTTTCGCGAGGATTTATTTTATCGGCTGAATGTAATGCCGATTAATTTACCGCCCTTGCGCGACCGCACGATTGATATCGCCGATCTTTCGCATTTTTTCTTGCAAAAGCATTGTGTTGAGGGAAGTCCTGTCAAAACCATCAGCCCGGAAGCACTGGAAAAGCTGCGCCTGAACGCCTGGCCTGGAAATGTACGTGCTTTAGAAAACTTCGTGCGGCAAATGGTTGTTTTGTGTCCTGAAGACGAAATAACCAGTGCTTTTGTCAGCGAAAGAATTCGGCAAATTCCTGCGGCAGAACCGAACTCCCACAACCTGTCAGGTGATCGCTTGTCGGCCACTGTCGGTGCCCATATCCAGCGATATTTTGATCAACATGGCGACGCGCTGCCGCCTCCCGGCTTGTATAACCGCATTTTGAGAGAGGTCGAACTGCCGCTGATTGCTCTGACACTCTCTGCGACAAGGGGCAACCAGATCAAAGCCGCAGAGTTACTGGGGATCAACCGAAATACCCTGCGCAAAAAGATTGGTGACCTTGATATTTCTGTTACACGCGGCCGGAAAATGATGTAAACCTGCCACAGGTATCGTCAGGATACAGGCAGTATAGGTCTTTTTGTGCAACAGTCTTGGGTGCGGCTTATTTGGAAGCGTTTGAAAATCTGGCGTAAGCAACGTCGGATCCAGAATCTGTCTGCAATGTCGATGGCGCTGATTGCGCCGCTTCTGATCCTAGCCAATTATCTGGTTTTACGCCCCGCAAGCGGGGATATTTCCAACGATACCATCCGCTTGGTTCTGCTTCTTGATCTGGTCTATGTTCTGGTTATTGCGGCCCTTGTGGCGCAGCGTATTTTTGGCATGATCAACGCGCGCAATGCGAAAACAGCGGGGTCGCGACTGCACTTGAGGCTCAGTGGGGTGTTTAGCTTTGTCGCACTGGCACCGACAATTCTGGTGGCGGTGATTTCAACGATCCTGTTGAATTTCGGCTTTGAAAACTGGTTTTCCGAACGGGTTGGTAATGTGGTCGGTAATTCACTGGCGGCGGCGCAGGCTTATGAGACCGAAAAGCGCGATGATCTGATCGAAGACGCCCGCCTGTTAGGGCAGTTCCTGAACCAGCAAAAGCTGGTTTTGAAAATAGTTGACGATGCTGAATTGCGTAACTCCCTGACTCTGGGGCAAAAACGTATCCAGCGCGGCTTGAAAGAGGCCTTTGTCATTGACGGCGGGGCTAAGCTGCGCGCGCGCGGTGAACGCAGCTATCTCTTTGATTTTGAAGAACCTTCCCGTGAAGAAATGGATTTAGCCGAAACCGGAGAGATCGTGGTTATTCGGGATTGGGACAACAATGAATTCCGCGCCTTGCTGCGTTTGCCCAGTTTTGTGGACCGTTATGTTTACGTGTCTCGTCGGGTGGATGGGGGGATTCTGAACCTGCTGGATGAAACCAGGGAAACCGTCACAATTTACAACCAGATGGAGGGGGATCGCGACAAACTGCTGTTTGATTTAGCGCTGATTTATCTCGGCTTTGCCTTGATTGTCATTCTTGCCGCCATTTTGCTTGGGCTGTGGTTTGCCGAGCGGCTGGCGCGCCCCATAGGGCGGCTGGCAGGCGCGGTACAGCGGGTTGCAGCCGGTGATCTGGGCGTAACTGTGCGTGAAGAAGAGGGCGACGACGAAATTGCAATGCTGGGGCGCGGCTTTAACCGGATGAGCCGACGGGTGAAAAGCCAACATGATGATCTGCGCGACGTCAACGCCCGCACCGAGCGCCGCCGCCGTCTGTTTGATAGTGTGCTTTCAGGCGTGACTGCGGGTGTGATCGGGCTTAATTCGCAGGGGCGTATTGAGGTGATGAACGCGGCGGCCTCCAAACTATTGAGCCTTGGTAAAGAGGCGGGGATGGATCACGAACTTATTCAAGTGGTTCCAGAGTTCAACGGCCTTTTCAATAAGTTAAATGATTCAAACATCAAAATAACCCAACAAGAAATCCGCCTGACCCGTGCCGGTAGCCCAGAAATTCTGCTGGTGCGCATGGCCAAACGTCTGTCGGAAACCGGTTTACCAGAGGGTTTTGTGGTCACTTTTGACGATGTAACCGACCTTGTTTCCGCGCAGCGTATGGCAGCTTGGGGCGATGTTGCGCGCCGGATAGCCCATGAAATCAAGAATCCCCTGACCCCGATTCAACTGTCTGCCGAACGTATGCGTCGAAAATTCGCGCCCCTTGTGGGGGATCAATCTGAAACTCTGGAACAGTACACCGACGTGATCATTCGCCAAACAAACGACCTGCGTCGCATTGTCGATGAATTTTCCAAGTTCGCCCGAATGCCGGAGCCAGAACGTAGAACACATGACCTCTTTAAACTGGTCAGCGATGCGGTGATTTTGCAGCAATCTGCGCTGGCCCCGGTCGAGGTGACGCTGGAGAGCGAAAGCAAGGACATTGAGGCGGACGTCGACGGCACCATGATCAATCAAGCGTTAACAAACTTGATTAAGAACGCCGGAGAGGCCATTGCAACTTATCAAAAAACTGAACCCGAGGAAGGGTATATTCCCCAAATCAGAGTGGTGATTAATTCTCTACCCGGTGCGACGGAAATCCTGATCGAGGACAATGGCATCGGCCTGCCCAGTGAGAACCGCTCGCGGCTGTTCGAACCCTATGTGACCCATCGTGAAAATGGTACCGGGCTGGGTTTACCGATTGTTAAAAAGATTATTGAAGAGCACGGAGGCACGCTGGAACTGCTTGATGCCCCTGCTTTTTCTCAGGACGGACGGATAGGGGCGATGGCAAGGATCATTTTGCCATTTGAAAGTGAAACGCGTAAAGTATTGAAAAAAAGTAATGTGGCGTAAACTCGTGCCATGAGGAGCGGTATGATGGGTGATATACTAGTCGTAGATGACGAAAAGGATATTCGGGAGCTGGTCTCTGATATTCTGGTGGACGAGGGGTATACCACCCGAAAGGCCGCCAATTCGGATCAGGCGTTTGCAGAAATCAACGCGGATCCGCCTGATTTGATTATTCTGGATATCTGGTTAAAAGACAGCCGATTAGACGGCATTGATATACTCAAACGGGTGCGGCGTGATAATCCCGACATTCCGGTGGTGATTATTTCAGGTCATGGCAACATCGAAATCGCCGTGGCAGCGGTGAAACAAGGCGCCTATGATTTTATCGAAAAACCGTTCAATATTGATCAGTTGATGGTTGTGATCTCGCGCGGGATGGAAACCTCTAGGTTGCGACGCGAAAATGCGACGCTCAAGGTGCGCGACGTGACCTCCTCAGTGATGATTGGCGATTCAAGCGCGTTTCGCAATCTGGTGGCCCAGTTGAACAAAGTAACCCGCACAAACGGGCGGATCATGTTGACGGGCGCGTCTGGCAGCGGCAAAGAAGTCGCCGCACGCTATATCCATTCAAAATCGGACCGGGCCAACGCGCCTTTCATTTCGGTGAATTCCGCCTCAATTGATCCCAACCGGATGGAAGAGGTATTGTTTGGACGCGAAGGCACTGAACGGGGCTATGAACCCGGATTGCTGGAACAGGCCCACGGCGGCATCGTCTTTTTTGACGAAGTGGCCGACATGCCTGTCGGCACCCAGTCCAAGATTTTGCGTGTCATGGTTGAGCAGCAATTCACCCGTGTGGGCGGCGGCGATACGGTGCGTGTCGACATTCGGGTGATCTCGGCTACCAATCGTGATCTGAAACAGGAAATTGAGACTGGTCGGTTTCGCGAAGAGCTGTATCATCGCTTGAATGTTGTTCCTATTGTGGTGCCCTCGCTTGAAGCGCGCCGCGAAGATATACCCCTGATTTCCAATTACTTTATTGATCAGTTCAATCGAGACCAAGGATTACCCCTGCGCAAGTTGACCGATGAAACCTCTGCCTTGTTGCAAACCATGTCCTGGCCCGGAAATGTGCGCCAGCTGCGCAATGTGATGGAAAGGGTGTTGATCCTTGGCCCGGACGAAGGGCCAATTGAAGCCAAGGAAATCCCCGGCAACGATGAGGATGCCAGCAGTCACGGTGGATTATCGAACACTTACGCCACATTGCCCCTGCGTGAGGCGCGCGAAATGTTCGAGCGCGAGTACCTGATGGCACAGATCAACCGGTTTGGCGGCAATATTTCCCGCACCGCCAGTTTTGTGGGCATGGAACGTTCTGCATTGCATCGCAAACTGAAAACCCTGAATGTGGTGACAACTAACCTGGCGGGAACACGGATAGCCGAGATCGAAGAAGACTTGGCAGAAGATACTGACGATTGAGGCGTTCTTTCAGATGATGCCTGTAAACCCTTTTAGCGGGAGGCTGCAATGAAAGTTATTGTTTGCGGTGCAGGGCAGGTTGGCTGGCAGATTGCCCGTCATCTGGCAGCAGAAAACAATGATGTGACGGTGGTTGATAAAGATGCTGCCCTAGTCAATCAAGCTACGGACGCCTTGGATGTGAGCGGCGTTACCGGTTTTGCGTCTTATCCGGATGTGCTGGAAAAGGCCGGTGCGCATGATGCCGATATGATCATCGCCGCGACCTATCTGGACGAGGTCAATATGGTCACTTGTCAGGTGGCCCATTCTGTCTTTGGGGTACCACGCAAGATTGCCCGCTTGCGGGCACAATCCTACCTCGAAGTGATCTATTCCGATCTGTTTCGTCAAGACCACATGCCTATTGATGTGGTGATCTCCCCTGAATTGGAGGTCGCCTCGGCTGCTCTGCGCCAACTGGCCGCCCCCGCCACCTTTGATAGCGAGCCGTTCATGCAGGGCGGGCTGGAGATGCTCGGCATTGTACTGGATGAAGAATGCGCAGTCCTGAACACGCCGCTACGTCAGTTAACAGAGCTGTTCCCCACCCTGCGCGCGATTGTTAGCGGCATCCGGCGCAAAGGACGCTTATTCAGCGCCGCCCCCCATGACCAGCTTTTCGCCGGCGATCAGATTTTCTTGTTTACCCACAAAGATGACATCAACAGATCGTTGGAAATCTTTGGAAAGGCTAATAAAAAGCGCGAGAGGGTGATTATTATAGGTGGCGGAAATGTTGGGCTGGCGGTCGCTGAAAACCTTGAAAACCAAACCGAACGTATCCGCGCCAAACTGATCGAGCGCGACCGGGAACGTGCTGAAAATGCGGCCGAGAGGCTGGAGCGTACCATTGTACTGCACGGTGATGGTCTGGATATGGATTTGCTGCAAGAGGCCAACCTGAAAACGGCTGATGCGGTGCTTGCGGTGACTGATGATGATAAAACCAACCTTCTGGTGTGTACGCGAGTCAAGGCGGCCGGATGCCCCGTGGCGATTGCTCTGGTTAATGATCCGACGCTTTCCTCGCTGCTAGAGCCGCTGAAAATTGATGCGTTTATTCATCCAAGGGCAACCACTGTTTCCTCAATCCTGCGCCACATTCGCCATGGTAGGGTGAAGCAGGTTTATTCAATTGGCGACGCCGAGGCCGAAGTGATCGAGGCACAGGTGATGTCCGCGTCCTCTATTGCCGGTGTCCGGATACGCGATATTGATTTCCCCGAGGGGGCAATGATTGCCGCAGTCCAGAAAGGTGAAAAAATCCTGCGCCCAAGCGGTGATACTCGACTGGATGAAGGCGATATTGTGGTGATTTTTTCGCTGGTTGAAGATGTGCCAGAGGTCGAACGCCTCTTTCAAGTCAGCATCAGCTATTTCTAGGGATGAAATGGCTGGGCACCCTTCCGCTGTTTGTGATCCTGCTCGGGATTGCTGTTTTGTCCATGTATGTGCCGATGCTGTTTGCCATCCGCCTAGAGGATTGGCTGGTTGCCCGCACGTATTTTTATTACACCACGGTGTTACTGATCGTTTTGGCGATGATCGCGGTCGCTACATCCGGTTATGTACCTCGCAATACCGCCCGCAACTACCTACTGACAGTATTTGCCGCGCTGATCACCATCCCCGCTATTTTGGCACTGCCGTTTGATCGTCTGGTTGGATCTGTCAACTATTTTCAAGCCTATTTCGAAATGCTATCGAGTCTGACAACCACCGGTGCGACGCTTTTTAGTGATCCTAAATCCCTGTCGGCACCGCTACACCTGATGCGTGCTTTGACCGGCTGGCTTGGGGGCTTTTTGATGCTGGTTGTGGCTTTGTCGATCTTTGCCCCCCTGAACATTGGTGGCTTTGAAATGTTTGTTGCAGAACAAAGCTACAAAAAATCATCACTGCGTTTTGAACGTGCGGATGCCGCGCATCGGCTGACACGTTATTCCCTTCAGATTTTTCCAGCCTATACACTGGTAACTGCGGTGCTCGCCTTTGTCTTGCTGGTTTCTGGGGATCGCTCATTAGTTGCCGTTTCCCATGCAATGTCGATCCTTTCAACCAGCGGCATTTCTCCGGTTGGGGGGCTGCAAGGGGCCAGCAGCGGGTTTGTCGGCGAAATGCTAATGTTCCTTTTCCTAATATTTGCTGTATCGCGCCACACTTTGCTGCATGACCGTGACGGTCAGGCTTGGGCCAATCTGAAAAACGACAAAGAAATTTATCTAATGCTGGGCTGTGTGGTCGTCATTCCCGTATTGCTGTTTCTACGTCACTGGACCGCAGCCTTTGAGGTGGAGGCACATAACGATCTGCCTTCAGCTGTTTCTGCCCTTTGGGGCAGCATTTTCACGGTTTTGTCATTTCTGACTACCACTGGATTTGAAAGCACTGCTTGGGGCGAAGCCCGCAGTTGGTCGGGTCTTGGAACCACCGGAATAATATTGATGGGCCTGGCCATCATGGGCGGCGGGGTTGCGACCACGGCCGGGGGGGTGAAACTACTACGAATCTACGCCCTTTATAAACACGGACAGAGGGAAATTGCCCGCCTGAGTTTCCCCAATTCTGTCGGGGGCAGTTCAAGCCGCGCGCGGGTGATCCGGCGTGAAGGAGCATATGTTGCCTGGATATTCCTGATGATTTTTTTGCTTTCTTTGGCGTTGATCGCCCTTGCTTTGTCGCTTACTGGTTTAAGCTTTCAGGATTCACTGGTTTTCGCGGTTGCCGGGCTGGCCACAACGGGGCCGGTTGTGCAGGTTGCCTCTGACAGCGGGCTTGGTTTTGCCGGAGTGAGTGATGCCGCCAAGGGGATTCTCTGCCTTGCTATGGTGCTTGGCCGACTGGAAGCTTTGGCGGTTATTGCCTTGTTGAACCCGAATTTCTGGCGTTAGAAGAGCGCCATTAACATATACTTGTCACAATTTTTGTGATCCGAGAAAAATTTCGCTGGAAAAACTGTGAATTCTCACCATAATCACCGGAACGACCAACGAAAACTATATCCTGCGACATTCAACGTGGGGCTATAAAACTGAAGGCTTGAAAATAATGGCTGCCGATAGACAAAACCTGCAGGATGCATTCCTGAACAATGTACGTAAATCCAAAATTTCCGTGACAATTTTCCTGATTAACGGGGTGAAATTGCAGGGGATCATCACTTGGTTTGATAATTTCTGTGTGCTTTTGCGCCGTGATGGACAATCGCAATTGGTGTATAAACACGCGATTTCGACAATCATGCCGAGCCAGCCCGTACAGCTTTATGACGGAGAAGACAACTGAGCGACGTAACTCGCGTTTGTGTACTTCATCCCGAAATCGCCGGTAGACAAACCCGTCGAAGCCCGCAAAATGCGTTGGCCGAGGCCGTTTCGCTCGCGCACGCTTTAAATCTTGAAGTTGCCTTTGATCTGGTGGTCAAGCTGCGTAAACCGCAGGCTGGACTGCTGTTCGGCAAGGGCAAGCTGGAAGAGTTGGCAGGAATGATGGCGGCCGAGGATGTCGACCTTGTGCTGATCGACGGACCGGTTTCACCAATCCAGCAGCGCAATCTGGAAAAGCATTGGAAAGTAAAAGTGCTGGATCGTACCGGCCTGATTCTGGAAATTTTTGGCGAACGTGCGCGCACCCGTGAAGGTGTTTTGCAGGTTGATCTGGCCGCACTGGAATACCAAAAAACCCGTCTTGTGCGCAGTTGGACCCACCTTGAACGCCAACGTGG
>JAHRVG010000046.1 GCA_019090795.1 Paracoccaceae bacterium | reverse complement strand
TGCCGATGACGGCCAACGTGCGTTTTGAGGTGTTGGAAGCCGAGAAACGCCCGGTGTCAGCGGTGGCGGATGGGCAGGAGGCGCGTGAGGTCAAATGGGTGGAAATCGAGAGCGCGCCGGATGTGACTCATCGCATTTTGTTTGACCCCGACCATGGGCTGGAAGAGCGGCTGATTGCAGAGCAGTTTGTTTAGCGCCCGCCCATGTAACGCAATCTTGGCAAATACGCGCTATACCCGTGTTCGACGTCAAATAATGTGGTTCAAGGTTCTGGACACAATCGGCCTATCAACCCGATCCGGAAACGCCAAAATACCGCAAGCGCAGAGGTAGCAGGGATTTCCCCCTGAATGGCACGAACACCAATGGCGGGCCCGCTTTCTTATCGCAAATATCAGCTTTTCCCTGCCAACCTATGGGTTGTCGCGGGGCGCAGCTGTGTCCGGCGAAGGGGGGCTCCCGCCAAAATTGCGGGAATTGGAAATTCCCTTGATTTGTTGGGGGTGGCCTCGCTTACGCTCGGTGGGATGGAACTTGAGAGGGGGAAGTCTTTGCTGCTTCAAGGGTGAAGGGCTTGAAACCCCACTTTTTGGTGCCCTCGACCCAGTAAAGAAACACCACGTGTTAACAGCAGCTTTGGCCGCTTGGAGTAGGCGAGCAGCCACAGGCTTCGCCCTCGGATACTTCAATGGTTGCAACCATTCCCGCCTTTTGATCAAAGGCAAAATCCAACTTTTCGGCGGCCTCGTCGCGGATGTGACGGGCGATCTCGATCACCGCGTCGATCTGGTGATCCGGTACGCCGTAACCCCGCAAACGTTCGAGCTGGCATTGGCCCATGGCCGGATGATTGGCGGCAATGCCCGAGGCCAGCGATACCATGGCCACGATCGAGGAATGCAGTTGGGGTTGATCGTTCATGCGGAAATCCAGTCGGAAATGTTTTGTGCTGACGGTACCGATCCGCTGTGCACAACTGTTTCATTGATCACAACGCCCGGTGTGGACATCACGCCGTAGCCCATGATCGCGCCCATGTCGGTGACTTTCTCGATCGCGACTTCTATGCCCAGCTCTGCTGCTTTGCTGGCAATCAGATCAGCGGTGGTGGCGCATTTCTTACAGCCAGAACCCAGTACTTTGATGGTTTTCATTTTGGTTTCTCCTTTGTTGATTTTCTAACCCACAGCAACCCCGAACCAATGACCAACCAGCGCGGTTGCGGCCATTGCCAATGCGCCCCAGACCGTAACCCGCACCACTGCGCGCAGCACTGGCGCGCCTCCAGCCATGGCCGACAAGGCGCCGAGCAGGCCAAGCACGAGGATGGAAATGATGGTCGTTAGCGGGATTATGTTTTCCAGCGGTGCAAAAACCACTGCCAACAGTGGCAATGCCGCCCCTGTTGAAAAAGTCAGGGCTGAGGTGAATGCCGCCTGCAGGGGGCGCGCCAATGTCAGGTCGCTTATTCCCAACTCATCGCGGGCATGGGTCGCCAGAGCATCATGGGCCATCAACTGTGCTGCCGTCTGATGCGCCAGATCATTGTCCAGCCCCCTGTCGACATAGATATTTGCGAGTTCTTTGTGTTCGGCCACCGGGTTCGCATCCAACTCCAGACGTTCACGGGCCAGATCAGCGTTTTCACTGTCCGCTTGCGAAGACACCGAGACATATTCTCCGGCGGCCATCGACATGGCCCCGGCAATTAGACCAGCAACTCCCGCCAGCAGAATGGCCTCTTGCGAGGCGTGTGCTGCCGCAACGCCGATGATCAGGCTGGCAGTAGATACAATGCCGTCATTGGCCCCGAGAACTGCCGCCCGTAACCATCCGGCGCGGGTGACATAGTGTTTTTGCTTGGCAATTTCGTCGGAAATCGCGTGTCGCGGAGAGGTCATGGTGCTATCCCCCCGCTAGGCCAGCACGGCGTTGAACAGATAGCCCACGCCGATAAAAGCGACAAACAGGATGCCGGTGAAAGTTGCAATCAGCTGTGGTTTCAGCACTTTGCGTAGGATGATCATTTCGGGCAAGGATATGGCGGCAACCGACATCATCAGCGCCAGAACGGTGCCGATGGGGACGCCCTTGGACATCAGGGCCTCGACAATGGGGATCACGCCGGTGGCGTTGGAATAGAGCGGTATACCGATCAGCACAGCACTCGGCACCGCCAACAGGTTGTCAACCGAGGCGTATTTTATGAAGAATTCCTGTGGAATAAAGCCGTGCAGAACTGCGCCGATACCAATGCCCACCAGCACGTAAATCCAGATGCGGCCAACGATTTCCTTTACTTGCCCCCAAGCATAATCAAGGCGGGCGCGAAAGCTGGTATCGACGGTTTGTTCAGCCATTTGGCCCATGCGGATTTTCCAGACGTATTCTTCGACCCATTTTTCCAGTTTGAAAAACTCTATGGCCAGCCCGCCGATGATGCCCACTGACAGGCCCGCTGCCACATACATCACAGCGACCTTCCAGCCTACTGCGGCGGCGAGAACCACTACCGCGACTTCGTTGATCATTGGTGATGCGATCAGGAATGCCATGGTGACGCCCAGCGGGATACCCGCCTCCAGAAACCCGATGAACAGGGGCACCGAGGAGCAAGAACAAAACGGTGTGACCGCACCCAGCCCCACGGCCATAGGATAGGACACCGCGCGCGAGCGTCCGGCAACAACCTTGCGCACCCGTTCAGGTGTCAACATCGAGCGGAAAAAGCCGATGGCAAAGACGATAAGGGTGAGCAGAAAGAAAATCTTGGTGACGTCTTCGATAAAGAAATGCACCGCCTCGCCCAGGTGGCTGCCCGGTGTCAGGCGAAACAGATCATAGGCCATCCAGTCGGCCAGTTTGGTGAATATCGCGAGCATATCAGTCTCCGGTGTTGCAACGTTGCGGGCGGTCCAGCATTCGGGCCAGCCGGGTTTTATCCTGTTTTAGAACGGGTTCGTCCCTGATCCCGTTCAGCGCGCCGGAAATCACCTGTTGTTGCCAGTCGGGCAGGGCGGGATTGGGACCGTAGAACACCCATTGCGCATCGCGGCGCGCCACGACCAATCCGGATTCGCGCAATGCGCCCAGATGGCGCGATATTTTGGGTTGTGACAATTCCAGCGCCGCCACCAGCTCGCAAACGCACAGCTCGCCCTCTTGCGAGATCAGCGCAAGGGCGCGCAGGCGGGTCTCGTCGCTAAGAATACGAAAGGTTTCGGCTTGTTTCATAGTAGTCGTATACGGTAGGTCGTATATGCGGTCAATGGAATATTTGCCTGACCGTATATGCGCATTCAGATTTCGGGGTGGTCAAACCGGCCTTGCCCGAGAAAATGCACAACCTGATCGAAAACAGAGGTGTTATTCATCATAAAAGTATGGGTCACTGGCAGGATAATGTGGTCGTTCATGCCGATCACCTTGGTGCTCTCGACACTGACCTTGCCATCATCGGGCCCCGGAATCATGAACGAAAAATAGGGGCTTATGCTTAGATTTCCAGCCACAATGCCTACGGAAAAATCCACCGGTCCCAACTGGTTAGGAAAGCTTTCTGACCCGGTGCCAAGCTGGCGTCCCGCAACCCCGTTAATAAATTCAAAGCCCGGAATATCCACCATTTGGTCGACAACTTCGGAGCCTTTGTTCGGGGGCGCGAGCATCACCACATGGCCCAGATTTTCCGGCGGCAGTTCTATTTGCTCAAGGTAATAACGTAGCAGTATACCGCCCATCGAGTGGGTGACGAAGTGGACCTTTTTTGCCCCAACACATTGGTTCAGCCCTTCGGGAATGGCATAATTGGCCAATTCCTCGATTGTGGCATTGGTCGAGGGGTAGTTGATGTTCACAACCGAATAACCAAGGCTGCGCAGGCGCAAATCCATAAGCAGCAGAGAATTCTTCGAGCGCGCCAGCCCGTGCAGCAATACCACGCACTCGCCCTCTACCGCAGGTACGGGAGAGGCCAACAACTGCAAAAAAGGTGCAGACAGGGTGAGGGGGCGTAAAATGCTCATAACCAATAACTGTTCATTGACGGGTTAATATCAAGTATACATCGAATATGACGCCACGTCTTTAGGCACTGGCCTGTTGTGGGTTATTTTTCCAACCAAATGGTCATAGGCCCATCGTTAACCAGCGAAACCTGCATATCGGCCCCAAATTCCCCAGTACCTACCGGGATGCCATAGCTGGCCACAGCTTTGCAAAAATCCCGATACAGCTGTTCCCCCATTTCTGGTGGTGCGGCCGCGGAAAATCCCGGCCTGTTGCCGCGCGCGGTATCTGCGGCAAGGGTGAACTGGCTGACGATCAGCGCCGCGCCCCTCACATCCAGCAACGAGAGATTGGTTTTCCCCGCATCGTCAGGGAATATCCGCAGGTTCACCAGTTTGCGGGCCATGGCCTCAATATTGGCGGTGGTGTCGTCCTGCATCGCGCAGGCGAGGACCAGCAGACCGGTGCCACATGCGCCAATGGTCTGACCATCGACAGTGACAGAGGCGGAGGTGACACGTTGGAGCAGGCAGCGCATGGGGAGTTCCTGTAGGTCAGACAAGGTTCAGCCCCTTGCTTACACAAGGGGCCAGTGCACCTCAACTCAAACTGTCAATGCCCTATTCGGACATCAACACAGGCACCGTCATCTGGTGCAGGATCGATTCTGTTACGCCACCAAAGGTGCGCTCGCGCAGGCGCGAGTGGCCAAAGGCTCCCATGATCAGCAGGTCCGCACCCGTGTCGGAGATGTAATTCAGAATGATGTTATCAATGCCGACGTCTGGCACCGTCTGCATATCGACAACTGCATCAATGCCATGCTGTTTGAGGTGTGACAAAAGGTTGTCACCCTGCGATCCGCCAAACTCTTCGCCGCGTTGTTTGGGGTTGACGATCAGTATCGTCACCTGACCACGCCCACGTAGCAGCGGGATCGCATCATTCACCGCGCGCACGGATTTTCTGTCGCCATTCCAGGCAATTACTGCCTTGCGAACCTTGTGCTCGCGCCGTCCGATATAGGGCACCATATAAACTGGGCGGCCAGACTGGTGCAGCACACCATCCATCAACGCCTCTTGGAACGATTTTCCGCGTGCATCTGGGTTGGGCTGCCCGACGAAGGTAAGATCGGCATGACGTGCATAAAACGCCAGCATTTCGGGGGCCTTTGGGGCCGGGCAGACGATTGTTTTGGACAGATAATCAATGCCTGCCTCTGCGGAGGCCGCTTCGAACTTGGCAACCGCGTTTTTGGCGGCAGTCTTAACAATTTCGTGCTGCGCGTCTGTCAGGCTCGATGGGAAATCAATGCCAATATAGGTTGAAATGGTCGATTCCAGCGCCAGCGCAATGCCGGTCAATCGGGCGTCTTGCCGCTTGGCCAAAGCAATGGCAGCCTCTACTCGCTGGTCGCAGGCTTCGCTGTCATCAAGATGAACGAGAAGGTCTTTGTAGGACATGGGGGGCTCCTGTTTAGTGTTTCAAACAGGGGATAGCGGATGTTGGGGGGGAAGGATTTGATCTTGGTCAAAGATAGGGGAATATTGGCGCGGTGGGGATTAATTTCGTAAAACTCGCAAACCATCCTTTCGGACAGGAATAGACCCTCTCAACAGCGGTATACCGGCCCGCACTGTCGGGCAGTGCCTGACCTTCCCCTCGGCAAGGCGCTACCCTTGTTCTTCCCGTCAACAAAAAACGCCCCCTCCGATTTCTCTAAGGGGGCGTTCTATTCTTAGCGTTTAGCGTTAGCGAATGTTGCCCCCTCTCGCGCAATGGCCTTGCGGCCAAAGCGCTGTCGGGGAGAACCGTTTTGGCCTAGGGCCAAAGCCGGTTCTTACATCATGCCGCCCATTCCGCCCATGCCACCCATGTCTGGCATACCGCCAGCTGCGGCACCAGCTGGTGCTGGTTTGTCAGCGACCATGGCTTCAGTAGTGATCAGCAGGCCTGCGATGGAGGCTGCGTCTTCCAGTGCTGTACGTACAACTTTGGCCGGGTCGATCACGCCGAATGCGAACATGTCGCCATATTCCTCGGTTTGAGCGTTGAAGCCGAAAGAAGCGTCGTCGCTTTCGCGTACTTTGCCGGCAACAACCGCACCGTCAACACCAGCGTTTTCAGCGATCTGGCGCATTGGCGCTTCCAAAGCGCGACGAACGATTGCGATGCCTGCGGTTTGATCAGCGTTGTCGCCTTTCATACCTTCAAGGCCTTTGGCGCCTTGAACCAGAGCAACACCACCACCCACAACAACACCTTCTTGTACGGCCGCACGGGTCGCATTCAGGGCATCGTCAACGCGGTCTTTGCGTTCTTTCACTTCGATTTCTGTAGCACCACCAACGCGGATCACAGCAACACCACCAGCCAGTTTGGCCAGACGTTCTTGCAGTTTTTCACGGTCGTACTCGGAAGTGGTTTCTTCTACTTGCGCGCGGATCTGAGCAACACGTGCTTCGATCTCTGCTTTTTCGCCAGCGCCATCAACGATTGTTGTTTCGTCTTTGGTGATCGCTACTTTCTTGGCAGTGCCCAGCATTTCCATGCCAACGTTTTCCAATTTCATGCCGAGGTCTTCGGAAATCACTTGGCCGCCAGTCAGGATCGCAATGTCTTGCAGCATGGCTTTGCGGCGATCGCCGAAACCAGGTGCTTTAACAGCAGCAATTTTCAGACCGCCACGCAGTTTGTTTACAACCAGAGTTGCCAGCGCTTCGCCGTCAACGTCTTCGGCAATGATCATCAGCGGTTTGCCGGACTGGATTACAGTCTCCAACAGTGGAACCATTGGCTGAAGGCTTGAGAGTTTCTTCTCGTGCAACAGGATCAGGCAGTCTTCCAGCTCTGTTGTCATTTTTTCAGGGTTGGTCACAAAGTAAGGGGACAGGTAACCGCGGTCAAACTGCATGCCTTCAACAACATCGGTTTCTGTTTCCAGACCTTTGTTTTCTTCAACAGTGATAACACCCTCATTGCCAACACGCTGCATGGCGCCCGCGATTTGGTTGCCGATAGCAGCTTCACCGTTAGCGGAGATGGTGCCAACTTGTGCAACTTCGTCGCTGTCTTTAACTTCGCGTGACATGGCTTTGATGGCGTCAACTACATTGGCCACGGCGGTGTCGATGCCGCGCTTGAGGTCCATTGGGTTCATGCCAGCAGCAACTGACTTGAGGCCTTCGCGAACGATGGCTTGGGCCAGAACGGTGGCAGTTGTTGTGCCGTCGCCTGCGGTGTCATTGGTACGGGAAGCAACTTCCTTAACCATTTGAGCGCCCATGTTCTCAAACTTGCCTTCAAGTTCGATCTCTTTAGCAACTGTAACACCGTCTTTGGTGATGCGCGGTGCGCCAAAGGATTTGTCGATCACAACGTTACGACCTTTAGGGCCGAGCGTTACTTTCACAGCGTTGGCCAGAATGTTCACACCGTCCAGCATCTGGTTACGGGCGTCTGTGCCGAATTTTACGTCTTTTGCAGCCATTGTAGCGTGCTCCTAATTCGTAGGGTTTGTTAGGAAAGAAGGCCGAGGATGTCGGATTCTTTCATCATCAACAGGTCTTCGCCGTCAACGGATACTTCTGTGCCGGACCATTTGCCGAACAGAACGCGATCACCTGCTTTTACAGCCATTGGGATCAATTCGCCGTTGTCTTTGCGCGCGCCTTCGCCGCAAGAAACGATTTCGCCTTCAGCTGGTTTTTCTTTGGCTGAATCTGGAATGATCAGGCCGCCAGCAGTTTTTTCGTCGCCTTCAGTGCGGCGAACCAGTACACGGTCGTGCAAAGGTGTGAGTGCCATGGGGGTGCTCCCTAACTCTTGTTTATAATACGATGGTGGCTCTTTTGTAGTCATTAGCACTCGCCACCGTTGAGTGCTAACAGCAGGGTAAGTAGGTAAGCTGGGGCGCAGTGTCAAGGGATGCTGGAAATCTCAACAGGCCCTAATTGACCTGCTGGCACAGATTGCCTATTGAGGGCGCAAATTCAACCCGTTCACGGAATGCACCATGCTTGCCGAAAAACCGCGCTCGTTTCAGGAAATCCTTCTCCGCTTGCAATCCTATTGGGCGGCTCAGGGCTGCGCTATACTGCAACCCTATGATATGGAGGCCGGAGCGGGTACTTTTCACCCGGCGACCGCTCTACGCTCGCTTGGGCCTACGCCTTGGGCCGCTGCCTATGTGCAGCCCTCGCGCCGCCCCACCGATGGGCGATACGGTGAAAATCCGAACCGGTTGCAGCATTTCTATCAGTATCAGGTGCTGATCAAACCCAGCCCGCCAAATTTTCAGGAGCTGTATCTCGGCTCGCTGCTTGCCATTGGCATTGACATGGATATGCACGACATCCGTTTTGTCGAGGACGATTGGGAAAGCCCGACGCTGGGCGCTTGGGGGCTGGGCTGGGAGGTCTGGTGCGACGGTATGGAAGTGTCGCAGTTTACCTATTTTCAACAGGTTGGCGGTTATGACTGTAAACCTGTGTCGGGTGAGCTGACCTATGGATTGGAACGCCTTGCGATGTATGTGCTGGGGGTCGATCACGTGATGGATATGCCGTTTAACGCACCAGATGCGCTGATTGCGCTGACATATGGCGATGTGTTCCGCCAGACCGAGCAGGAATATTCGCGCTGGAACTTTGACGTGGCCGATACTGATACCCTGTTGCAGCATTTTGTTGACGCGGAAAATGAATGCAAAAACATTCTCGACACACCTGCCGAGGATCCCAAAACCGGCAACCGCATTGTGATGGTGCACCCAGCCTATGACCAATGCATTAAGGCCAGCCACCTGTTCAACCTGCTGGATGCGCGCGGCGTGATTTCGGTGACTGAACGGCAGGCCTATATCGGCCGGGTTCGGGCCTTGGCCAAGGCTTGCGCCGATGCATTCTTGCAAACCGAGGCGGGCGGATGGGCGGCTTGATAGTGATTGGAGAGGGTGGGGGAAATGCGATCTAAAAAGCAGTTCGTTGACAAAGAAAATTTTACTGCCATCTCAAAGCGGTCGAACCCGGAGCGGGTGCTCAAGCGCAAATACCGTCAGAAGCTGGCAAGAGGGTTCATTTCAGGTCTGAAAACCCTGCTCGGGCCGGATCATGTTTGCGTCGATTGCGGTGCGAATGTGGGGGAAATCACCGGTACCTTGGCGCAAACCGGCGCACAAGTTCACGCGTTTGAGCCCGACCCCTATTCCTTTGGCGAACTGACCCGGAAATTTGGCGATACGCCAAACGTACACCTGTATAATCAGGCAGTTGGGGTAGGCAGTGGCACCATCAATATTTATCGCAAGAAAAGCTTTGACGAAGACCAACAATGGAATTCGTTGACAACAACCACGATCCTGAACGAGAAATCCGAAAAGGGGTTGGAAGCAGTCGAGATCGAGAAGATTGATCTGGAAAACTTTCTTTTGGGCATTCTGAAAACCCATGAAATCGCCTTTCTGAAAATGGACATAGAAGGCGCGGAGCTGGAAATTCTGGAACGGTTGGTGCAGACCGATATTTTCACAAAAATCCGCGCAACTGCGGTAGAAATTCACCCGTGGATGTTTCCGGGGCAAAACAGGTTCAAGGCTTTGCGGCAGATTTCAAGCGAGCGGCCGGACTTCAACTTGAATCTGGATTGGTATTAATATCGTGAATGGAAAATGGCTCATGGGTGGGATGCTCTTGTTTACCGCCCTCTTTGGTGGTGGGCTTTGGTACAGCACTAATTATGCGTACTATCAAAAGGATACAGGCGTAACCGAGGTCGCCGCCTTTGGTCACCGCCTGCCGGTATCGCAGTATAAGAGCATTGATGCGGACACCTCACCGCTGAAAATGCGCGCCTGTTTTCGGGCGGATTGGGACGTGAGCGCTTACAGTGCTTATCGCGTTGACGCCGGGCCTTTGATCGCACCGACATGGTTTGACTGTTTCAATGCCGAGCAGATTTCTCAAGACATTGCGGACAAAAGCGCGGTTGTGCTGCGGGCAGAAAAAAACCAGCCCTATGGTTTTGACCGCTATATCGCGCTTTATCCCGATGGGCGCGCTTTTATGTGGCGGTTGATAAACCCTTGTGGCGCCGCAAAATTTTCGGGTGAAGAACTACCCGAAGGCTGCGAAGAACCGACTGAGAGTGGCGCGCTGACACCTCATTCTGATACGCGAAAACCGGCGGTTGTTGCATCGGTTCAACCGGCAAAACTGCCCGAACCAACCCCGCAAAAACTGGCGTTGCATGCCGTTGGCAACGTCATTCGGCTTGTGCCCCTGATTGGCGATGGCCCCGAAGAAATCGCTACCGGTGTGGTGGAGGCTATGGGGGATCTGACGGCCTCGCTTGGTTTTCATGGTTGCTTTGAGATGCCCCAATCTTTTGGCCTGCTCACCGAAACATATGAGACCGCCGAGCCGACAAATCCGCAAAGGTCCCCCGACGGGTTAAGCTGCTTTAACGCAGAACAGCTGGCAGAAGACTTGCAAATCGGTTATGCGATTGCATTCTGGGGCGAGCGAAACATCACTCCCGGCGTAGATCGCGTTGTCGCGGTTTACGATGACGGGCGCGCCTTTGTGTGGCACCAATCCAATCAAAATCACGTGGAATAGACCATGGCTGACCTGCTTTTCGAACTGTTTTCCGAAGAAATTCCTGCCCGTATGCAACAGCGTGCGGCGCAGGATTTACAACAACTAGTGACCAAGGCTTGTGCCGATGCGGGCCTGACCTATGCCAGCGCCGCCGCTTTTGTCACCCCGCGACGTCTGTGTCTGACGATCACCGATATGGCCGCAGAATCGCCCACCACCAGCACCGAGCGCAAAGGCCCCCGTGTTGACGCGCCGCCCAAAGCGATCGAGGGGTTCTTGCGCGGCGTTGGCCTGACGCAGGACCAGCTAGAGGTTCGCGATGACAAAAAGGGCCAAGTGTACTACGTCCAGATCGTGAAAACGGGCCGCCCGGCTGCGGAAATTCTTGCCGAGGTTCTTGTGCAGGTTATCCGCAATTTCCCTTGGCCCAAATCCATGCGCTGGGGTAGCGGCCAGCTGAAATGGGTGCGCCCGCTGCATTCTATCCTGTGCATCCTGCATGACGAGGCTGGCGCAGAAGTGGTTGATTTCAACATTGATGGCATCGTTTCGAGCGACCAGACCAGCGGCCACCGTTTTCATGCGCCCACGGCTTTCGCTGTCACCTCGTTTGAGAATTATCGCGCCGGTTTACAAAACGCTTTTGTTCAGCTCGACACAACAGAGCGCCGCGATCACATCTGGGCCGACGCCACCAATATGGCCTTTGCCCAAGGCATGGAAGTGGTCGAAGACGCCGGTTTGCTGGCCGAGGTCGCAGGTCTTGTGGAATGGCCTGTCGTGCTGATGGGCAATATTGCCGAGGATTTTCGGGATCTGCCGCCCGAAGTGCTGCAATCCTCGATGCGCGAACATCAAAAGTTTTTCTCGGTACGTAATCCCAAAACCGGCCGGATCGAAAAATTCATCACAGTTGCGAACCGTGAAACTGCCGATCACGGCGCAACCATTCTGGCAGGGAATCAGAAGGTGCTGTTTGCGCGTTTGTCAGACGCCAAGTTCTTTTGGGAGAACGACCTGCGTGTGCCTTTGGCGGATATGGCGGCGAAGCTGTCGAATGTTACTTTTCACAACAAGCTGGGCACCCAAGCTGAACGGATTGCCCGTATTGCCACGCTGGCGCGCGAAATCGCACCAATGGTTGGGGCTGATCCCGACTTGGCGCAGCAGGCAGCTGAGATCGCAAAGGCCGATCTCAGCTCGGAAATGGTCTATGAATTCCCCGAACTGCAAGGTCTGATGGGCCGTTACTATGCGCAAGCTGCTGGCCTGTCGCAACAGGTGGCGAATGCTTGTGAGGCGCATTATTCGCCCCTCGGTCCCTCGGATGATGTGCCAAGTGAGCCGGTTTGCGTGGCTGTGGCCCTTGCCGACAAGATTGATACACTCACAGGATTCTGGGCAATTGGCGAAAAACCCACCGGCAGCAAAGACCCTTTCGCGCTGCGCCGTGCGGCACTGGGGGTTATCCGCTTAATCCTTGAAAACAAGGTGCATACGTCCCTTTTGAACCTTTGTGATGCAAGCCTCCTTTCCTTCTTTCATGACCGACTTAAGGTCTATTTGCGCGACCAGGGCATCCCGCATGATGTGATTGATGCTTGCCTCGCGATGTCTGGCAACGACGATTTGACGCTGCTGGTCAAACGCGCCACCGCCCTGACTGCCTTTCTCAAAACCGATGATGGTACTAACCTGCTTCAGGGCTATAAACGTGCCAACAACATCCTGTCCCAGGCTGAATCAAAAGACGGTGTTGAATATTCTTATGGCGCAGACGTTAAGTTTTCCCAAACACCCGAAGAAAATGCCCTGTTTGACGCACTAATAACTGCCGAAACCAAAATTACACCGGCCATGCAAACCCAAGATTTTGCTGCTGCGATGGCCGCAATGGCTGCCTTGCGCGCGCCGATTGATGCGTTTTTTGAGGCTGTAAAAGTCAACACAGACAGCGAAATCATTCGCCGTAACCGGTTGAACCTCTTGGGGCAAATCAGGAAAACCATGGGCGAAGTTGCGGATTTCACCAAGCTTGAAGGTTAAGCCCTTTTCTTAAACCCGAAAATAGCTCAATCATCTAACGCTTGATGGTGATCTGGTTTTGTGCGGCCAATACCTGAATGGTCTGGGTCTGGGCCAGCTTTTGTTGCGAAATAAACCGCCCGACGATGATCTCACGCGCCCGCTCGGTGCTGGCGGCTGTCCAGAACTCGGGTTGCTTGGCGCGAAATTCGAGGGTTATAACGCCCTTTTCATCAGGTTTCAGCCCGCCGGGTGCCAGCAGTTTGACATCGTAATAGCCCTGACGGCTGGCTTTGCCCTTGGCGCGGACAATCGCGCCACCCTTGACTTGTTCAATCCAGACATCCGCTACAATCGGGATCATATCGCCATGCTTGATTGCGGCTTGTTGCGTCACGTTCAATGGTTCTGATTTCTGCCGCTTGAACAGCCCGAAACTACCCGCCGAACTGCCGCCCGCCGAGGAGTTGGCACTGCCGCCACTGCCAGAGCTACCGCTCAGACTGCCAGAACCGCCGCCAAGACTGCCGCTTCCGCCGCCACAACCGGCAACCATTCCACAAATCGTCAATGCAACCAGCAGCTTTTTCATCTACGCACCCCAGAGTTTCGTGCCCAATGGATAGCCAAATCTGACGCCCTTGAAAAGGCCTCTGTTGTTCTACCGCGCAAAAACCGCTAAAGCCGCTCGCAAACATCAGGAGGAAACCCATGACCCCCGAATTTGAAGAGATCGTCGAGACATTCGAGTTTCTAGACGATTGGGAAGACCGCTACCGCCATGTGATCGAGATGGGCAAGGCGATGCCGCCCTTTGATGACGCATTTCGCGTGCCTGCCACCAAGGTTGACGGTTGTGCCTCTCAAGTGTGGCTGGTGCCGCGCATTGAGGCGGGAAATTTCTATTTCACGGGCGATTCCGATGCGATGATTGTCCGCGGCTTGATTGCTATTCTCAAAGAATTGTTCGACGGGGTGGCGCTGAAACAAGTGGTTGAGACCGACGCGTCGGCGCAATTTGCCCGTTTGGGGCTGGATCAGCATCTCTCGGCGCAACGCTCCAACGGTTTGCGCGCGATGATCGAGCGAATCCAGTCGGTCGCGGCCCAAAACCTATAGGTTTCATAATCTTTATGATTGTTATGAATTTGCCTCAAGCAGTCGCTTGTGGCAGAACCCCTCAAAGCCATGGTTGTGGCTGCTTTCACTGAAAGAGTGTCAAATGTCTGAAAAAATGCTTTCCCTTCTTGCCAATCAGGGTTTTCTGTTGGCCGATGGGGCCACTGGAACCAATTTGTTCAACATGGGGCTGGAGGCCGGTGAAGCACCGGAAATGTGGAACGAGCAGCATCCGGACCGCATTCGATCCCTCTATCAAAACGCGGTAGATGCCGGATCTGATATGTTTTTGACCAACAGTTTTGGTGGCAATGCATCACGGTTAAAGTTGCATGACGCAGGGAGCCGCTCGCGCGAGTTGTCGCGAATCGCCGCAGAGATTGGCCGCGATGTTGCCGATAAAACAGACCGCCCGATTATTGTCGCAGGCTCCATGGGGCCGACAGGTGATTTGATGGTGCCAATGGGGGATTTGACCTTTGAGGCCGCCGTTGAAATCTTTGAAGAACAGGCAACTGGCCTGATCGAGGGGGGGGCTGATCTGCTCTGGGTTGAAACGATGTCCGACCCGCAGGAATTCGCCGCCGCCGCCGAAGCGATTGGCAATCTTGGGGCCAGTTGGTGTGGCACTATGAGCTTTGACACTGCTGGGCGCTCGATGATGGGGGTGACCTCTGCTGCACTGGTGGAGCTGGTTAAAACCCTGAAATATCAACCGCTTGGATTTGGGGCGAACTGTGGCGTAGGGGCGTCTGATCTGCTGCGAACGGTGTTGGGATTTGTCGAGGCAGGTGCGGAATTGCCGCTGATTGCCAAGGGTAACGCGGGCATTCCGAAATTCCATGACGGCCATATTCACTATGATGGCACCCCCGAACTGATGGGCGAATACGCGGTGATGGCACGCAATTGTGGAGCAAAAATCATTGGCGGATGCTGTGGTACGATGCCCGACCATCTGCGCGCGATGCGCACCGCTCTCGACAATCAGCCCCTCGGTCAGGCACCCAGCCTTGAGGAAATCACCGCCAAACTGGGTGCGTTTTCATCGGATTCTGATGGCACCGGGGAACCTGCCGCTCCACGCCGCAAAAGCCGCCGTCGCAACGGGTAACCCTATAAATTCAGCGGGTTTCGTCGGAATGTGCCAAGCGCATGTCGCAATTCTCGTAGTCCCCGATTCGAAACGACGTAAAACTAGCCCAAGACACAATTCGGAATGCGCGCGCCGCACCAATACAGGATTTGCCAAATGTCTGACCAAGAAGAAGATATCATCCTTGCTGAACTTAGCGATGATGAACTTGTCCCCCAGATGCACGATGACCTTTACGATGGCCTGAAAGAGGAAATCGAGGAGGCAGTGAACATCCTGCTCGGGCGTGGCTGGATGCCTTACGATGTGCTGACCAAAGCTCTGGTTGAGGGTATGCGGGTGGTCGGCATTGATTTTCGCGACGGTATCTTGTTCGTGCCCGAAGTTCTGCTGGCGGCCAACGCGATGAAGGGTGGCATGGCCATTTTGAAACCGCTTCTGGCCGCAACGGGCGCACCGCGTTTGGGCAATATGGTGATTGGCACGGTTAAAGGTGATATCCACGATATTGGCAAGAACCTCGTGACCATGATGATGGAAGGCGCCGGCTTTGAGGTTCGTGATTTGGGTATCAACAATCCGGTGGAAAATTACATTGGTGCGATGGAAGAGGGCGAAGTCGATATTCTAGGCATGTCTGCGCTGCTGACCACCACTATGCCCTATATGAAAGTCGTGATTGATACGATGGTCGAAAAAGGTATGCGCGATGATTACATAGTGCTGGTTGGTGGTGCGCCGCTGAATGAGGAATTCGGCAAAGCCATCGGTGCCGACGCCTATTGCCGCGACGCGGCGGTGGCGGTGGAAACAGCCACTGAAATGATGGGCAAGCGACATAATCAGTTGGCAAGTTAACAGGGTGTTGGTCAATGACGATACATTGACCGAGCAGGGTTTGGACGCGCCCGATCGCAAGCTCGGGCGCGTATTGATTCTGGCCTGTGGGGCCTTGGCCCGGGAAATTTTGGCGCTTGTCAGGCTGAACGACTGGGATCATATGGATCTGACTTGCTTGCCTGCCAAATACCACCTCTATCCCGATAAAATCGTCACGGCGGTCGCGGAATCTGTTCACAAACACCGGGCGGATTATGAAGCCATTTTCGTGGCTTATGCCGATTGCGGCACGGGCGGACTGTTGGCAGTGAAATGTGCGGAATTAGGTGTTGAAATGATTGCCGGACCGCATTGTTACAGCTTTTTTGAGGGGAACGAGGCCTTCGCCAAGACCTCTGAAGATGAAATCACCGCTTTTTATCTGACCGATTTTCTGGTCAAGCAATTCGACGCTTTTGTGATTAAGCCGATGGGGCTGGATCGCCATCCGGAGCTGCGCGACATGTATTTCGGCAATTACACCAAGATGGTTTATCAAGCGCAGGTGGATAGTGCAGAACTCGACGCCAAGGCACAGGAATGTGCGGATAAGCTGGGCCTGCCGCTGGAAAGGCGCTTTACCGGATATGGCGATTTGGCGGTAGCTTTAGAAAAGGCTGCCCTGCTCTCCTGATGCGGGAGGCGGGCGTTTTTTTACAGATTTAGGCTTGCCTGTGCCCGATGCCACATCAAGGCGGCCATCGGCAAATTCAATGTTCAATCCATCCGCTGCCTTCGCGGTTGCGATTTCGCTGACCACTGCTCCGGTTTCATCGCGCACCACAGCATAGCCGCGCCGCAGGGTTTCTTTGTATCCCAAAGTTTGGCGCAGGCGTTCTAACCCGTCCAGTTTGACCCTTGCCCGCGCCACTTGTGTTTTAGCGGCGATGCCAAACCCATTTGCCACCCGTGCCAGGCGATCCTGACGGTTTTCGATGCCTTGCACCAGTAGTTGTGGGCGTAATCCTGCTGTCTTTTCAACCAGTTGCGCGCGGCGTTTCTGTGTAACCATTTGCAAAGCACGTGGCAGGCGCGCGCCCAGAATATCCAGCCGCTGCACTTGCGTCGCTACCAGCTCGGCTGGATTGGGCAGGGCGCGGGACAGATCGCGCAGCCGTTGGCGGCGCTGCAAAATCGCGGTTCCCAACGCCCGTATGCGGCGTTCCTCCATCGAGGCCAGCCAGCCCAGCAATTCGCCCCGTACCGGAACTGCCAGCTCGGCTGCGGCTGTGGGGGTTGGCGCGCGCACGTCGGATGCGTGGTCGATCAGCGTGGTGTCGGTTTCATGGCCCACAGCCGAGATCAGCGGGATATCAGAGGCCGCAGCGGCCCGCACTACACTTTCCTCGTTAAAACTCCATAAATCTTCAATCGAGCCTCCTCCGCGGGCCACGATAATCAAATCGGGACGCGGCATTGCCCCCCCCGGTGTCATCTTGTTGAAACCTTCAATTGCGGCTGTGATTTCGCTGGCGGATTTCTGCCCCTGAACCGCCACCGGCCAGATCAGCACCTTGCGCGGGAACCGATCCCGCAGTCGGTGCAAAATATCGCGGATCACAGCACCCGAGGGCGAGGTGACAACACCGATAACTTCGGGCAGATAGGGCAGGGGGCGCTTGCGATCCGTATCGAACAGCCCTTCGGCCCCCAGTTTTTTGCGCCGCTCCTCCAGCATCACCATCAGCGCGCCAACACCGGCGGGGGCAATGTCCTCGATCACCATTTGATAGCGTGACTGGCCGGGGAAGGTGGTCAGCCTGCCGGTGGCAACCACCTCCATGCCTTCCTCGGGGCGGGTGCGCAGACGGTTTACCACGCCTTTCCAGATCACCGATGCCAGCACCGCGCGGTCGTCTTTTAAATCAAGATACATGTGGCCGGAACGCGGGCAGGAAACCCGCCCGACCTCGCCGCGAATGCGCACGTGGGAAAACTCGCCCTCGATCATCCGCTTTACCACGCCGGAAATCTCAGAAACGCTGAATTCAGGCGCGTTTTGGCCGGTATCGGGATCGTCAAACAGGTCGGACATCGGTCGCTTGCCTCTCTTGCGGAAATGCTGCGGTAACCTTAGAAGGTGGGCAACAAAAGGCCAAGGGACAGGAGCTAAAATCCTATGAATATTCTCATTCTCGGTAGTGGCGGGCGCGAACATGCGCTGGCTTGGGCTGTTTTGCAGAACCCGAAATGCGATGAATTAACCTGTGCTCCGGGCAATGCAGGCATGGCGCTGATTGCAAAATGTGTCGATATGGACATTATGGACGGAGCGGCTATTTCTGCCTATTGCCTTGAGAATAAAGTGGATTTTGTGATCGTCGGGCCAGAGGCTCCACTTGCCGCTGGCGTTGCGGATGATTTGCGCAGCGCGGGTGTGCTGACTTTTGGCCCAAGTAAGGCGGCGGCAATGCTCGAGGCTTCCAAATCCTTTACCAAAGAAATCTGCGATGCCTGCAATGCACCGACAGCGGCTTACGGGCGGTTTACCGCACCGGAACCGGCCAAAGCCTATATTCGTGAACAGGGCGCGCCGATTGTGGTTAAGGCCGATGGTTTGGCGGCGGGCAAAGGTGTGATCGTGGCGATGAATGAGGGCGAGGCGCTTGCCGCTATTGATGATATGTTTGATGGCAATTTTGGCGAGGCCGGTGCCGCGGTGGTGATCGAAGAGTTTATGGAGGGCGAAGAGGCCAGTTTCTTTGTCCTTAGCGATGGGAAAACCGTGCTGCCGATGGGCACCGCGCAGGATCACAAGCGGGTGGGAGAGGGCGATACCGGACCTAACACGGGGGGTATGGGTGCCTATTCCCCCGCGCCGGTTATGACGCCGCAAGTGGTGCAAAAGACGCTAGATGAAATCGTGCAGCCAACAGTGGACGAGATGGCGCGCCGGGGCACCCCGTTTCAGGGGGTGTTGTTTGTCGGGTTGATGATCAAGTATGGCCAGCCCCGATTGGTAGAATACAATGTGCGGTTTGGCGATCCTGAATGCCAGACCCTGATGATGCGTCTTGGGGCGCAGGCGCTTGATGTGATGCTTGCCTGTGCGCAAGGGCGGTTGGATCAAACCCGATTGAACTGGGCGGATGATCACGCCTTATCGGTGGTAATAGCTGCGGACGGATACCCCGGATCATACGATAAAGGAACAGAAATCAAAGGGTTGGATGGGGTGTTTCCTACATCTTCGCTGTTTGTATTTCATGCTGGAACCCGGCAGGAGGGTGATAAAACTCTGGCTGTGGGCGGGCGTGTGTTGAATGTTACCGCGCGTGGTGCAACCCTGCGACAGGCGTGCGATGCGGCCTATGGGGCCGTTGAAAAAATCGATTGGCCCGAGGGGTTTTATCGCAAGGATATCGGCTGGCGGGCGCTCTAGGCCCCGACATCCGGCCCCTTGCAATCCAGCGGTTTTTGATCGACTCGTTCCAGATGTAAATCCTGATCCGGTGATGCCCCTTGGGCGCGTGCTGCAAATCCATCATCGGTTTTCAGGAAATGCCAGCACTGGGGATCCGTATTCTTGGTGTATTGAAAACAGATAAAACCATCCTGTGCATACCAAACACCATCATCGCATTCTCCGTCAGCAAACTGCCAGGTGGAGCGGTGGCGTTTGTAGAACTGTTCCACCCCGAACAATCGCCCGTCACGAGTGAAATACAGTGTTTTGCCGCTGGATAGGGCTTGGAATTCCTGCGGGGTGACGATTTCCTCGGCTACGGCTGGCTGGGCGAGGCAGAGGGCAATCAGGATCGGGATCAATTTCATTAGAAGGTTTCGCGTTCAGTTTGGATCGGCAAATCAATTTGGCCACTCAGGCAGCGCTTGTGGAATTGTTACGTTCGGTGGCCAAGGTGTTTCAAGCCGAAGGCAAAGCGCTTTGGGATATAAACCCACAGCAAGTAGAGGATTGCAAGCGTCTATGCTGGCCAGGTGGGTTTGAGCGCTGCAACACGCGGGTTCATCACTTTGCGCCACAAGGCGGGAAACAGGGCAATGAATGACATGGTTCCGGCAGGGTAGGGCATTTCCGGTGCAATTTCAGCAGGATAGGCTTGTAATTCTGTATAGGGGCGCATTGGTTTCGCGTGATGATCAGAATGGCGCACCGCGTTCAGGGTAAGATGGCGTGTGAACCAATGCGGCGAATTCCAGCTGTGGCGCGGGGCTGCCGGTTCAAACTTGCCATCAGAAAATTCACAGCGCGACAACCCGTAATGTTGAATGTAATCGGTAAGCAGTAGCCCGGTTTGGGTGAATACAGCCAGTCCGAGATACCAGAAAACTCCTTGCCATCCGGCCAAGCCCCAACACAGCAGCAGGAAGGCCAAAGCCCCGAAGAAATAAGAGAAATATGGATGTTTGGGGCCAAATCTGATGCTATCGGCGGGCAGCCCGCGGCGGGTATTTTCAGCCATTAACCCCATCTTGAAAGAGCCGATCCAAGCCCGGCGCGCGAACTGGAAAAAGCTCTCGTTCAGGCGGGCGGAATTGGGATCAAATTTTGTGGCTACATAGGGGTGATGCAGCAGCAGGTGCGCCGAAGTGTGGTGACCAAACAGATGGCTGATGAAAATCCACTTGCCCAGCCGGAACTCCAGCCGCGTGCGCCGATGGATCAGCTCATGGCCGTTGGCATTACTGACATTGGCAAAAAATAGGCCAAAGCCGATGAAAATAAGGATTTTTTCTGCAATCGTTCCGGTGTTGAGCGCGAGCGCCCAGATCGCAATTCCGAGCAGGCAGAAATGCAGGATGGCAAGGGTGATCGGCAAAACCCTTTGCAAGGAAGGCTCCAGCGGCGAGTCCGGTAATTCGCCAATAACCCGGTCCAGCACCTGATTAACCAGCGTTAGATACAAAACGCCGAGCAGCGGCCACCAGCCACCCCACTTCACCCCGACAACGAGCAGAAATGCGGGCAACAGGGTAACAATACTGAACTGGCTGATATATCTGATCATGTCGGCCTTTTCCGTCGGCTTACAGGCAGACTGTTAGCATGAAGCTAAGGAAAGGGTTAACCATAAAATTGGATGTATTATATTCTACGCGAAATTTTGCGTTTCTCAGCCCCTTTTTGTCGCTTTTTATCGCCCCGTCGGGCAGGTTGGCCATATAAGCGGTGGTCAAAGCTATGGAAGGCGGCACGCGATGGCATTTGATGCACGTAAAGGTGTTTGGAAATCCGGCAAAGGCAAAGGGCGTGGCACGCCCAAGGGGCGGCAGTTTGACGATGCCGCGATGGCCGAGGTTGTGGCGCTGCTGGGACAACGCCCGCGTCGGCGTGACCTGCTGATCGAGCATTTGCACCTGATACAGGATCGCTATGGCCATTTGTCGGCGGCACATTTGGTGGCTTTGGCGCATGAAATGGGGATTTCTCAGGCCGAAGTTTACGAAGTTGCAAGCTTTTACGCGCATTTTGATGTGGTGAAGGAGGATGAGATTGCCCCGCCTGCCCTGACGATTCGCGTGTGCGAGTCCCTGTCGTGTGAGATGGCGGGGGCCGTCGCCTTGCAAAAGGCGCTGGAGGACGGGTTGGATATGTCCGAGGTACGGGTGTTGCGCGCGCCTTGTATGGGGCGTTGTGATGCAGCGCCGGTGCTGGAAATCGGCCACAACCACATTGATCACGCGACGCTGGCCAAGGTGGAAACCGCGATTGCGGCACAGGATATCCACGCGCATCTGCCTGCGTATGAGGGGTTGGCGGCTTATCGTGCGATGGGCGGATATTACAAACTGTCGGAATTGCGCGGCGGTGCGCTGGATGCCGAGGCGGTACAGGATATCCTGCTGGCCTCTGGCCTGCGCGGGCTGGGTGGGGCCGGTTTTCCCACTGGGCGCAAATGGACATTCGTGCGGGCAGAGGCGGGGCCGCGTTATCTGGCTGTGAATGGCGATGAGGGGGAGCCGGGCACTTTCAAGGATCGCTATTATCTGGAACGGACCCCGCATTTGATGCTGGAGGGGATGTTGATTGCCGGTTGGGCGATCGGGGCCGATACCTGTTTTATCTATATGCGTGACGAATATCCCGCTGTGCTGGAAATCCTGCGGCGGGAGATAGCGTTGTTGGAGGCGGCGGGGATTGTTGCAAAGGGCTATATTGAACTGCGCCGTGGCGCAGGGGCGTATATCTGCGGCGAAGAAAGCGCGATGATCGAGAGCATCGAGGGTAAGAAAGGCCTGCCGCGCCACCGTCCGCCATTTGTGGCGCAGGTCGGGATTTTCAACCGGCCAACATTGGTAAACAACGTCGAGACCTTGTACTGGGTGGCGCGGGTGCTGCGCGAGGGGTCGGAGATCCTGTCGGGGGTTGAAAAGAACGGGCGCAAGGGTCTGCGATCCTATTCAGTGTCGGGGCGGGTGGCCAGACCGGGGGTGCATTTATTGCCAGCCGGATCAACCATTAACGACATTATCACCGCCAGTGGTGGCATGGCCGAGGGTCATATTTTCAAGGCTTATCAGCCCGGCGGGCCATCTTCGGGGTTGTTGCCCGCGTCGATTGCCGATGTGCCGCTGGATTTTGATACGTTACAACCTCTCGACACTTTTATCGGTTCGGCTGCGGTGGTCGTTTTATCGGATCACGATTCAGCGCGGGATGCTGCGCTGAACATGTTAAGGTTTTTTGAGGCTGAAAGCTGCGGCCAATGCACCCCTTGTCGGGTGGGGTGCGAAAAGGCGGTGAGATTGATGCAAGCGGAGCAGTGGGATCAAGGCTTGCTGGAGGAGTTATCGGCGGTCATGGTTGATGCCTCGATCTGTGGGCTGGGGCAGGCGGCACCAAACCCGATCCGCTCGGCAATCAAATATTTCGGCGATGAATTGTGAGCCTTGGCGGCCCGTCTGCATTGGTTTTTCTGGCTGGGGTGCTGGCGCTGATCTATCTGCTCGGCTTTTGTTATCGCTCTGTTAGCTGGCCCAAAACACTTGTAAAAACCACCAGCATTCTGCTGCTGGCGCTGGTGGCATGGCAGGTGTCGGCCTCGAACTGGCTGGTGCTGGCATTGGGGTTATGTGCCTTGGGGGATTTGTTGCTGTCGCGCGATGATGCTCGCAGTTTCTTGGCCGGTGTCGGATCGTTTGCAGCGGGGCATCTGGCCTATATTACCTTGTTTCTAAGCCATGATCTTGCGCAACCGGTGATGATTGTTGAGCCACCACAATTGTATGTCGCCATTGCATTGATCCTTTTGTCAGTGGTTCTGGCTCTAGTCCTTATGCCACGGGCCGGTGATCTGCGCTCTGCGATTTTGGCCTATATCCCGATTATCACCGGCATGGGGATTGTTGCCCTTGCCTTGCCGGACGTTGGTTTGCTGTTGCCCGGCGCGTTGCTGTTTGTGGTTTCGGATCTTGTGCTGGCGCTGGAGATGTTTGTGTTTGCAGCGCATTCAGCTGCTCGCCGCTTTACGCCGTTTGTGGTGTGGGCGACCTATTGGGCCGCCCAGTTTCTGCTGTTTTCTGCCCTAACCTGACGGAGCGCCTTGCGGCGCATTCC
>JAHRVG010000045.1 GCA_019090795.1 Paracoccaceae bacterium | reverse complement strand
TATAGCTGTAGCATCAATCGCAGCTTTATTTAAATACATTTGATTCAATTCATCTTTTGAAGGCAAAAACCAGTCGCTGTATGTACCATCTGTATGATTTGCACATACTTTAGCTGCTATTCCTGTCTCACTACAACCAATCACAATTGCTGCTGTATTACCCGCACCATCTCCAATGGCTGCCCCCGCTGCAGAAAGTAGTATCGTCGCCATCAGTTACCCCTCAATCAGGAAATCGAAATTGCGCCACAATCCGGCGCGCCCAAGCATCTGACAGCGGTGTTTCCACCACCCCTGCACCGCTATAGGCATGAATTATCGTTTGATACCCAAGACTTGCATCCCCCAGTATCGCCACATGTTTTGCAACTGCAGAGCGCCGCATCCGAAACAAAACCACCTCGCCACCGGCTTCCAAATTACGCGAAGCAGCAATCAAATGCCGCGCAGCGCCCTCCCACATTCGTTCCAAGCCCGAGGCCTCGGACCAATCCGGCGTATAGGCAGGCATCACTTCCGGCTCCTCGCCCAAAACCTCGCGCCACACTCCACGCAGCAACCCCAAACAATCCGCTCCCTGCCCGCGCGTCGAGCATTGATGCCGATAAGGAGTTCCAATCCAGCCACGCGCCGCCGCTAATACTGCGCCACTCATACCTCGCGCGACCCACCATCCATATCCGCACCCGAAATCGGATAGGAAACGCTCCAATCCTCGCCAGGCATATGGGGAAAGCCACGGAAATTGGCATAATTGAAAAACTTTTCCTTACAGCTCGCCCCCGCCTTGTCGCACCCCGCATGAATGCGCAGCTGATCGCCATTCTCAATCGCGAATCGGGTCTCCTGCCACAGCTCTATCACCCGTACATTGCCACGCAGATCATCCACCCGAACCAGCCCTTCAGCCCCTGCATTTGCCCCCGTTAACCAAACCAGCTTGCCATGCAAAAACCACTGATCCTCAAACCCCGCAATATCTTTCAGCTCAATAACCCGACGCCCCGAAGAAACATCCACAACAGCCTCAACCACAAAGCCAGCAGCGTTAATATCAAACCCGCATTTTCCATCACCCAAAACCCGATCACACTGCCGTAAATAGGACCGCCCCACGGGCCTGTTCAAAACCTCCGACAACCCGCGCAACTCCGCCTCAAATGCCCCGGCACCTCGGCGAATTTCCCCCAAAGACCCGCGAAACTGCAAGGTCTTCTGTGTCACATCCTGCCAGTTCACCACCCAATGCCATACATCAGCTCCGTCAAACTTCCCCGTCTCCACATCCAAATCCGTGATCCCTACCGAAGACAAAGCCCCCACAGCCTGAGCATTATCCACGCTCAACCCCGTGGAACTCTCCAGTGCAGAAGCATCCATTCCCGTGGCGGCCTCGCAGGAAACCCCGTCTACCGCCAGCGCCTTGTCATGATCGGTAAACCCCAACACAACACCATCGCGCCTGCGCACAATCCAAGCCCGCGCTAGCGTCGTCGCACCCGTGTCCAAATGTGCCTGCAACCCTGCATCAATATCCCGCATCAGACACGCACCTCCACAACCGGTACATTTGGAATTTCGCCTGCACGAAAACTTGCCACGCTCATTTCCAAACGATCGCTGTCAAAGCGCACAGGCACATCAAAATAATAACCAGCCGTCACCCGCGCAGCCTCGGGCGGCGCCTCGTAAAACGTCAGAATTCCAGTGGTATAATCACAGTCAAAATGCTCACCTTCAAACACCTCGCCCCCCTCAATTCCCACCAAAACCGTATGCAGAACCGGCTTGGAAACCGCCCGGCAATAGGTCGCACTGCCAGAAATGTAGTTTTTGCACAGTTGAAAATCTGACGTCAAACTATCGCCAACCCCGATCTCCTGATCATCATAAACCGGCTCCTGAGAAGGCACCGAAGTCTTAAAATCCGACCAATCCTTCCAACGAAACCCATACAAAGGCCCGCGTCGCGCCTCATAAAAGGCCAACACCTGATCCAGATCATCCAGTGAGCGCATCGCTACCCCCGCATCATACCTGCGCCTAGAATGTTCCCAAGGACTGTTGCGTTCCTCAAATCCGCTGTTCAGCGTCACAATTTCGGTGCGCCGCTCCGGCCCACCAACAGACCCCAGCGACAGATCCGCTGGGAAACGTACCTCATGAAAATTCATATCAACCCCCTATTGGTTGCGATTTCCGCGCGAAATCGCACGGCTAATTCCCGCTGCGATCTGCGTCTGAGATCGCCTGAAGCTCTGCGCATCAGGCGTGGAAATATTCATATTAACAGTGACATGGCCGCTACCACCGCCCCCTCGAACCCCCAGTTTGCCATCCGCCCCGCGCGACAGCGGCATGATCGCCTCTGGCCCCGCCTCTCCCATCAACCCGGTGCCACCGCGCATCGGAAAAACCGTCGGCCCGTTCACAATGCCGCCATTGGCAAACGCCGTATGTCGCCCGCCCGCAAAAGCATTGCCCTTGGCTGATCCAAACAAATCACCAAACAGGCCTCCCAGACCACCCGTGACCGCCCCCGAAAGCGCATCCGTAATCGGTGAAAGCGCCTGATTAAACGTGGTTCTGATCATCTGTTGCGCCACGTTTCCCAGCACATCCGACAGCTTTGCCCCCTCAAGAACCAAATCGCCAAAAGCACCGCGCAATCCCCGGCTCAAGGATCGCGAAAGGCCCTTCGCCTCCTTTTCCGCCAGCGAAATGCTCGACTGCATTCCCATCAGCTCTTGCTGAAAACTCGCGGTTAAAACAGTGGCCGAGGACAAACTGCCCTCAAGTGCCGTCACCTGCAGATCCAACTGCTCCAAATCCGTCTCTAAATCCGGCATAATCACTCCATTTTTTCATCAGGAAACGCGATGCACAGCTCGTCAAGGCGCTCTCGTGTCACCACAGGCACCGCCCCGGCCATACCACCCGCCATTATGGTTAACTCCACCGGCGTCAGCCCCCAGAGAACCTCCGGTGCCAACCCCAATTGGTGCATCCCCAGCGCCATCACAGACGGCCAATCAAACAGGCGGTTCATTCCGGCAAACTAAACGCCAGTTTCAGCAAACGACCTGCAACCTTCGCCGCCCCAATTGCACCGCCGCCAATCGCTGCGCGTCCCAGAACCACGGCATCCCCCTGCCACCCGGCCCCGCGCAAACCAGCCACAAGCAAAGCAATCAAATCACTGGTGCGAAACGCACCGCTCTCGAACCGCTCCACCAGCGCCATCAAGCTATCGTTCTGCAACTCCGCCTCCAGCTCCGCCAAGGCCCCCAGCGTCAGGCGCATGGGCAATTCGCGCCCATCCACCACCAGCGACACCTCGCCACGATACGGGTTCCCCATCAAAGCGCCGTGAATGTCAGCGCACCCGCCGAGGCCATCGCCATCTCATAGGTTGCTTCGCCATCATAGTTCCCCGCATATTCAATCGAGGAAATCTGGAACGCGCCTTCCACAGTGCCAAAATCAGGAATAATCACCTGAAAATCCATCACCACACCATCAAAGAAAACCTGCCGTGCTCGCTCGTCTGAAGAAGCATCAACAAATACCCCGGAACCGGAGATCGAAGCAGACTTCACCCCGCCCCCAGTCAGTAACTCACGCCACCCGCCCGTGCTCTCCAGCGACGTCACATCCACTGTTTCTGTATTGAACGAAATCCGCGTTGCCCGCAGACCGGCGAGGGTCACAAACGAACCCGCGCCATCCATATCAATCTTTACCAACAGGTCTTTACCGCTTTGTGCAGTCATGATTATCTCTCCAAATCTATTATTTATACGTCTTCAACAAAGGCCCGAAACGTCAGCGATATCCGCCGCCCTTCCGGGGCCTTACCCCGCAACGCGCGTGCTTTTCGAAACCCGAGGCCACTCAAACGTCCGCGCGACAACACCAGCGGCGCGCCTGTCAATGCATCACAAACCGCCCCCGAAACCTCTTTGGCCGCGCCAAAACCAGCACCATCGGAAACCACCTTGATTACAAAATCATGAGCTGCCCCATCAGTGGTTTTGCTAGACCGGTCCTTCACAATTTCGGTTCCCAACAACACATACAGCGGCGGAGGCGTGCCAATCGGTGGCGCATCAAATATCGCTGATCCAACCACCCCGACCAGCACCGCATCTGTCGTCAAAGCGCTGTAAACCGCTTGTTGCAAAGCAAATGACATCGCATAGCTCATGCTAAAACCTCCTCATGCGCCCAGCATTCCAGATACAGTCCCAAGCGATCAAACTCGCTCACCGCATCAATCAAGAACAACCGCCCCCCTTCGGCAAGCCGCTGGCCCGGTTTGGGCCGGGCCGTTGATCCTTGAGGGGCCGCGCGCAGTAAAATCCGATAGCGCACGCGCGACAAATCCGCCCCCGCAGTCCCCCCGCCCAAGGCCGTACGCGCATCAATAGACGCCCAAACCTCGCCCAGTTTCACCCAGCTCTCGCTGAATCCGCCAGCCCCATCGGCAACCCGCTCGGGCTCTTGCAACTCCAAACACCGGTTCAATGCCACCATCACACACCCCCAAACACACGAATGGGGCGGAACCGCTCCAGCAGCGCCAAAATCCCTGGCGGCAGACTGGTAGCATCCATTGATACCCGGTTTTCATAAAAATCCGCCGCCAGCATGATCACCGCGCGTGCCAGATCCGGCGGCACATCCTCCCAATCCGGCCCATAACCCGCGTCAAAAGCAATCTCCACCGACCCATTTGTCGGCAATACCGGCAAAGCCAACCCGGTCGATGCAATCTCCGGTGCTTGATCATCCTTGCACAGTCGATAAAGCTCACTGTCGACAACACTCTCTATGCCAACAACATCAATCGTCTTCACCACGGTAATCGTACTTACAGGCCGCACCGGCAAAGCTTGGCGATCAAAATGTCGCCACGCCGTCAGCCCCCAGCTAAAAGTTTTGCTAAGCAACACAACACCCGTGCGCCCCTCTACCGCTGAAATCGCCGCCCGCAAATACGCTTCCAGCAGCAGATCTTGCGCGCCATCCTCTGCAAACCCGGTGCCAAGGCGCAAATGCTCGCGCAGCAGCGCAGTTGGCAGTTGCGCCGTCAAAATACTCGTCAGTTCAGTCAAAATCATGCCGTAGTCTCCGAAGTTGAACAAAAAGGTGCCTCCCGCCCTGTTCGGACGGAGGGGAGCAGCTGGACAGCGCGGGAGGTCACCAAGGGGACAAGCCCCAAGCATGGTCGCAAGAGTTACCCCGCGTCCATCATCCACCCCAAAGGGGGATTTCTATACTGCTTAAAACGCCCTAGGAGATCGAGAATTTCAGTATCTTGATCGATGCAAAGTCGCTTACATCGCCGCCAACACGTTTTGTCGCATAGAACAGAACATGTGGTTTGGCGCTAAACGGATCGCGCAGAATGCGCAGATCTGGGCGCTCGGCCACGGTATAACCCGCGTTAAAATCACCAAAGGCAATCGCCAAAGCATCCGCCGCAATATCCGGCATATCCTCGGCCACCAGCACCGGATACCCCATCAGGCGTGCAGGCTCACCCGCCGCCAAGCCATCAGACCAAAGGAAGCGGCCATCAGCATCTTTCATCTTGCGAACCGCACCTGCCGTTTTGGAATTCATCACAAAAGACGCATTGGCGCGGTACTGCGCCCCCAGTGCGTAAACCACATCCACAATCGCATCCGCCGGATCGACGGCAGCAAAATCGCCGACAGCCCCCGTTGCCACATAGCCCAGATCACCCCAGGCCCAGGACGCATCCGCAACCGCGGTATAATTCAGAAAACCTGTCGGCTTATCAACACCATCCCCCGAAATAAAGGCGGCCCCCTCAGCGCGGGAAAACTTCTCGGCAATGCGCGACGCCAGCCAGCCCTCAATGTCAAAGGCGCTGTCATCCAGCAAGCGCTGCGATGCTTTTGGCAGTGCAGACAACTCATGCAACGGAATGGAAATTCGCTCCAGCGTTGGCGTTGATGTCTCGCTCGTAGCCGCAACTTCCGTCGCCCAACCGGCACCAATCTCGGTGGTGTCCACCAGCACATCATAGGCCGTGCTTTCCACTGCAACCACGTTGGAAATGGAGCGGATCGAAGCTGTGTCATACAAAACACTGGCAATCTGCTCGGCTGTTTGCGGATCAATCAAATAACCCCCATCAGCAGACACAGCCGTGCTCAGCGCCTTGCCTTCCAGATCCAGCGCGCGCATCGCATCATCATCACCACTGCGCAAGTAGGCAGCAAAAGCCTTTTTATGGGGCACTTCAACTTCCGCCACCGCAGAGAGTGCGGGGCGATTTACTCGGGTATTTTTACGTTCTAGCATGTTCAAACGGCTTTCCTGTTCTTGAATTGTAGTCTTCATTTCACGGTTCAATTTGGTAAAATCGTGCAGGAACCCATCCATGGCAGCTTTCACTTCCACAGCAGAATTCCCACCGCTCAAGCGCTGGCCTGAGCGATCCTTAGTTTCTCGCATGGTCATTAAGTCATCCTTGTAGTGATAAATTTAGGCGGAAAAAATCGCCCATCCAATCACTGGCAATCAGGCCAGCATCTTTTCTCTGGCGGCATTAATTCCCGCCAAAAGATCATTTGCCAGTTGGGATTCGTCATCAGCCGCCCCCTCAACCCGCGCTTCAGGAAGCATCGGAAATGTCACCAACGAAACCTCCCAAATATCGATTTCGTGCAATAATCTATGTCCTTTTTGGGATTTTTCCGCCTGAATTGTCCGATATCCAATAGATAGGCCATCAATGGCCCCCGCTGAGATTAATGCCAATGCCTCTGATCCTGCCTGCACATCAACCAAAATACGCCCCTTAACCCAAAGGCCTTTCTTATCCTCGCGAACCTCATCCCAAACGCCAATAGGTCGCGCCGGATCATGTTGCCAAAGCATTTTTACCGAACGCCCCCCAGCAGCCAACGCCATCAACGAACGCCCATAAGCCCCCTTAACAACCACATCCCCGCCTTGATCCGCCGCCCCAAAAACCGAGGCATAGCCAGAGATTTCACACGCCCCCTTCAATCCGGTCTCACTGTCAAAACCGGCGAACTTGGTCTCCAATCCTGTACCATTCAATAAATCCATAATTAGCCTTTCGTCATTTCCAAAAGCGTCAAAACCCCGCGCGTCAGCACAAAGCCAACAACACCGTAAACAGCCAACCAAAGCCGCCGCTCCAACCGTTCCAGCGCACCCTCAATGGTCCCCAGCCGCCGTTCAAGCGAACGCCAACGCTCCTCATTCACCTGCGCATGGGTCTCCAAACGCGCCGCTGCCTCAAAGGGTTCGTATAAATAGCGCGAACCGCCGCTTTCCCGCTTAGGCATCCAGAACCGGCGGCAAGCCCAGCATTTTGCGCTTCTCGCCGTCGCTCAAAAACGCAGCCTCAGAAACCCTCTTCCACTGCGCTTCCCGCTCCAGCGCCAGTGCCGGAACCCCGTCCAAATCTGCCGAAAGGCGCAAAACTGCCCCGTAATAATCTGGCAACCAATTGGAAATTGCAGAGGCAACCTTCCCCACCAGCGGTAAAACCGTCAGACGATAAAACGCACGATTGGCCTCCGCATAATTGGCATAAGTCGCATCACCCGGCATCCCGATCAGCATCGGCGGCACCCCGAAGGACAGGGCAATTTCGCGCGCTGCACTCTCCTTGGTCTTTTGAAACTCCATATCCGAGGGCGAAAACCCCATCGGCTTCCAGTCCAACCCGCCTTCCAACAACATCGGGCGTCCCGCATTGCGCGCGCCCTGATGGTTGGCCTCAATTTCCTCAACCAGCCGCGCATACTGATCGCTCTGCAACGTGCCCTGCCCGTCAACGCCGCGATACACAATCGCCCCCGATGGCCGCGCCGCATTATCCAGTAACGCCTTGCTCCACTTATTCGCCGAATTATGCACATCAATCGCATTTCCCGCCGCCGACATTGGCGACAATCCATAGTGATCGTCCTGCGGATGAAAGGATTTCACATGCAAAACAGGTGCCAGATCCCCGCGCATGTCAAAACGATGCTTGCGCGCGCCCACCGAATATTCATAAGCCACTGGCCAACCATCACCACCAGGCACAACCCTCATTCGATCCGAACGCAAAACATGCAACTCTCGCGGTGCCCCATCCTCGTCGCCCGCAGCCTCCAGATAGCCATCGCCACTCAGTAACAGCTGCCCATAAAAACTCTCCAGCAGATCGCCCCGCCCCTGCATCCCGTTGGGTCGCGCCAGCAACCCCAGCATTGGATGCACATCAAAGCGCCGCTCGCTATCTTCCAGTACCAACGGCACCGCCGCCGCCGCCTCTGCGATCATCTTGACACACCGAAACCCCACTGGATTGCCAACAAACCCCGAACGCGTCAAAGACACCACATCACGCGCCGACCAGGCTGGCCGCCCTGCCCCATGAAACGCAAAAACAGCCCCCGCCGCCGAGGCTTTCTTTTCAGGCACGCCTCCACTGGACGCCCCCCGCAAAAATCGCAGAACCATACTATCGCTCCTAATTGTAATTTATTTCGACGGCGGCGTATCAGTGCAGCCAAAACCGCTTCTTTGTTCTTCAAATATTCCCGCCGGTGGCCAGAAACTCTTAAAGCCCACGCACCTGAGGCCGCTGATAGGCCGCTCCCGGATCAATCATCAAATCCGTCAAGGCCCAGACCAGCGCATCCACGCGATCAGGGCTGCCCGATCCTTTGAACCCCGACAGCGACATCTCACACATCTGGTCCTCCAATTCCCGCAACGCCCCCACATGGGCAACCCGCCCCTGTTCATAAAGTGCTGCCACCGGCTCTGCCCGCGTAACCTTTCCCCGCTTGGCGCGAACCGCGCGATACGGCAGTAACGCCGATTGCTGGCGCAAAACAGCCTCAACCATCTCGCCACCCTGATTCACTTCCGCCACAACGCGATCGGCCTCAAACCGTTCAGCCGCCTCTACAACCGCGCGTGCCCAAACATTCGGCGTCGCGCCTTGAACCGAAACATCCGCCAAAACATACGCCCGCCAGTCTTGTGGTGGCCGCTCATCCGAACCCCAGCCACCACAATACCGCAAGCATCCGATGTCTTTTTGCTGGTCGCAGGCGGATCAACCGCCACCACCACACGGTCCATCGCAGGGGCAACCTCAACACGATGCCGGTCAAACCCCGACAGCGACCACAAAGCCCCCTCAATATCGCCCAGCAACTCGCCATCTAATTCCTGACGCCCCAAGCGTGAGCCGCCATAATCCGTATAAACCTTGTCTAGAAAACTCGCCGCCAAATTCACCTTATTGGCCGAGGTCGGCGCTGTGGTCACAACCGTATCGCGCGCCGCCAAAATCTCGCGCAACACCGCAACATTCTTCGGCGTCGTCGTCACCATCTGCTGGGGGCGATCCCCCAAGCGCAGGGCAAACTGCAACATATCCCAGGTCTCCCGCGCCCGCTTCCACTTGGCCAACTCATCCACCCATGCACAATCAAATTGCGGCCCACGCAGCGCCTCGGGATTGCTCGCCGACATCACCCAGGCCTCTGCCCCATTGGGCCAAACCAGCACCTTGCGCGATGCATGCCACTCGGGCTTTCGATCCGGCGGGCAACAAGCAATAATCCCGCTGTCACCAAAAATCATCACCTCCCGCACCTGCTCGATGGTCTCTCCCACCAAAGCCACCCGTCGACACTGCCCAACATCGGACGGGCGCGAACCCTCAACCTGTGCGCGAATCCATTCGGCCCCCGCACGGGTTTTACCGGCTCCACGCCCCCCCATCACAACCCAGGTCGCCCAATCGCCCTTTGGTGTTACCTGATGTGGCAGCGCCCAAAACTCAAATAGCCATGGCAAAGCCGCCAAAGCATTCTCGCTCAACTCGCCTAAAAATACCTCGGCCTCATCCGCGCTCACGGATGCGAGCAATTCGCCCAAGGACTTCGTCACGGGCCGATCCGAGGTCAAGCGCGCCCCCTTGCAAGACACCTCTGATAACACTGCGTTGCTTTCCAATTTCGACCTCATGCCTTGCTACTTGGTTCAACGCCTTCAGATACTCACCCCCGAATTGGGTCAGCTCCTTGACGCCCTTAACCGGATCAGGATGGGTCTTCAGCCCACTCTGCATTTCCAATAGTTGCTCTTTAATTTCGAATAAAATTCGTCTTGCCTGATCCAGCTCACCTTCCAGATCAAACGCCCCAATAGGTTCTTCAATTGTCATAAATATTCAGCGCTCCGATGGATTTTGACCATCCGATAGACACAGAAAAACGGCCTGCGCTTTTCAGCCCATGCCGTTTACCCACTTCTTCCAGCTTGCCAAAAGGTATACCTTAGGGCGTACGCTATGTCAATGCAAACATCGTTAAACGGGTATTACCTCAGCGCGCGCCACCCCGTTAACATATTGTAAATATGTCTATTTCTTCTTTTTCTGCGCTTCTTTGCGCCGCTTAGCCTCAATCTTACGCCACTTGATCACGTTGCGATTATGCGCCACCAACGTCTCCGCAAACGCGTGCCCGCCAGTTCCATCCGCGACAAAGAACAAGTTATTCGAGGCATTGGGGTGCAAAGCCGCATGGATCGCCGCGCGCCCTGGGTTGGCAATCGGTGTCGGTGGCAATGCCTTGATAATATAGGTGTTGTAGGGGGTTTTTTTCAGCAACTCTGAACGGCGCAATCCACGCCCCAACACGCCCTCCCCCTTGGTAATCCCATAGATCACCGTCGGATCGGTCTGCAACTTCATTTTTTTATTGAGCCGGTTCACGAAAACGGCCGCAACCTCTTCGCGTTCTGACGATACGCCAGTTTCCTTCTCCACAATCGACGCCAGCGTCAACGCTTCATCCATAGACGTGAGCGGCAACCCTTCTGCGCGAGCGTCCCACTCCTGTGCCAAAATACGGGTCTGCGCCTGTAGCATCAAATCCAGAACCTCGCTCTGCAAAGCCCCGCGCCGCACATCATAGGAATCGGGTGCCAGCAACCCTTCACCTGGAATCGTCACAATTGATTCACCCAGAAAATCCGCCTTTTTCAGCCCGTCTACCACTTGCCAGCTGGTTGCACCCTCCACAACCGTAACGCGATAATTAATCGGTGTACGTGCTGCTACCAGATCGCGGTAAGCAACGGGGATTTCTTCCCCCGCCTTAAAGCGAAGCATCTCATTGAGGGTACCACTATCGGCGTCCCGCTCAGCCAAAACCAGCGTCGATCCACCAATATTAATTCGGTAAGTCGCCACAAAACGAAAGGTAGAACGCCCGCCCTTGGTCACGATGTCCAGAATTTCCACCATCGAGGCACCGGCCGGAATTTCATAATTTCCGTATTTCAACGCGGCTGATTTCTGGGTGTATTTTGCTCCCAGCCGCATCACCATCGCATTGGAAATTGCCCCCTTCTCGGCCAGATCCTCCGAAACCCCGCGAATATTGCCACCACGCGGCACCTCGATAAAAATCGAGTTGCGCAATGGGCCAGCCTTCTTGAATTCCGACTGTCCCCAAAATACCGCCACACCTACGCCCAGCAACAAAAGGATCAGAAAGTTAACAAAATTCGCCGCGAAATGCCGTGCCATGGATCAGCTTTCAACCTTGCCCATCACCAGCGAGGCATTGGTACCCCCAAAGCCGAAGGAATTGGACAGCACATAGCTAATCTCGCGCTTGACCGGCGTATTGGGGGCCAAATCCAGCGGACTATCCACATCCATGTTATCCAGATTAATCGTCGGCGGCGCAATTTGGTCGCGTATCGCCAAAATGGCAAAAATCGCCTCGACCGCTCCAGCGGCCCCCAGTAAATGCCCGATCGAGGACTTGGTCGAAGACATGGTCGTCTTTGATGCGTGATCCCCCAGCAACCGCTCAACGGCGCCCAGCTCAATCGTATCGGCCATGGTCGAGGTACCGTGCGCATTGATATAATCAATCGCAGAGGCATCCAACTTTGCGGCCTTCAAGGCCGCCTGCATTGACCGGAAACCGCCATCCCCATCTGCCGAGGGGGCCGTGATGTGATAGGCATCACCCGACATCCCATAGCCCAGCACTTCTGCATAAATCTTTGCACCGCGCGCCTTGGCATGCTCGTACTCTTCCAGCACCACAATGCCTGCACCCTCGCCCATCACAAACCCGTCACGATCTTTATCATAGGGACGCGAGGCATGCGCCGGATCGTCACGCCGCTTGGTGCTCAGCGCCTTGCATGCGTTAAATCCGGCAATGCCAATCTCGCAAATAGCCCCCTCGGCACCGCCTGCAATCATCACGTCTGCCTCATCCGCACGAATGATCCGCGCAGCATCGCCAATCGCGTGCGAACCGGTAGAACATGCGGTCACAACCGAATGGTTCGGCCCCTTGAACCCGTGCTGGATGGAAACCTGCCCCGCCACCAGATTGATCAGCGCACCGGGAATAAAAAACGGCGAAACCCGCCGTGGGCCGCGTTCTTTTAGCGTAATCGCCGTGGCAGCAATCGACTGCAGGCCCCCGATACCCGAGCCAATCAGAACACCGGTCCGAAGACGGCTTTCCTCATCCTCAGGCTTCCAATCCGCATCGCGCACCGCCATTTCCGCCGCGGCAACCCCGAACAGGATAAAATCATCCACCTTGCGCTGCTCTTTGGGGGACATCCAGTCATCCGCGTTGAACGTCCCGTCAGAACCGTCGCCCAATGGCACTTCGCAGGCGTAATTCGTCGCCAGATGGTCCGCCTCGAACTTGGAAATTGTGCCCCCGGCGGATTGCCCCGCCAGCAAGCGTTTCCAAGTTTCCTCAACACCACATGCCAGTGGCGACACCATACCAAGACCCGTAACAACGACACGACGCATAGCGCACCTCTTATATCATATAATTCTGTTGGAGACTCTTTACAGCCTCGTTGCCTGCACGGCAAGCAAGGGTACAACCTTTCGGCATATTCCGGCTTTGATCTACAGCAACACACCAACAAAAAACGCGGCCCAAGGACCGCGTTTTAGTAATCTGTCCGTAAAGACCCGCTTTAGGAAGCGTCAGTAATAAACTTGACCGCGTCACCAAAAGACTGGATTGATTCGGCAGCATCATCAGGGATTTCAATGCCAAACTCTTCTTCAAAAGCCATAACCAGCTCAACAGTGTCGAGGCTGTCAGCGCCCAGATCGTCAATGAAGGAAGCACCTTCAACAACTTTGTCTTCATCCACACTCAGGTGTTCTACAACGATTTTCTTTACACGATCTGAAATGTCGCTCATAGGTTGGTCCTCATAGTTTCGGGGCAAATTGCCCCCTTATTTAGCGTCAGCCCCTTAACCCGGGCATTTAGGGCGCCTCTTGAACAAGGCAAGTGCCCAAGCACAACGCCCTTGGGTGAATTCTGTGGGCGCTATACCATATCGAAACACTTTGGCAAATGTTTTCGTTTGCGATAACCCAGATACTGGCGCTCATTGCCGACTAGCCCAAAACAGGCCCGTCCCGCCGCTCCTCGCTCAGCAATACATTGGCCTCCACATTCCCGACACTGGGCAAAGTCATCACGCGACGCCGTAACACCCGTTCAAAATCCGCCAAATCGCGCGCGACCACCTTGAGACGATAATCATACAACCCCAGCACATGCTGCACCACCTGCACCTCAGGGATAGCCGTAACTGCTCTCTCAAAATCTTCCAATGAAACCCGACCCTTAGTCGCCAGCTTTACCCCCAGAAATACCGTTACACCAAACCCCAGCGCCTCTTTGTTCAGCACCACAGAGCGCCCCGTGATAACGCCGCCCTCCTGCAACCTTTTAATGCGCCGCCAGCAGGCAGGTTGCGACAGGCCCACCCGCTTCCCCACCGCCGCCGCGCTTAGGGATCCGTCTTTTTGCAAGGCCCGCAAAATCGCGCGGTCGGTGTCATCCAGATCCATCATAACGGCAGGCTTTCCGAGTTTTTCACATTCGCCACCAGCATCAAGGCCTCAATATCCGCGATATGGGGCAAGGCCAAAATCTGGTTGCGGTAAATTTCCTGATAATGCGCCATATCGCGTGCCAAAACGTTCAAACGCACATCCACACGGCCCAGAAACGTCTGGATTTCATTCACTTGGCTAATCTGGCGCGCCTTGCTGATAAAAACATCAAAAGCATTGCCCTGCGTCTTGTCCAAAGTGATACGCAAAGACACCTCCACCTCATACCCCAACGCCTTGGGGGCAATCTCAACGCGGTGTCCCAGAATGATCCCGTTCCTCTCCAACCGCTCAACGCGGCGCCAACATGACGCTGACGTCATCCCGGCCCGTGCCGCCAGTTCCGCCGTACTCAGCGTTGCATCATCCTGCAACAGCCGCAACAAACGCCTGTCAATATCATCCACCTGATGCATGATTTTTCCAACTTATAGCAATATCACGAATGTAAATTACATAAAAGCCGCAGAAAGATCAATTCCTGAAACCCTATTCACAGCAACTACCATATACTGCCCGACAGAATTCCTCAACCTACGGAGAAAACCATGCGCGTATTTTATGACCGCGATTGCGACATCAACCTGATCAAAGACATGAAAGTAGCCATCCTCGGCTATGGCTCCCAAGGCCACGCCCACGCATTGAACCTGCGTGATTCCGGCGCAAAAAACGTTGTTGTAGCCCTGCGTGAAGGATCGCCAAGCATCGCCAAAGCCGAAGGCGAAGGCCTGAAAACAATGGGCATCGCAGAGGCCGCCGCATGGTGTGACCTGATCATGTTCACAATGCCCGATGAATTGCAGGCCGACACTTACAAAAAATACGTACACGACAACCTGCGTGACGGCGCGGCCATGGCATTTGCCCACGGCCTGAACATCCACTTTGACCTGATCACGCCCAAACCCGGCGTTGACATCATCATGATGGCCCCCAAAGGCCCCGGCCACACCGTGCGCGGCGAATTCACCAAGGGCGGCGGCGTTCCTTGCCTTGTGGCGGTGCACAACGACGCTTCCGGCAAAGCCATGGAAATCGGCCTGTCCTATTGCTCCGCTATCGGCGGCGGGCGTTCCGGCATTATTGAGACCAACTTCCGTCAGGAATGCGAAACCGACCTGTTCGGTGAACAAGCAGTTCTGTGTGGCGGCCTTGTAGAGCTGATCCGCATGGGCTTTGAAACCTTGGTTGAGGCTGGTTACGAGCCTGAAATGGCCTATTTTGAGTGTCTGCACGAAGTAAAACTGATCGTGGATTTGATCTATGAAGGCGGCATCGCCAACATGAACTACTCGATCTCCAACACTGCGGAATACGGCGAATATGTTTCCGGCCCGCGCATCCTGCCTTACGCCGAAACCAAGGCCCGTATGAAAGCGGTTCTGGAAGACATCCAAAACGGTAAGTTTGTGCGTGACTTCATGCTGGAAAATGCTGTCGGCCAACCATCCTTCAAAGCAACACGTCGCATCAACGACGAGCATCAGATCGAAAAAGTGGGCGAAACCCTGCGTGCAATGATGCCTTGGATTTCTGCCGGCAAAATGGTCGACAAAGCCAAAAACTAAGGCGTCCTAGACATCTTTCCCTTAGCCGCCCCTTTCTGAGGGGCGGCTATTGCTTTGTCTAGCGAACACTCTATTTTTCGCCCATGACAAATTACCCAATCAGCACCCGAACCGAGCTGCCGGAAGAATTCCAGACCCTGCTCAAGGATTACCCCCGCGAGGCTTGGGAAAAGCACCCCGATATGGCCCCCTTCACCCAAAATTGGCTGGAGGCCCACGCAATGTTCCGCCGACTTGGCAAAATCATTGTCAAAGACACCCAACGCTTCCTCGATAAATCCCGCAGCGGCGAGGATTTCGCAAAGCGGATCGGTTTTTATGGCGGTCAGTTGGTGGATAATCTAACACGCCACCATCACTTTGAGGATGAACAGTTTTTTCCCACCATCAGCAGCGTCACCCCAGATTTCGATCGTGGGCTGGAAATGCTGGAAAGTGATCACGAGGCGCTGACCAAAACCATGGAGGATTTCGTGATCAGCGGCAACAATGCGATAGATTTAGCAGTGCAAGATGACGCGAAAGCCATTGATGCGGCGGGCAAAGTTCTGGAAAAAGCACAGGCCCTACAAGATTTCCTTGCGCGTCACTTGGCAGATGAGGAAGACCTCGTTGTGCCAATTCTACTGCACCATAAAATGCGTTAACAATAGCTATTCTTGCGGAAACTTGGTTTTCAACCAGCCTAAAAGCTCTTTTTGATCCGCTGATGTGGCTCGCCGGACCTGGACCAGTAATTTGTGTAGAGACGGGCGATCCAGCGTCAAATTCGCGGAACCTTCATTGCATACCGAACACAAAGCCCGCAAATTGCTTGGTTCATCCGTTCCGCCCTGAGATTTATCAATCACATGGCCGATTTGCAGCCGCGTTTTACGTGTCGCGTCATAAGGGTGCATTTCACCTGCCACGGCACCGCATTGTTGACAGGTAAAGCCATTGCGATCCAATACAAACGCACGGGTCTCTTTAGATATGGCTCTTTCAAAAGCAGGTAACGGCTTGGGGGAATTTAGAATATACTCCCCCGGCTTTAAGGCACTTAAGTCATTGTGAGTAAGTATTTGGTAACCTTCTTCGGTTCTCAATTCTCGAATACGTCGCGCCCATTCGCTAATATTCCCAGAAACTTCACGCAGTTCTTTTGCGTCCATTTTCCTTCCAAGATTGGCTAAGAAATGTTCTCGCAGCTTTGCCCGCGCGCCCATTGACTTTGCCATTGCCTATTCCGCCGCGACAGCAGTTGCGTCTGCGGATTGCGTGCATTCCACGGCCTGAATAGCCAGCGCAATTCTCTTTCCAAGCGCTTCAGCGACCGGGGGAGGAAAAGCATTTCCAACTTGGCGATATGCGTTTGTTTTCTTGCCTGTAATTTCCCACGAATCCGGAAATCCTTGAATCCGGGCCACCATCCGCGTGGTAAGTCGAGGGTTTCCTTCAAACCCCTCTTCAGGCGCATCGTATGCGATCGTCCGCCCCTCCACACCCAGCTTAGCCCAAGCATTTCGTGCTCTTGTCGGGCCAAGATCCGGACCTCCGTGTTTCTTTGACCCCCCAACAATAGTCGGAGCGATAGTATTTGCCTTACTGGCCCATTCCGCAGCACCTGACCAACCATTCACGGCCATCAAATCCTTTAATAGCACCCCTACAGTTTTCGGTTTTTTCCGTTTGGGGGTTGGAAAGCTAAATTCACCCCAATATTCCTTTTTGGCGGCAACGATCGCAACGCGGGGCCGCAATTGCGAAACACCGAAATCCGAAGAATGCAATAACTGCCAATCGCATTCATACCCCAAACCTTGAAAATTGCGCCGCAGCTTGGAGCGATATTCCTCAAACGACTTATCCAGAAACCCCCGCACGTTTTCGATCAAGACAAATTTCGGGTCACATTCCGCAATAATCCGCAATGCATCATCGAACAGGTTACGCTCATCTTTTTCACCTAATTGCTTGCCTGCAACGGAAAAAGGGGGGCATGGCAGCCCGCCCGCAAACAAATCGACGCCCACATAATCACGCGCTGACGATTCCCGCATATCCTGCAGAACCACGTTCCATCTGGGCCTATTCTGTTTCAAAGTCGCGCAGCAGTGCGCATCATTGTCAACGAGAAGCAAATGCTTAAAGCCTGCTTTTTCCAACCCTAAAGCCTGCCCGCCTGCGCCAGCGCAAAATTCTATGGAGGTCAGTTTTTGCATTTTGTTCCTTTAGGGCAACCATAGATGCAGCGCATTATTTATCAATTAAAATTAATACGCCTCACAGAATTTCGATATCCCCCTCCGCCCGTTTCATGTGGAAACCGGTCACAAAATCATCCAGCTGTTTAGCCCAAATTGCGCCGCGCAAACCAGCCATAAGTTCTTGATAATAATGCAGGTTATGCCACGTCAACAACATTCCCGCGATCATTTCCTGCGCTTTCACCACATGGTGCAGATAGGCGCGGGAATAATTCTGGCAGGTCGGGCAGGTGCATTCGCTGTCTAGGGGCCTAGGGTCGTCACGGTGGCGCGCGTTGCGCAAATTAATCGCCCCCATGCGGGTTTGCGCCTGTCCGGTACGCCCCGAACGCGACGGCAGCACGCAATCAAACATATCAACACCACGCTGCACCGCGCCGACAATATCATCCGGCTTGCCCACCCCCATCAGATAGCGCGGCTTGTTCTGGGGCAGTTGTTCCGGCGCATAGTCCAGCACCTCGAACATCATTTTCTGCCCCTCGCCCACCGCAAGCCCGCCAATGGCATAGCCGTCAAACTCGATCCCTTTCAGGGCATCCGCACTTTGCGCGCGCAAATCCTCAAAGGTGCTGCCCTGCTGGATGCCAAACAGCGCATGGCCCGGCCGGTCGCCAAAGGCATCACGCGAACGCTGCGCCCAACGCATTGACAATTCCATACTGGCCTGCGCCACCTCGCGCGTGGCGGGATATGGCGTGCATTCATCAAAGCTCATCACAATATCAGACCCTAGCAAAGCCTGAATTTCCATAGACCTTTCCGGCGTTAGATGGTGTTCAGACCCGTCAATATGGCTGCGAAAGGTCACGCCTTCTTCGGTCATTTTGCGCAAATCTGTCAGGCTCATCACCTGAAACCCGCCGCTGTCGGTCAGGATCGGGCGCTCCCAGTTCATGAATTTGTGCAACCCGCCAAGGCGCGCAATCCGCTCCGCTCCCGGCCGCAGCATCAGGTGATAGGTGTTGCCCAGCAGAATATCCGCCCCTGTGGCACGCACACTCTCAGGCATCATCGCCTTGACGGTGGCCGCTGTGCCCACGGGCATGAAAGCGGGCGTTTCGATATCCCCCCGAGGGGTCGAAATCATTCCGGTGCGGGCGCGGCCATCGCGCTCGGCCACGGCAAAAGATATTTTCTGTGTCATGGCGCGTCACTAACGCAGTTCTGCACAAGTTCAAGCAAAACCTCAGCGCCGCGCCGGTCCGCCGCACTGTTTCCGTCATGATTTTAAGGTGTAGAGAGATCAGTTTCCTGCTACGCTCAGCCAAAGACAATCCACCTAATCCAATAGCTCCGCCCTCGCTCCACCCCTTACCGATCAAAACGGATAGAGAAAACAACCATGGCCAACGTCCCTCAAAATCTGGCGCAGACCAGTTTTTCCCCCGGAATGATCCGCACAAGCTATGAAAGCATTGATGAATTTGCCACCGTCATTGTGCCCCCAGAGATCAAACTGGTCTATATTGATCTGTTTGCCTATCGCCGCACGTCAGACAAAACTGGCATCAGAACCGCCGAAGGCCAGAGCTGGGTTGCTGCGGGCTGGGGTGTGCCCCTGGCTTATGGGGCGGTGGGTGATGGCATTGCGGATGACTGGCAAGCCTTGTCGGAATGGATTGAACGGGTTGACCGTTTTATGGCCGATGGTAGCAAGGACGCTATGCCGCCAATTTACGATTTCGGCGGTTATCAATACGCAATCTCAAAGCCCCTTGATATTCCTAAACAACGCAAACATGCACGGGTTTTCAACGGCGCTTTGATCGCTACAGGGCACAGCTGGGACGGTGACAATGATTTCCTGATAACCATGAACAGCGCACATGGGCACCTTGATGGCCTGCTGCTGGATGGCAATCACCTGTCTCTTATACACATCTGACGCTGCCG
>JAHRVG010000044.1 GCA_019090795.1 Paracoccaceae bacterium | reverse complement strand
TCCTTGTTGGTTCTTCCTGTTCCAGACAGCGCTCCGGCAATGTCCTCTGTCGTATCGCTCAAAATTCGGCCGGTTGCGCTAACAACGATTTCTCTTGTCTCATTGTTGCGGGTAGCCTGAATCTTGCCACGCCCAAGCATGGTGCGAGAGACTTCAATATTGGCATAGCCTTGGTTGGCCAATTGTTGGGCATAATTATCCATTTGCCCCTGCGCATTACCCGGCGATGCAAGCAACATTGCGGAAACTAGAATTGTTGCGGGTTTGAACGGTAGTTTCACCAAAATTCCCCTTCAGTAGTTTTGCTCACGTTAACCGTTATATAGAAAAAATACATTATACATCTGTCTAGCTCAGGCTTTTACGACCTTTGTTTAGGCGGTAACTGTGTCACTGGTAACGGAAAAGCCTTCGTTTCATGCGGACAAAAGAAACATCATAATCGTCGCCGAAAAGAGCATTTCTGCCCTTGCAACCGTTTCAACTACTCGCTAAATACCGCCCTGTCGGGTGATTAGCTCAGTTGGTAGAGCGCTTCGTTTACACCGAAGATGTCGGGAGTTCGAGCCTCTCATCACCCACCATTCCGCCCCCATGAAAGTAAATAATTCTCTTTTATTTATGGGGCTTTGCCCTTTTCAAGGTTACAACGTTGGTTGCCAGCGATGGTATCTTGGCGGGTCAAAAGCTATTCACAAAGTTTTCCGCACAGGGCAGGTGCGGGTGATGGCTCTCAAATATCTACGCGGAATCATTGCCTAGATTGAGGCGCATATCTCCTGGGGGGGGGGCGTTAAAGCTCTTGTCAGGCGTGGTGGCCCGGAAATAGCTTTAGCTGAGCTTTAGCTGAGCTTTACGTCAGGTCGGACTAGCAGAGCTAATTCGTGTGTCTTTGGGGTGTTGATCCCCCTAAACATCCAGCTCTTCAACAAACTGCGCATTTTCCTGAATATACTCGAACCGCAGCTCTGGCTTTTTGCCCATCAAGCGATCCACCAAATCGGCGGTTTCGCCCGGCTCGTCGTCGTCAATTGTGACCCGGATCAGTTTGCGGGTGCTTACATCCATCGTGGTTGTTTTCAAATCTATGGCGTTCATTTCGCCCAAGCCTTTGAAACGGGAGACATCAATTTTGCCGCGCCCGCCGAGACCTTTTTCCAGCCACGCATCCCGCTCTGCCTCGTCCAGAACATAGATGTTTTTAGAGCCTTGGGTCAGACGAAACAGCGGTGGGCAGGCCAGATACAGGTGCCCGGCGTCGATCATCGGGCGCATCTGGGTAAAGAAAAGCGTCATCAGCAATGCGGCGATATGGGCACCGTCCACATCTGCGTCGGTCATGATAATGACCTTGTCATAGCGCAGATTCTCGACGTTGAACTTAGTGCCCATCTGCACGCCAAGTGCCTGACACAGATCACTAATTTCATTGTTCTGCATCATCTTTCCGGAGGCTGCCCCCAGCACGTTCAGGATTTTGCCGCGCAAGGGCAGCAGCGCCTGTTTCTTGCGATCTCGCGCCATTTTAGCGCTGCCCCCCGCGCTGTCACCCTCTACGATGAACAGCTCAGTTCCAACACGGTTGGTGGCAGAGCAATCGACCAATTTTCCGGGCAAGCGCAATTTTTTGGTCGCCGATTTACGCTGGGTTTCCTTTTCCTGACGTCGACGCAATCGTTCCTCGGCGCGCAGTACTAGAAAATCAAGGATCGCGCCTGCAGCTTTGGTGTCGGATGCCAGCCAATTGTCGAAATGGTCGCGCACCGAACTTTCGGTCATTTTCTGTGCTGCTTCAGTGGACAGCCGATCTTTGGTTTGGCCCACAAACGCCGGTTCCGAGATAAAACAAGACACCAGCGCACAGCCGCCATTTGTCAAATCATCACGGTTGATTTGGGCGGCTTTTTTGTTGGAGACCAACTCTCCGTAAGCACGGATACCTTTCAGGATTGCAGCCCAGAAACCGGCGACATGGGTGCCGCCTTCGGGGGTGGGCACCGTGTTGCAATAAGACTGGATGTAGCCATCGCGCGAGGGTGTCCAGTTGATCGCCCATTCCACATAGCCGGGTACGTTGAATTTGTCTTGAAATTCGACTTTTCCTGCGAATGGTTTTTCAGAATAGGTCGAGGCATTGCCAAGCGTTTCGCTCAGGTAATCCGCCAACCCGCCGGGGAAGTGAAATGTGGCCTCAAGCGGGGTTTCCTTGTCGTCGATTGCGGATTTCCAGCGGATTTCGACGCCGGAAAACAGATAGGCCTTTGAGCGGATGGATTTGAACAGACGCGCTGGTTTAAAGCGGTGGCGGCCAAATATCTGTTCGTCCGCATGGAAGGTAACAGAGGTGCCCCGCCGGTTCGGGGCTTTGCCTACTACCTCCACTGGCCCAAGCGGCAGACCGCGGGAAAAACGTTGCTCGTAGAGTTGTTTGTTGCGGGCAACCTGTACCACCATACTATCGCTTAACGCGTTAACGACCGATGCGCCAACCCCGTGCAACCCGCCCGAGGTTTGATAGGCTTTGCCGGAAAATTTCCCCCCCGCGTGCAGGGTGCACAGGATCACCTCAAGCGCGGATTTGTTAGGAAATTTGGGGTGTGGGTCAATCGGAATGCCACGTCCATTGTCGCGGATGGTAACCGCATAATCCGCGTGCAACTCCACCTCGATACGGGTGGCATGGCCGGCCACCGCCTCGTCCATGGAGTTGTCCAGAACCTCTGCCACCAGATGGTGCAGCGCGCGTTCATCGGTGCCACCAATATACATGCCCGGGCGCTTGCGCACTGGCTCCAGCCCCTCCAGCACTTCGATAGAGGAAGCGTTATACTCTTCATCCACCGCTTTTGGCGCGGCCGGTGCAGGCTTTACAATGGCCGGTTTCGGCTTTTTTGGTGTTTCATCGTCGGAAAACAAAGAGTTGGCGGCCATTTCTGCTCGATTCTGGGGTTGGCTCTATTGGTGTGCTATTAGAGCATTTGAAGGCGCAGGACGCAATATGTTGTGGTGCGGCAATTTTGAGGCTGCTATTCAACGCCACAAGGAATAATGTCAGGCAAAAGCTAAGGGGTATGGAGTGGGAAAAGGGGTGATAATATTTCTGGCGCTCATTCCGGTAGTTCTGCTGGTAATGGGCGGCATGACCTCGCTGCACCCGCTAGCGGACTCGCTGGCAGTGTTCCGGCTGCCGCTTGGGGTTCTGACGATCCTGTCCGCAGCGGTGCTTTGGCCGCTTTGGCCGCGCAAGTTTGGCATGATGCTACTGGCGCTCGGGGTTGCCTCTTCTGTGACGGTTGGCTTGTCGCTGGCTGCGCCGGAACCAGTGGCACAGCCGCGCTATGTTTTGTATCAAAAGAACCTGTCTTTTCGCAACACAGACATGCAGCCCTTGGCTGTGGATATCGCCAACAGGCATGCGGATTTCATCACCTTGCAAGAGGTCACAACCGACAACAAGGTACTGTTAAGCCTGTTAAAGGACAGCCATCCGGGCCAGCTTTTCTGTAAATTTGCCAGCGTTGGCGGGGTTGGGGTTGTATCGCGGCTGCCGCTGATCGAGGGGTCGCAGCACTGCATTGAGGAACACGGTCTGGCCGCTATGCAGGTTGCTACGCCGGACGGGCCGCTCTGGTTGGTGTCGCTGCATTTGCGCTGGCCCTTTCCCTATGGTCAGGCGGCGCAGGTGCAGGCGCTGTTGCCGGTACTGGCGTCCTTTGCTGGGCCGGTGTTTGTGGGGGGGGATTTCAACATGGTGCCGTGGTCAAAATCGGTGACAGTGATTGAACAGGCCACCCGCAGCAAGCGGATCGGCCATAGCAACGGAACGTTTCGCCTCAAGGGGCTGTTCAATATGCCGATTGACCATGTGTTGGTGCCCCGGCAGTTTTCAGGTTCTGTCGAAAGTTTGGAGTTGCTGGGATCCGATCACCATGGTGTCGAGGCACGTATCGTCAGGATCCCCTGAAAAATGCCCGCCGCACCCGGATTGCGATCCAGACTGCCAGGCCGGCGGCCCCCATCGTCAACGCCAAAAATGCAATGGGATACGCCTCATGAACGTCGGCCATTGCAAGCATACCAATCAAGATAAAACCGGCCCACAAGAATGCCAGCATCACCAGCACAGGGGCCAGCCACAGATGTAAATCGTCGATCCGTGTGCGCGTCGCCTCTAGATGTTGCCGCATCTTCGCTGGATTGAAGCTGGTCATTAAAAACACAGCCAAACAGCCATAGATCGGCACAAACATAGCGCGCGTTATCAAATCCACCCCCGTTTCCTCAAGCACGTCGAAGGGCAAAAGCGTGAACACGGGCAGGGCAAGGGACAAAAGACAAAGCCCGAAATAGCGCAGGATTAGATTCATGAGGCGGTCCTTTGCTGCCGGTTTTTTCGGTTTGGAAACATCAATTCTTTTTCACCAAAGGATGATGTGCCATCACCAATTCCCGCAGCTTTTCATCCAGAACATGGGTGTAGATTTCTGTGGTGGCGACATCCGCGTGGCCCAGCAACATCTGGATCACCCTTAAATCAGCCCCCCCCGCCAACAGGTGGGTTGCGAAAGCATGGCGCAGGCTGTGCGGGGTGACGGTTTGCGGGCTGACACCAGAGGTAACGGCGATTTCTTTTACTAATGTGTAGAACCGGATGCGGGTCAGATGGCCCAGTTTTCCGCTTGAGGGAAACAGGAAGCGTGACGCAGGCTTGCCCGCCGCGCGGGCTTGCTCTTGCGCGGAGCCACGCATTCTCAGCCAGGCGGCAATTGCCATTTTTGCCGGTGCCGACAGGGGCACCAGACGTTCTTTGCCGCCTTTGCCTTTGACCAGCACCATTTCCGGATTGCCCCGCACCGCCGCGACAGGCAGCGATACCAGCTCGGAAACCCGCATGCCGGTGGCGTATAGCAGTTGCATCAAACAACTGTTACGGATGCGGTCAGCTGGGCTGCGTCCGGTTTGTGTTGCCCCTTGCAGCAACCTGTCCACGTCGCCTTCGCTCAGCACCTTGGGCAGGTGCCTTTTTTTGCGTGGTCCCTTGATTTGTTGTGCCGGATTATCCGTGCGCCAACCTTCTTCAAAGGCAAAGCGATACAGTTGCCGCACCGCCGAGAGGCGCCGGGCGCGGGTACTCTGGGCCATGCCGCGGGTCTCTAATGCAATCAGGTAATCCTCGACATCACTGCGGGTTGCATGCTGGAAATCCATCTTGTTGTCGGCAAGAAATGCCTGAAATTCCAGTAAATCGGCACCGTAGGACTTCAAGGTGTTTTCCGCCGCATCCTGTTCAGCGTAGATTGCCTCGAGAAAACGGCCTATCCAGTCGCTCATATCAGGTCTTGTCGGTTCAGGATCAGCAATTGAATGGCGATGCCGACAGCCTCGCTGGCCAACCCCGTCTGCACCAGCACTGCAAGTGCGGTTTCAACGGCTACCGGATCGCTCAGCCGGTCGCCTTCCAGAATATTGAGCGCCTGCAAAACAGCGGCTCCCTTGCGCCCGTTGGTGACCTCAAGCAGCAATTGGTTATGCATTGTGCTGCCCTGAAATGCCGCCAAAATAGCCTTCTGCATTTCTGAATTAGCAATGGCGTGAGCCATATCCATTTGCGCAAGGGCCAGTAAAAACGTGTCTGTTGCATTGGATCCGGCAAAACCGGCCGCCAGCGTGGCGCGGTCTTTGTGTAATAACGCCAACTTGAAACGCACCCCAGCGGCCGTTTCATCTAAATCCAGATCGCTGATCCGGGGAAAGACCATATCGGCCAGTACATATTCCAGCTGCGCCTTGCTTAGGGTGTGGTAGGCTAGCGGTAATGCAGCGGAGACCGCTGCGCTGTCGTGAGCCGCGAGGGCTGCGCGCAAGGCTTGTACGCCGCGAACCCGGTCCCAGATCCCGCCAGAGGCCGAGGCCTGAGCTTCGTTGTAGGCTTCAATCAATGTGGTCGCCGGAATCGCTTGCGAGCGCACCAGCCGTTCCGCCGCTTCCAGCCGGTTGCGCCAACCAGAATAGTTTTGCAAATCGCCCTGCAAAAAGGCCAGCGGCAAGGTCTGTCCGTTTCGGGGGAGGGCCAGCGCCTCGCGCATGGTGAACAGTAGCGGGGTTAAATGTTCAGGGTGCGGGGGATCGGCCTCGCCTGCATAAAACTCGGGGTCCAGAAACATACCCAGCAGCAAAGCGTCATCAGCGTCGATTTCCCCAAGTGACGCGGCACCGCGCAGGGTGAGGGCCGCCGCGGCCCAGTCACCAGCACGAAACAGGCAGAAAACCCGCGCTTGCAAGCTAGGAGTAAGCCCGGCATCAGCGAGCATCGCGGAACAGGCGCGTTCGGCGCGTCCGGTCAACAGGCTTACGTCAAACCAGCGCCGGAACAGCGCTGCATTCGGCGTGCCCGAGCGTTCGAGCAAAGCCTCGGCCTGATCCAGTGCACCGGCAGAAAGCAGATGGTCCAGCCGTGCCAGTAACATCACACCATCATCCGACTGGCCAACCGGTGCTGTCAATTCGGCCAACAAAATATGGTGTAACAGGGCAGTGACATCGGGCAGCGCATTTTCTTTGTGGTGGCGCAGCAATTTGACCAGTTGAGGGGCTGGGCTGTCACCCCAGAAATCGCTGGGTACGCCAACGATATCTGCAGGCAAAACCCCGACGGAATCAAGCGTGACATCGTCCAGAGATGTGACTGTGATCACCTCGGTTGCCAATCCGTGCGCACCACCCAACACTGGGCGTTTGCTGGATTGTCTGATGGAGTCGGGTGTCAAAACGTTGGATGGCCAGATTGCTGGTACAGAATAATTTTCCGCCAGCGCCGGGCCAGCACATAAAACCGCCAGCATCCCGGCCAAAACTTTATTACGCGGCATCGGGCTGCACAATTATTGTGACTTCGGCTTGGGGGGCGGATAAATCGCCAAAATAGGCGAAACCAACCAGCCCCAGAAAGGCGAGAACTGCCAGATAAAACACGTATCGTATCAATCTACCCATGGTGAAAGTCCAACTGCTGTTTGTTTTTGGCCCAATTCATCCGGAAAGACCGGGTTCGGGGCTTGCCTTGTTATCTTGCGATGTTATCACCTCTTTTGGAAAAGAGTAAAGATTTGCTGAAAACCCAAGCGGATTTTCGCAAGAACTCTACACAAGAGAGGGGTACTGGCGTGGCTTTCACAGTAACTAAAACCATCGCCCTTGTCGGGTTGATGGGGGCTGGCAAGACTGCCGTCGGTACGCTTGTGTCGCAAAGACTGGGAGTGCCGTTCGTGGACACCGATTCTGAGATCGTCAAAGCCGCCAATATGTCGATTGCTGAAATTTTCACCCGCGATGGCGAAGATTTCTTTCGTACCAAGGAAACCCAAGTGCTGGAACGTTTACTGCAAGGCCCGCCTTGCATCCTGTCCACCGGCGGCGGTGCTTATCTTGCGCAGCAGAACCGCCAACTGATCGGCAAACACGGCATTGCTTTGTGGTTGCAGGCAGATCTGCCCCTTTTGTGGAGCCGGGTTAAAAACAAAACTACGCGCCCGTTGTTACAAACTGATAACCCGCACCAAACTCTGTCGGACCTGTTTGACGCGCGCGCGCCGATCTATGCCAAGGCAGAACTTTCGACGCCATCACAGGCAGGAATATCGCTTGCGGATATGGCGGAAAAGGTCATCGCAACACTGCTGGCCGACCCACAAAGTGGCGTAATTCAAGGATAAGAATATGCAGGAAACCGTAAACGTTGATTTGGGCAATCGCTCCTACAATATCGAAATTGCCCCCGATCTGCTGGCTGTTGCCGGTACTTACGTCGCGCCTCTTCTGCGCCGCCCCAGAGTGGCGATCATCACCGATGAAAACGTAGCGGCGCTGCATCTGGAACGTTTGAAGCTGGGTTTGCAGGGCGAGGGAATTAGCACCACCACCCTGATCTTGCCTGCGGGCGAGGCGACCAAATCCTGGGATAATATCCAGAAATCGGTGGAATGGTTGCTGTCGGAAAAGATCGAACGTGACGACATCCTGATTGCTTTTGGTGGTGGTGTTATCGGTGATCTGGCAGGCTTTGCCGCAGCTATCCTGCGTCGTGGAATCCGCTTTGTGCAAATCCCGACAACACTGCTGGCGCAGGTCGACAGCTCTGTTGGTGGCAAAACCGGTATCAATTCGCCGCACGGGAAAAACCTTGTAGGGGCGTTTTACCAGCCGCAACTGGTACTGGCAGATGTGAGCGTGCAGGCGACCCTGAGCAAGCGTGATTATCTGGCGGGTTACGGGGAGGTTGCCAAATATGGCCTGCTGGGGGATGCGGAATTCTTTGAGTGGCTGGAGACAAATGCCGCCGACGCGGCTGCAGGGGATGTGGCCAAACGTATAAACATCGTACGCCATTCCTGCCAGATGAAGGCCGATATTGTCGCGCGCGACGAACATGAACGCGGCGAGCGGGCTTTGCTGAACCTTGGCCACACTTTTGGCCACGCACTGGAAGCGGCGACGGGATATTCTGATCGCTTGCTCCATGGCGAAGGGGTGTCAATCGGCACCGCGCTGGCCTTTGAAACCTCGCAGCGTCTTGGACTGTGCTCGCAAGAAGCCCCGAGCCGGGTGCGCCAACATTTCAAATCCATGGGCATGAAATGCGATTTGGCGGATATTGCCGGAGAATTACCAGATGCCGACGCGCTGATTGCGCTGATGGGGCAAGACAAAAAGGTTAGCGGCGGCATCATCGCTTTCATCATGGCGCGCGGCATTGGCGAGGCTTTTGTGACAAGCGAGGTTGATCTGAGTGTCGTCAAAGATGTGTTGCAAGAGGCGCTTTTGCAAGCCTAGCGCGCGTCAATTGTGATGGATGGCAGCACCTTTTCCAGACGGCTGAAATCCTTTTTGATCAGAGCAAGAAGCGTCGGAGAGGTTGCCAGCAGGAAGTGATTGTTTCTGTCCCCGTCGGTAAAGCCTGACACATCAAAAAAGGTGATATTCTTGTTCTCGATGTCCGCAGGATCGAGATTGCTACCTACCCGCTTTGGTTCACCTGAAAGCCAGCTCATCAAGCGCAGTGCCCTGTCTTGGGAGGACCCAAACACAAGAAATGGCTGTGGCAGGGGATCGAGGTGGGAAACCTGACTGTTGAATAAATCTACATCAATGTCTGGCGAAAGAAGAATAACCGAACCAATTTTTGCGCGTACTTTGGTGTTTCCATGCAAATAAATCTGCCTCAGTGCTTCCATCAACAAATGCGTGCCGAGGGAATGGGCAGTTAGGGTGATTTTCTCGACCTGCGAATTGGCCAAAACTGTTAGCATTTCCACCAACCCGTCGCGGGCCGAGAGCACACTGTCACGGTCATAAATATACAGCCGAGGGTTGGCGGCTGAGGGCCATGAGTACAGAATTACTGGGGATTTTCCCTCGTAGTCATGCTTCATTTGCGCCATTCGGTACAAGGATTCAGCGAAATTTGTGTTGAAACCATGGACGAAAACCTGAACTTCGCGCTCTCCCTTGCTATTGCGCACATCTTTTGCCGCCAAGGCCCGGTTGATCTGCGCGTTGAAATTGGTCGAGGAGGCGAATTCATTACGGGCGGCAATGGCAAAATCAGTATTCACATCAACCGCATCCGATGGCCATTCAAGGTTTCCGGGCTGGTGGCTGCTAGGGATTGAGAGGTCATAGGATGCGTAATTGACTAGCTGGGTGCGCTTTTTGCCATAGCCGCCATCTGTGGTTCTGTTGCGGTTGGTGGCGACCAAAACGGTCTCAACATTTTGCGCTTGTGCGGGTGTTTCAAGATATCCCATTACACCCCGTTCCGCACAGCTGGCGAGAAGGGTGACGACAGTGATTTTGAGAAACAATGCAAGGATGGCTCTGGCAGGTGGCCGTAAAATCACGTTATTGGTAACAGGGTTGATTATCCGGTGCAAAACACGTCCTAACACAACGCAAATTTTCGATTTTTTGTATCGGGCGTCTGCGCCCGTACCCTTGAATGTAGGCAAACCCTAGATCGCGCGCAATCCTTGACTGAATTTGTGCTCTATGCCGCATCCAGTTTCGACATTTGTTCACATTCATGGAATATCTTTTTCGAACACATGGCGCAGATCGAGCGATCTAGATCATCCATACAGGCCTGAACGGCCTCGCCCTTGGACATCAACAGGTGATCCTCGCCCAGTTCTTCCACCACATGAAAGCGGTGCAGCGCCTTGACCAGGGGCGGGAACAGGGCCACAAGCCGGAAAGAACCACCCTGTTCTTTGACGTCGCGGATGACCTGGATCAGCAGATCCGCCCCCGCCAGATCAATCTTGCCGTTGCCTTTGAGGTACAGGATCATATGGATCTGGCCCGGACGTTTGGCGCGCATTTGTTTGATTTTACGCTCCACATGTTCGACGGAGCCAAAGAACAGCGGCCCGTCAATGCGGAAGGTCACGAGTTGGGGGCATTCCGGCAGGTCATGCAGGTCCACATCGCGGAATTTGCGGCTGCCATCAGCACCAACGATCGGCGCGGTGATCGGTAGTTCGGGGTGTGAACTCTCGTAGATGAACACGCAGAATGAGGCAATGACACCGACATAGATGGCGAAATCCAGCTCAATGAACAACCCTGCTGCGAAGGTCAGGCCGAGGATCACGGTTTCTGGGCGACTGGAGGTAATGATGTGGTGGACTTCGTGAAAGTCGATCAAACGATAAGCAACAAACAGGATCAACCCTGCCATGGCGGGGGTCGGGATATGGGCAACCCAAGGGGCGATAAAAATAAGGATCAGTGCCAGAAAAATCGAGGCAAAGATACCCGATAGGGGTGTTGAGGCACCAGCAGCGGCATTTACGCCGGAACGGGTAAAAGAACCGGAACCCGCATAGCACTGAAAGAACCCGCCCACCATATTCGAGAGGCCCTGACCAATCATTTCCTGATTGGCGTTGAACGGTTCGCGCCGCCGTACCGCGAATGCACGGCCGATGGAAATAGCTTCCAGCAGGCCAACAAGCGCAATTGCTACGGCCCCCGGCGCTAGCAGGGAAATCTGTTCCAGCCCAGTGGCAGGCGGGGCAAAAGAGGGCAAAGCTTTGGGCAGAGCACCAACCATGGCAACGCCTTTGTTTGCCGCATCCAAATACCAAGCGAGGCCCGAACCAACCAGCAGGGCCACCAGAAAACCGGGCAAGCGAGGGGCAAAACGCTGCACCAGAATGGCCGAAACCAAAGTGGCCGTGGAAATGATCACCGCGGTCATGTTCAACCCGTCAAAGTGTTCAACCACTCGCAGAACGCGTTCCAACACATTTCCGCCGCGCTCCACATGGATTCCAAGCGCGCCCGCCAATTGGCTGACACCGATCAGCAGGGCAGCGGCAGCGGTGAATGCAGTCATAACCGAGTGCGACACAAAGGATACCAGCCCGCCAAGGCGCGCGATTCCGGCAATCAGCTGGAACAGACCCACCATGATCGTTAACACCAGTGCCATCTGGATATACTCGGAAGTGCCGGGCAGGGCCAAGTCACTGAGAGTGGTGAATAATACCGCTGATATCGCGGTGGTCGGGCCAGACACCATGATCATTGAAGAACCAAAAATCGCGGCGACAACAGCGGTGATCATCGCAGTGTACAACCCATATTCCGGTGGCAGTCCGGCAATGGTGGCAAAGGCCACACCCTGTGGCAACACGATGGCCGCATTGGTAAAGCCCGCAAAAGCATCGGCCTTCAGGGTGTATCGGTTCGTTAGCTTGATCCAGCCCGGCAATGGGATGGCGGTTTTCATATCCATGAGGTGTGCTTTCGTTCGCCTGAATTTGGATCAGGGGCACAGCAAGTTGGTTGCCCCCTTAGCGCGCGGGCCTTGTGTCGGGCAAGGGGGCTGAGGGTGATTTGATCAGATTAGGGTGTGGCACAAGCACACAGGTTAACAATGGAAACGCGCGTTATTGGTATTCGAAAACACCTCTGCACGGAGGATATTATCCCTTTGTTACAAGAATATAGAAGTATTTCGCACAGAAGATTCACGTCTATTTCCTTTCAAAGGTGCCAGTTTTTCAAAGTGTCGGCAAATAGTTTGCCTTTAGGTCCAGAATGAAATCCCGCACTGTGGCAATGGTATTTGTTACCGCTAGATCTTGCCGGTGCAACAAATACCACTGGCGTTCAATCGGCAGACCTGCGCTGTTCAACGCCACCAGCCGCCCCGATTTTATTTCTTCTGTTGCCGTATGCTGGGAGATCATCGCGATGCCGAGATTGGCGATTACCGCTTGTTTGATGGTCTCATTTGATCCCATTTCGATCTGACGATAGGTTTGCCCTTCTCCAATGCGATCCAGATAACGGCTCATCAGGATGCGCGTTCCCGAGCCTTGTTCCCGAGTAATAAAGGTTTGATCCAACAGATCATTCACCGCAACATTCTTTGCCTTGGCCAAGGGGTGTTCTGGGGCCGCGATGATCACATGTGGGTGTGCCCCCAGCAGTTCAGAAAGAACAGCAGGGCTGCGCGGCGGTCGGCCCATGATGGCCAGTTCGATGGAGCGGTCATTCAGTTCTGACACTATGTCTTGCCGGTTGCCGACGCGAAGAATCACATCAATGTTAGGAAACGCCGCTTTTAAAAGGGCAACAAGGCGGGGGGCGAAATACTTGCCGGTACTCACCACCCCCAGAACAACCACGCCGGTTTGTCCGTCCCGCAGGGCCTGAACCTTTAACAGGCAGGAACTCAGGGCCGCCACGATCTGGTGTTCCGTTTCCAGCACAACCTGCCCCTCGGCAGTAAGAATCGCCCCGGATGCGCCACTGCTTTGCAGTAGTTTGCACCCGATTGCGGTTTCCAATCCGCGCAATTGTGTGTGTACGGCCGGGGGGGTGAGGTTCAATTCACCGGCTGCCGAGGTGATTGAGCCGAGTTCCGAAACCGCACGCAATGCGCGTAACTGCTTGAGGGTTATGGATTCTTGTCTAGCCATTAAATTTTCCTTTATCATGACAAGGAATTTTTAAATTTGATAACAATTCAATTTATGGAATACAAGGGGAGGATCACAGCGGTTGTGCCGATGGGCGGAACCACTCCGAAACAAAGTTGGAAAGTTTAAAATGACTTCAAAAACCCCGTGTATCAAAGCAGATAAGATACCCGACTCGCTGTATCCGGTCATCGAATCACTCTGTCGTGTTTCGATCGAGGTTGCCAAAATTATCGCCAAGGGACCGTTGGGTCAATCACTTGGGCACGAGGTTGGCGAGAATACAGATGGTGACGGGCAAAAAGCGCTGGATGTGCTGGCTGACGATATGTTTGCTGATGCGCTGCGCAGCGAAGACGTGCGCTGGTATGCGTCCGAAGAGCAAGAAGAGGTCGTTGGCCTGAACCCCGTAGGGGGGCTGGCGCTGGCGATTGATCCGCTTGACGGATCATCCAACATTGACGTGAATGTTTCCATTGGCACAATTTTTTCGATCTACAATGCCAAAGAGGATGCGAATGAAAGCTTCCTGCGTCCGGCGAATGAACAGATTGCGGGCGGGTACATCATCTACGGGCCGCAAACCGGCTTGGTTGTGACCTTTGGTGCCGGGACGCAGCAATACGTTCTGGATCCAGACAGCGGTGAATTCATCCTAGTGAACGACGCGATGAAGGTACCAGAGGCAACGAATGAATTTGCCATCAACGCCTCAAATTACCGCCATTGGGGCAAGCCTGTTCGTGCCTTTATCGATGATTGTGTCGCTGGTGCCGAAGGCCCGCGCGAGAAGAATTTCAACATGCGTTGGGTGGCATCATTGGTGGCGGAAACCCACCGCATCCTGACACGCGGCGGCATTTTTCTATATCCTTCAGATGCGCGACCCGGATATGAGAATGGCCGTTTGCGGATGGTTTATGAATGCGCACCGATTGCTTTTCTGGTGGAGCAGGCCGGGGGCAAGGCCACCGATGGTTCTGATCCGATCATGAATCACTCGGTCAGCACATTGCACGCACGTACGCCGCTGATTTTCGGCACGCCCGAAAAGGTCGCCCGCGTTGCCACCTATCACGATCTACCCGAGCAAGAAGTTTCCGCGCTGTTTGGCAGCCGTGGGCTGTTCCGCACTTAAGGAGAGACGTTATGAGCAAGAAACACCCGATCATTTCCGTAACTGGTTCCTCTGGTGCCGGCACCTCGACTGTGCAAACCACCTTCGAGCAGATTTTCCGTCGCGAAGGCATCAGGCACGTGGCGATTGAAGGCGATGCTTTTCACCGCTTTGATCGAGTAGCGATGAAAAAGGAGATGGAGAGACGTTCCGCTGGTCAGGATGCATTCAGCCATTTTTCCTATGAAGCGAATGAGTTGGGTGAATTAGAACGGGTGTTTCGCGAATATTCAGAGACAGGTAAAGGCAAAACCCGCCACTACGTGCATGACGATATTCAATCTGAAGAATATGGTGTGGAGCCGGGAAAATTCACCGAATGGGAGGATTTTGAGGATGGATCCGACCTGATGTTCTATGAGGGGCTGCACGGCGCGGTACGAAACGACGAGGTAAACCTGCCAGATATTGCCGATCTGAAAATTGGTGTTGTTCCGGTGATCAACCTTGAATGGATCCAGAAAATCCACCGCGACCGGAGTGCGCGCGGCTATTCCACCGAGGCAGTGGCAGACACCATCCTGCGCCGGATGCCGGCCTATGTGAATTGCATCTGCCCGCAATTTATGGAAACCGATGTGAACTTTCAGCGCGTGCCCGTGGTCGATACATCTGATCCCTTTGTTGCGCGCTGGATTCCTACGGCTGATGAAAGTCTTGTTGTAATCCGTTTTAAAAATCCGCGTGGCATTGATTTCCCTTACCTGACCTCGATGATTGAGGGTAGCTGGATGAGTCGGGCCAATTCAATTGTGATCCCCGGTGGTAAAATGGATTTGGCAATGCAGCTGATCTTTACCCCGATGGTTTGCCGTCTCGTTTCTGAATCAAAACGCGCCTGAGGAATATTTAGATGACAAATCAAACCGAAGATATGATGGCCAACGCCATTCGCGCCCTGACAATGGATGCGGTGCAGGCGGCAAATTCAGGCCACCCCGGTGCGCCGATGGGCATGGCGGATGTGGCGGCGGTGCTGTTCAATCGTTTTGCCAATGTTGACCCTTCCCATGACCAATGGGCCGATCGCGACCGCTTTGTGATGTCTGCGGGGCATGGTTCCATGCTGGTTTATGCCGTCAACCACTTGCTCGGTTACGACGACATGGATATGGATCAAATCCGCAATTTTCGCCAAATGGGCTATCGCACTGCGGGTCATCCGGAATTTGGCCACGCCAAAGGTATTGAATGCACAACCGGCCCGTTGGGGCAGGGGATTTCCATGGCCGTTGGCATGGCATTGGCTGAGCGGATGCAGAACGCGCGTTTTGGCGATGATTTGGTCGATCATTACACCTACGTGATTGCTGGCGACGGTTGCCTGATGGAGGGCATCAGCCACGAAGCGATTGATTTTGCAGGGCATCTTGGTCTTGGGAAATTGATTGTGATGTGGGATGACAATAAAATCACCATCGACGGTTCCACCGATGTGTCCACCTCTATGGACCAGCAGGCGCGGTTCTTGGCGGCGGGGTGGCATGTGCAATCCATCGACGGCCATGACAAAGACATGATCGGGGCCGCAATTGAAGCGGCGCGCAATAGTGATAAACCATCCTTAATTGCCTGCCGCACGATCATTGGTTTCGGTGCACCCAATAAGCAAGGTACTTCCGCCACCCACGGTGCACCACTTGGTGCCGATGAAATCGCCGCCGCACGCGAGGTTCTGGGGTGGCCCCACGCCCCGTTTGAAATTCCGCAGGAAATTTATGATGCGTGGCACATCGCTGCCAATCGCGGCAGAACGGGACAAAACGCTTGGGCGGTTCGTCTGGAAAACAACGCACAAAAAGACGCCTTTACCGCCTCAGTTGGTGCGCCCGATACGACAGCAGTAACGGCGGCAATGACCGCCTATCGCAAGCGTCTATCCGAGGATGCCCCCAAGGTTGCCACCCGCAAAGCCTCTGAAATGGCGCTTGAGGTGATCAACGCAACCCTGCCCAATTCAATCGGCGGGTCGGCTGATCTGACCGGATCAAACCTGACCCGTACCAAGGGCATGGAATCGGTTACACGCGATAATTACGCTGGGGATTTTGTAAACTACGGCGTTCGCGAGCACGTTATGGCCGCGATCATGAACGGTATGTCGCTGCATGGCGGGTTCAAGCCTTACTCCGGCACATTTTTGGCTTTTGCCGACTACTGCAGACCGGCCATTCGATTGTCTTCTTTGATGCAGCAACCCGTGGTTCACGTGATGACTCACGACAGCATCGGCCTGGGTGAAGACGGCCCAACGCACCAACCGGTCGAGCATGTCGCCAGCCTACGTGCCATCCCGAACCTGATGGTGTTTCGCCCCGCAGATGTGGTGGAAACCGCCGAGGCGTGGGAAATTTCCATGAACAGCACCACCACGCCGTCGGTTCTGGCCCTGTCGCGCCAAGGCCTGCCTTGTGTACGTACCACCCATACCGACATGAACATGTCTTCCAAGGGCGCTTATGTTTTGCGCGAAGCGGCAGGCGCACGTGACGTGACCCTAATTGCCACCGGATCAGAGGTAGAAATTGCCCTGAATGCCGCCGATCAGCTGGTGGCAAACGGCATCAAGGCTGCGGTTGTTTCCGCACCCTGTTTTGAGCTGTTCGCCGGGCAGGACGCAGCCTACCGCGCCGCAGTTCTGGGCACGGCGCCGCGTGTGGGTGTCGAGGCCGCGATTGAACAAAGCTGGGGTAAATTTCTGGGTGACAATTCCGCCTTCGTCGGTATGACGGGTTTTGGGGCCTCGGCACCCGCTAATGAACTCTATGAACACTTCGGGATTACGCCAGAAGCTGTGGCAAAGGCCGCACAAAGCCTGATATCCTGAATATACAATAAAACAGCACCGTAAGGACAAATTACATGGCACTTATTACGCTCAGACAACTGCTCGATCATGCCGCCGAAAACGGCTATGGCGTGCCTGCGTTCAACATCAACAACATGGAGCAGGGCCTTGCGATCATGGAAGCGGCCAAGAAAGTGGACGCTCCTGTCATCATGCAGGCCAGTCGCGGCGCGCGTTCTTATGCAGGGGATATCATGCTGCGCCACATGATTCAGGCGCTTGCAGAAATGTACCCGCATATCCCTATCTGTATGCATCAGGACCACGGCAATAACGAGGCAACCTGTTCTTCAGCTATTCGCCACGGGTTCACCTCGGTGATGATGGATGGCTCGCTTGAGGCCGACATGAAAACACCGGCATCCTATGAATATAATGTTGATATCACGGAACGCGTTTCGCGTATGGCGCACTGGGTTGGCGCGTCGGTTGAGGGGGAGCTTGGTGTGCTGGGGTCGTTGGAAACCGGCGAGGCGGCCGAAGAAGACGGCTCTGGCGCAACGGGCAAGTTGAGCATGGATCAATTGCTGACCGATCCTGACGAGGCCGTTGATTTTGTCAAACGCACCAAGGTTGACGCACTGGCAATTGCTTGCGGGACATCCCACGGCGCCTATAAATTCAGCCGCAAACCGGATGGCGACATTCTGGCGATGAAACAGATCGAGGCGATAAACAAGAAATTACCCGGTACCCATCTTGTAATGCACGGCTCCAGCTCGGTTCCGCAGTATTTGCAGGACCAAATTAACGAGTATGGCGGCGAGATGCCCCAGACCTACGGTGTTCCGGTTGAGGAAATCGAGCGTGGCATCAAATCCGGTGTGCGCAAGGTTAATATCGACACTGATTGCCGCATGGCAATGACCGCGCAGTTCCGACGCGTTGCAACACAAGATCAGCAACAGTTCGATCCGCGCAAATTCCTGATCCCCGCTATGAACGCGATGGAAGAACTGTGCCTTGACCGTTTTGAGCGGTTCGGCACAGCGGGCAATGCCCATAAGATCACTGTCATCGACATTGATGACATGGCCCTGAGATATGCATCTGGATCCCTTGATCCGGTTGTAAGCTAAATCCCAAACCTGCTCCCGCGTTTGCGGGGGCATCAACCACAAAACTACAGCGCGCAAAACCAATTTTGCGAGGCGATACCGCTTTGCCTGATGAAATGCGCTAAAAGGAGAGAACCATGGACCAGTCAGATCGCTATGCAGACCTGTCATTAACCGAAGAAGCCCTGATTGCAGGGGGCAAGCACGTTCTTGTTGCCTATATCATGAAACCCAAAGCGGGTTTTGGGGGCTACCTTGAAACCGCCGCGCATTTTGCAGCTGAATCCTCTACCGGGACCAATGTGGCCGTCTCCACCACCGACGATTTCACCCGCGGCGTTGATGCATTGGTTTATGAGATCAATGAGGCCGAAAACCTGATGAAGATCGCTTATCCAACCGATCTGTTTGATCGCAACATTACTGACGGGCGTGCCATGTTGGCCTCTTTCCTGACCCTGTGTATCGGCAACAACCAAGGTATGGGCGATGTAGAGCATGCCAAGATTCACGATTTTTATGTGCCCCCTGCATACTTGCGTCTGTTTGATGGCCCGTCCACAACCATCAAAGATCTGTGGAACGTTCTGGGTCGCCCCCATGTAGACGGCGGGTTCATCGTTGGTACAATCATCAAGCCGAAATTGGGCCTGCGTCCAAAACCGTTTGCCGATGCTTGCTATGACTTTTGGCTTGGTGGGGATTTCATCAAAAATGATGAACCTCAAGGTAATCAGGTGTTTGCGCCACTGAAAGAAACCATCACGCTTGTGGCTGATGCGATGAAACGTGCGCAGGATGCAACGGGTGAAGCAAAACTGTTCTCAGCCAATATCACTGCGGATGATCACTATGAAATGTTGGCACGTGGTGAGTTCATCCTAGAAGCATTTGGTGAGAATGCGGATCATGTGGCCTTCTTGGTAGATGGTTATGTGACGGGTCCGGCAGCAATAACAACCGCGCGCCGCAACTTCCCCAACCAGTATTTGCACTATCACCGTGCTGGCCACGGCGCTGTGACATCCCCAAGCGCAATGCGCGGCTACACAGCGTTTGTTCTGTCCAAAATGGCGCGGATGCAGGGTGCCTCGGGTATCCACACAGGCACTATGGGCTTTGGTAAAATGGAAGGCGAAGCGGCTGATAAACTGATGGCCTATATGATCACCGATGACAGTGCCGATGGTCCTTACTTCCATCAGGAATGGGCGGGCATGGGGCCAACAACGCCAATCATTTCCGGTGGCATGAATGCGCTCAGAATGCCGGGTTTCTTTGAAAACCTTGGCCACTCTAACCTGATCTTGACTGCTGGCGGTGGTTCTTTTGGCCACATTGACGGCGCGGCTGCGGGTGCGACATCCTTGCGTCAGGCGGAACAATGCTGGAAGGCTGGCGCTGACCCGATTGAATTCGCAAAAGACCACAAAGAGTTTGCCCGCGCATTTGAGAGCTTCTCAAGTGATGCGGACAGCATCTATCCGGGATGGCGCGAAGCCTTGCGGATCAACTCTGCTGCATAATACAACAGGGGCGCGGGAATCCTCGCGTCCCTATCCCCCTTACTCCCAAAGGAGACCCCATGGCCTTTAATCGTGACATCAAAATCGCACCTTCTATTCTGTCTGCCGATTTCGCCAACTTTGGCCAAGAAATTCAGGCGATTGAGACCGAGGGCTGTGATTGGGTACATGTAGACGTGATGGACGGACATTTCGTGCCTAATCTGACATTTGGCCCGCCATTGTTGTCGGCCATTCGCCCCCACATCCGAACCGTGATGGATGTGCATCTGATGATTTCCCCTGTGGATGAATATATCGAGGCCTATGCTGGGGCAGGTTCCGACGTGATTACTGCCCACATCGAGGCCGGTAAACATACACACCGCACTTTGCAGGCGATCCGCAACGCGGGCGCAAAGGCTGGTTTGGCGCTTAATCCGGGCACGGGTTTGGGGGATGTTGAGTACCTGCTGGATATGGTGGATTTGTTCTGTGTCATGACCGTAAACCCCGGTTTTGGCGGGCAAAAATTCATCCACTCCCAAGTCGACAAGGTTAGAAAACTGCGCGCGATGATTGGAGATCGCCCAATCCACATCGAAATTGACGGTGGGATTACACCGGAAACGGCCCCTTTGATGGCGGCGGCGGGCGCTGATGTTCTGGTGGCGGGATCAGCCGTATTCAAAGGCGGCAGCGTGGAAAACCCCGCGCCCTATGGCCGCAATATCCGCGCCATTCGTGACGCGGCAAATGGGGCCTTGGGCTGATGGCGGTCACTCCTCCTGTATGTAATTTCAACTGGCAGGCATCCGATTTCCGCCTGCCTGCGACCGACGGCACGGTCTATGGTCTAGCTGATGTAGCGGGGCCAAACGGCACCCTGATCATGTTTATCTGCAACCATTGCCCCTATGTTCTGTCTGTTCTTGATCGCATCAAACGGGATGCAAAAGAATTGCAGTCCATCGGCATCGGTGTGGCGGCGATTTGTGCCAATGATGCGGAGAACTATCCCGACGACAGTTTCGACAATATGGTGAAAATGGCGGCCCGCGAGGGCTTTACCTTTCCTTATTTGCACGATGAGGACCAGTCGGTTGCCAAGGCGTTCGACGCCGCATGTACCCCTGATTTCTTCGGCTTTAACGCAGATGGTGGCCTGCAATACCGTGGCCGTCTCGATGCATCAACCAAGGTCGCAGGCCCAACAGATTTGCGCCGCGAGTTGTTTGCCGCTATGACGATGGTAGCGAAGACGGGCGAGGGACCGGAAACGCAAGTTGCGTCAATGGGGTGTTCTATCAAATGGAAGGCCTAAGAGCATGAAATCTATTGTTTTCGATCTGGACGGTACGCTGGTGGACAGCGCACCAGACATCCACGCCACGGCTGTCAAAATGTTGGCAGACGAGGGGAAAGCCCCGCTAGATTTAGATACCATTCGTTCTTTCATTGGCAACGGTATTCCGAAATTGGTGGAACGTGTCAGTAAAACTTGCGATTTGGATATGGGCGCGGAAAATCAAGCCCGTTTGTTGGCTTCCTTTGTAAAACATTACAGTGATGCGCCGGCAGAACACTCGGTGGTTTATCCCGGCGTGTTTGATTTGCTGGATATGCTGGAATACCGGGGCTATGCTTTGGGCGTTTGCACCAACAAGCAAGAGGCCCTGAGCAATGCGGTGTTGGAACAACTTGGCCTTGCGAAGTATTTTTCCGTGGTGGTCGGGGGCGATAGCTTGCCGGTGCATAAACCCAACCCTAAACCTTTGCTTCATACGTTTTCGGAGCTAAAGGCGCGGCACAAGTTTTACGTGGGGGACAGCGAAGTAGACGCGCAAACCGCTAAGTCGGCCGGGGTGATGTTTGCTGTTTTCACCCAAGGGTATCGCAAGGGACCCGTGTCAGAGATGCCGCATCAGTTCGCGTTTTCCCATTACGATGCTTTAGGACAGATCATCCTAACCTCATTCATGTTTGCGGTTTAGAGCGTTTCGACTTTTCGCTGGATGCATTCTGATGCAGCGTTAAGTCAAAACATTTTACTCCCCCTTACATTCCTTGAACTCTACAATTGGCGCAGCAAGCGACCGAAAGGATTTTCCATGGCCATTGAAGCCCTGATTTTTGATGTAGACGGCACCCTTGCCGAAACCGAAGAAGCCCACCGCGCAGCCTTTAACGAGGCATTCAAAGATGCAGGTATGGATTGGAATTGGTCACAAAATGATTATCGCATTTTGCTGAAAACCACAGGCGGCAAAGAACGCATGAAAGCACATCAGGCGACCATGCCTGCGGGTTCAAAGCAAATGAATGATTCCGAAATAGCGGAATTACACGCCGCCAAAACCAAAATCTATGTTGGGCTGCTGGCTGAGGGGAAGCTGGAACTACGCCTTGGTGTTGCCGACCTGATCACCGCCGCACGCGCCGCTGGCATCCGCGTGGCCATCGCTACCACTACCAGTCGCCCAAATGTGGATGCCTTGTGCGAATGCTGCTGGGGCCAACCTGCTGATGATATTTTCGAGGCGATCGCTTGTGGAGATCAAGTTGCCAACAAGAAACCCGCGGGTGATGTGTTTGCCTTGGCTCTGAGCCGCCTGTGCCTGCCAGCCAATAAATGTGTGGCCCTTGAAGACAGCCTGAATGGGTTGATATCTGCGCATGCGGTTGGCCTGCCGGTGGTAGTAACCCCGTCGATTTACACCGATGACGATGATTTCTCAAACGCCGAATGCGTGATTGCCACGTTGCTGGATGCAGATTTGCGCGGGACGAATGATTTGCCATTTGAATATCCGATGGCGCAGGGGGTAGATGTGGATAAATAATGCGCCATTTTGGACTTACATTGTGCTCAATTTCTCTTACATATGGGGTAACACCTAATTCTCGGAGCAATAGCCTATGAGCAACGACCCCTACAAAGCGCTCGGCCTTCCCAAATCGGCCAGTGATGCCGAAATCAAGAAAGCCTATCGCAAATTGGCGCGTACTCATCATCCGGACCTTAATCCGGGGGACACCGCTGCTGAAGAGAAATTCAAAGCAGCCTCGGCGGCTTATGATTTGCTGAAAGATCCCGAAACCCGCTCCAGATTTGATCGCGGTGAGATTGATGCAAGCGGGGCAGAGAAGCAGCCTGAGCGCAAGTTTTACCGTGATTATGCCCAACAACAGGACCATGGGTATCAATCCAGCCAAGGTTACGCGGACATGGGTGACATGTCAGATGTTTTTGCCGATATCCTGCGTCGGCGCGGCCAATCCGCGCAAGGCAGGCAAGGGCAGGGAGGGTTTGATGCGCGCGGTGCAGATTCGCGATATATGCTGGATGTGGATTTTATGGAGGCCGTCAAGGGCGGCAAAAAGCGCATATCCTTGCCCGGTGGCGATAACCTCGAAGTGGCGATCCCGCGAGGTGTGGCCGATGGCCAGACCATTCGCTTGCGCGGAAAAGGGGGCGAAGGTTCTGGCAAGGGGCCAAGAGGGGACGCCTACGTCAAAATCAGCGTTGGCGATCATCGGTTCTTTGAGCGCGATGGTGACGATATTCGGGTGATCTTGCCGATCACGATTGACGAGGCCATGCTTGGGGGAAAAGTTCCGACCCCAACTATCAATGGCTCGGTGAACTTGACTATTCCCGCTGGGGCCAGCAGCGGCCAGACCCTACGCTTACGTGGGCGCGGGGTGACACGGGCAGGCAAGCCTGCGGGCGATCAACGGGTGGAATTGCGTATTGTTGCGCCACCTAAAGTGGATGCCGAGTTGCAGGAGTTTTTGCAAGAATGGCGTAAGAAAAACAGCTATGACCCACGCAGGGGGATGAGTGAATGACCCGATATTATTCCGAAGAGCAAACCATCACCACTGTCAGCCGCCTGACGCCTACGCGCCTGTCAACCTATGTCAAACATGAATTCCTGTCACCGGCAACATCCAAGGACGGCCCGGTTTACACCGCTGCCGATCTGGCGCGCATTGAGCTGATTTGTGATCTGTCAGACCAGTTCGACCTGAAGGAGGATGCCTTGGGCGTGGTGTTGTCATTGATTGATCAGTTGCACGGGGTGCGTGGAGAATTACGCCGCGTTATGGTCGCAATCGAAGAGCAACCCGTTGAGGTGCGCGACCGCATTATGACGGCCTTGTCCTGACCGTCAATTTGCCACACATCGCAATTAACGAGGTTAACCTCTTGATTTTCGGTTGACCTTCACTACTTAACCTGTGCATTCCGCTCGCAATGGGCGAAATGTCCCGAAACCCGCGTTGGACTTTCTTTTGATCGCCCCTGCGCATCACTTGAAAGAATATGAACGTGAGCTTCACTGATCTCGGCCTTTGTGCGCCGATCCTTAAAACCTTGTCTAACAACAAATACGAAAAGCCAACGCCGATTCAGGCGCAGGCAATTCCTGCCGTTCTGGCCGGGCGCGATGTTGTGGGCTTGGCCCAAACCGGCACCGGCAAAACCGCCGCCTTTACTTTGCCGATCCTGCATCGTTTGGCGGATGGTAAATACAACGGCAAACATCCGCTCAGGGTTCTGATCCTGACCCCGACACGCGAATTGGCAACTCAGATCAACGATGCAATCTGGACCTATTCGCGCGGGCTTGGCCTGAAATCTACCGTGGTGATTGGCGGCGTGCCGATCAAGCGTCAGCAACGTCAAATTGCTCAGGGTATTGATATTTTGGTGGCAACACCGGGGCGGCTGGAAGATTTGATTTCACAGCGGTCCGTATCGCTCGATAAAATTGAAACCGTGGTGCTGGACGAGGCCGACCAGATGCTGGACATCGGTTTTATGCCCGCCATCCGGCGCCTGCTGAAACTGACCCCGAAAAAGCGTCAGACGCTGCTATTCTCCGCCACCATGCCTAAAGAAATCGCCTCCCTGTCAAATGACCACCTGACTGATCCGGTGAAGGTGTCTGTGGCGCAGGTTTCCGCAACCGCTGACAAAATTGAACAGACGGTTGTGCACATGGACCCAGGGGCGAAACCTACTGCAATTTTTAAGCTGGCAGAAAAGCACCCGGGTAAGCGGATCATTGTTTTCACCCGCACCAAACGCGGTGCTGACAAAGTTGCCAAACGGCTGAATACTGAGGGGATTGGCGCGGATGCTATTCACGGCAATAAATCCCAAGGCCAGCGGCAACGGGCGCTGGATGCCTTTCGCAAGGGCACCAAGTTGATCCTGATCGCGACTGACATTGCGGCGCGCGGCATTGATATCCCTGACGTGGCCGTGGTGGTGAACTACGATCTGCCTAACGTGCCCGAATCCTACGTGCACCGTATTGGCCGGACCGCGCGGGCAGGGGCCTCGGGGCTGGCTGTAACGTTTTGCTCACCAGAAGAGGTAAAACTGCTGCGCGCGATTGAAAAAGTAATCAAGATGCCAGTTCCCGCGATGAATGCGGATGGCAGCCCGATGGCGGCTGTGGTGGCAAATACTCCGAAAAACGTCGGTAAACGCCGCACCCCAACCCGCGACGGTAAACCAGCCAAACGCCGCTGGCACAAACCTCGTGGCGAAGGCGGCAAACCAGCAGGCGGGTCACGCCGTCGCGGCGGGGGCAAGCCCAAAGCTGCAAGCGCCTAATTACATTGATAAAAGAGACTGGGAACGGGGGCGTTGTTTACGCCCCCGTTTTTGTTTCAAACCGTACCAAAGGTTTCAATTAGGCGACTGACAAAAATATATCAAATTTCCAAGGTTCAACGGAAAAACCCCCTTGTGCCTTACCCCGCCAACCCCTAGACACAGCGGCGGAGACGTGGCCGAGTGGTCGAAGGCGCTCCCCTGCTAAGGGTTTAGCCATTCCTAATTTCCTCAATGTTTTCAAATGTCTGCAAGATTAATTATTTCAAATGCACCGATTTTGCACGGATTGAATTTTGGTTATTTTTCACGATCTCGAAATGGCATTGCAGCTTATAATGTGCGGTGCAAATTATCCTGTGCGTGCCGTGTTTGCGTTGTGGGTTGTCACTTTACAATGTGCGGTATAGGCTTGGGGCAAATTATTCAGTTAGAGAAAGCAAAAAAATGATTTTTTTCTTATGGCTTGCGTTTGTGATTATTACGGTTTTGGCGGCTGTCAGCCGTAAGCGTTCGGGCATTGCTTGGTTTATTTGGGGCGTTCTGTTTGGCCCGTTCGCGTTGATCGCGGTTTTGGTGATGGGCCAGCCCGAGGCGGGCTAGACCTCTTTTGCCTCGCCCTTCATTTTACGGAATGCAATTTGGGAGTGGCCGTTTTTGGTGCTGTGCCGGTGCGCCGGTCTAATGCCGTGAAATCCCAGCCGTGTGCCTGGAGCCGGTCGGGCAGGTCGGCTGGGGCAATTTTGCGATAGCGTTGTGCCATATCCGATTTTTGCCAGCCGCCAATGTCGAGCAGTCCGCCGAAATCACGGGTGGCGGCGTAATACCATGTTGCCCAGGTGTGGCGCAGGGTGTGCGGTGTGACCTCTTCGCCGAGGTTTGCGGCTGCACGGGCCTTGTTGAATGCCACGCTGATTTGGCCGCCGCTGTTTTTGCGCAGGCGGTAAGGTTTGCCTTTGGGAGTTAGAAAGATCGGCCCGACGTCTGGCATTTGTGCGCCCTGCATCATATCGATTGACCTGGCAGGCAGCCGGATCATACGCGGGTGGTTGTTTTTTACATCGGGCAGCCAGATTTCACCGGTTGCAGGGTGGTAATATTGCGCCTCAATTCCCAGGGCCTCGGAGGTTCGAAATCCGCCGCCAACAAGGCAGGCCAGGATCGGACGCAAGTGGTCGCTGGCGTTATCAATCAGCCGCTCGAATTCCTCAGGTGATAGCCATCGGGTGCGGGGTTTGTCGTCTTTGTGTCGCCGGAATTTGCGTTGCTGTGTGTGGCCTTCATTCGCGGCCATGGTGACGACGGCCGAAACCGGTGTGATTAGCTGGCGATTGATCGTCGCGGGCCTGGCGTTTGGGTAGAGCCGCGCGGCCGCCCTGGTTAAGGCCGCGTTGTCAATATCCGCCAGCAAGGTGTCGACGCCGAAATGCTGTAAAATATTGGCCAAAAACCGCCCTTCGCCGCCGGTGCTGAGGTAAGTTAAAGCGGCCTCGGCAAAGGTTAGGGCTGCGCCTGTGCCAGCGGTGTGACGGTGCATAAGTTCCGTTTCGCGGCGCTGGCGGATTGTGTTGGCCGCGGCGTAGCCGTTAACGCCAGTGCTTTCATATACGCTTTTTCCCGCGATGGTGCCGCGCAGGAAGTAGTTGCCTTTTTTCGTGCGGCGGAAAAGTTTGAGCATTTTTCAGGTTCCTTTGTGAATGCGGCTAGCAAATCTTGCCGTTGATATAGGTATCGGACGCGTCCGCGGATATGGATTGCTGGCAATTCGCCCGAGGTTCGCAGTGCGTCTAGCGTGCGCCGTGATGTATGGATGCCGACACGCTTTAGGAAGTCGACGGCTTTTTTTGTGCTAAGGCCGATTTCAGCGGTGTTGTAATCAGTCATTTAACGCCCTTTCGTGTTACTAATTTAGGGCCTAGCACTTTAAAATGTGCTAAGTCAATTTTAAAAAACGTTTGCAATCTTTAGTTGATTGCGGTTAAGCCGAGCCGTGGGGGCTATTTTGGAACTATTTTAGGATGTTGTTATGCGAGAAAATAATGTTGCTGAGTTTATGGCGTTGGCGGTGAATGCAAGCGATGAAAAGTTGTTGGAGTTAAGCGCTGCAATCGACGAAATTGTCGAGGCCGATGCGGCCAATCAATCGTCGGTTTGCAATCCATCCTTAACGGCGCGCAGTGCTGACGATACAAGGTGATCCGGTACTCTTTCCACTGAGCGCCAGAATTTAATTCTGGCCTCGGTTATGGCGTCGGGGCGGTGCATGGCCCCGATTGGAATATCCAAAACGTCGCAGATTGCCAGCATATTGGCATAGCTGAGGGACGTTTTTCCGTTGATAAATTGCGAAACGACATTGCGCGATAGTTCGGCTTGTGTCGAGGTTTGTGCGTAATTAGTGCCACGCAGGGCAATTGCCATGCGTAGGTTTTTGCGTGCGGTATCGATCCGCGGATCGCGGGATTGTTTCGGGTTTGTTTCGTTGGTCATTCTAAGTGCCTTTGATTGAATTTCCCGAGTTCCAGACCCCGCATATCACACTAAAAAGTGATGCGCACGAAAAAAGAGGCGCAGCACCGCATTCTGTTTGCACGTTTAAATGTGCAAAAATGCCTTTTAATGGTTTACAGCGCCCCTTTTAGTGTGCAATGAACAGCTAGACGCAATATATGGCGGGGCAACCTGCTGAATTTCGGGGATATAGGTACGAAAATGGCACAAGAAAAAAATAAACAATTAGCAGCAATCCCTACGGTGGCGGTTTTTAGGCGCTGGTTGGTGGCCGCTTTGGCGGCGATTGAAGTCACGCCCGCGGGCCTGGCGCGCGAATTAGATTTAGGCCGAAATACCATAAATCAATTTTTGCGGGATGAACTGCGCGGGATTGATATGACAAACGCCGGTAAAATCCAAAACTGGATAATTGACCACGCCGCCGAGAATGATGTGGAATTGCCTTTTTTGCGGGCGCAGCATGAGTGATATAATGAACGCGCTAAAAACCTCGGATCGACGGTTTGTCGAGCGGATGGCCGACGCCGCGGGGGTGGAAATTGGGGCGCTATTGCCCGAAATAATCAGCGCTTATTTACGTCTGGCAAAAGATG